>NZ_JACVYG010000018.1:0-145052 GCF_014712245.1 Streptomyces sp. 5-10
CGCCCGGCCCACCGCACCGCGCCCGGCCCACCGCACCGCGCGCGGCCCCGCACCGCGCGCGGCCCCCGCGCCCGAGGGCCCGCGCCACCCCCACGTACGCTGCGGCTCATGAAGATCTCCGCTGACGCGCTGTTGTTCGACAACGACGGAACCCTCGTCTCGTCCCTGGACTCGGTCCTGCGCTGCTGGACCCGCTGGGCCGAGGAGCAGGGGATCGCGGCGGAGGACTTCGCCCGGGTCGAGCTGCACGGCCGCCCGGCCGACGACATCATCGCCGACCTGCTCCCCGCCGACCGCGCCCCGCGGGCCCGGGCGCGCATCGACGAGCTGGAGCTGGAGGACGTACCGGGCGGGGTGAAGCTGCTCCCCGGCGCCGCCGAGCTGCTGGCCGGGCTGCCCGCCGGGCGCTGGGCCGTGGTCACCTCCGCCAACCGCGAGCTGGCCGAGGCCCGCCTGGCGGAGGTGGCGATCCGCCCGGGGACGCTGATCAGCGCCGATGACATCACCCGTGGCAAGCCCCACCCCGAGCCGTTCCTGCTGGCCGCCGAGCGGCTCGGAGTCGACCCGGCACGCTGTGTGGTCTTCGAGGACGCCCCGGCCGGGCTCGCGGCGGGCCGCGCGGCCGGGATGCGGACCGTGGCATTGGCCACAACGACCGACCGGGCGGAGCTGGTCGCCGACGTCGTGGTCGAGGACCTGTCGGCCGTGTCCGCGCAGGTCTCCGCCGGGGGAGTGGAGATCACCTGCCGGGTCTGAGACGGGTCCCGGCCAGCCCGCCGACCGTCCACGGACCGAGCGGTGCTGTCCGTTATGCGGACACCCTTGATGGGTCCGCACCGCTGTCTGTTTTACTTGCAGCCATGACCACGACGAGCTGCCGCATCCCCGCGACCGAGGCGATCCCCGCGCCCGGTGCTCGTTGTCGCTGTCGAATGTGTGACCGCTGAGGGCCCCTGCCTGAGCCTCGCGCCCCGAAGCGAGACCCGCTGGGCCGGATCCGTGCGTCCATCGCGCCGGACCGCGCCGCCCCGCGTCACCGGAACCCGAACCGCGCCCCCACACCGGGCATGCCCTCGGGTCCACCCTGCCGCGTTCCGCAATGAACGAGCCGTGCCCGGCGGCACCAACCGCCGTGCACTCAACAGTGACGGAAACCCTGTGATCACCACCACGGACCTGACCAAGGTCTACCGCTCACGAGGCCGTGAGGTCACCGCCCTCGACGGCGTCGATCTGCATGTCCGCGAGGGTGAGGTGTATGGCGTCGTCGGGCAGAGCGGCGCCGGGAAGTCCACCCTCATTCGCTGTGTCAACCTCCTGGAGCGCCCCACCTCCGGCACGGTCAGCGTGGCCGGCCAGGACCTGACCGCGCTCGCCGGGCGGGGACAAAGGGCCGGGTCCGCGCTGCGCCAGGCCCGCAGCCGTATCGGCATGGTGTTCCAGCACTTCAACCTGCTCTCCTCGCGCACCGTGCGGGACAACGTCGAGCTGCCCCTGGAGATCCTCGGCGTCTCCGGCAAGGAGCGCACCCGCAAGGCCCTGGAGCTGCTGGAGCTGGTGGGCCTCGCCGACAAGGCGAAGGCGTACCCCGCACAGCTCTCCGGCGGCCAGAAGCAGCGCGTCGGCATCGCCCGCGCGCTCGCCGGCGACCCCAAGGTGCTGCTCTCGGACGAGGCGACCTCCGCGCTGGACCCCGAGACCACCCGCTCGATCCTCCAGCTGCTGCGCGAACTCAATGAGCAGCTGGGCCTGACCGTGCTGCTCATCACCCACGAGATGGACGTCGTCAAGACGATCTGCGACTCGGCCGCGCTGATGCGCGACGGGCGGATCGTGGAGTCAGGCAAGGTCAGCGAGTTGCTGGCCACGCCCGGCTCCGAGCTGGCCCAGGAGCTCTTCCCGGTCGGCGGGGTGCCCTCGGGCGAGGACCGCACGGTCGTGGACCTCACCTTCCAGGGCGAGGCGGCCACCAAGCCGGTCATCTCCCAGCTGTCCCGTACGTACAACATCGACATCTCGATCCTCGGCGCCGCCATGGACACCGTCGGCGGCCACCAGGTCGGGCGGATGCGGATCGAGCTGCCCGGCCGGTTCGAGGAGAACGTCGTCCCGATCGGCTTCCTGCGCGAGCAGGGCCTCCAGGTCGATGTGGCGGCGATCGCCGACGGCCCGGGCGCGAACCCGACCCCGCTGCTCAAGGAGGGCGCCAAGTGACCTGGTCCGAGATGGAGCCCCTGCTGGAGCAGGCGTGTTGGGACACCCTCTACATGGTCGGCTGGTCGGCGCTGATCGCCGTCGTCGGCGGACTGCCGCTCGGCGTGCTGCTGGTCCTCACCGACCGCGGCGGAGTGCTCCAGAACGTGGTGGTGAACAAGGTCGTCGGGCAGGTCGTCAACGTCGCCCGCTCGATGCCGTTCATCATCCTGATGGTCGCCCTGATCTCCTTCACCCGCGCGATCGTCGGCACCACCATCGGCCCCGAGGCCGCCATCGTGCCCCTGGCCATCGGCGCCATCCCCTTCTACGCCCGGCTCGTGGAGACCTCGGTGCGCGAGGTGGACGGCGGGCTGGTGGAGGCCGTGCAGTCGATGGGCGGCTCCACCTGGACCGTCGTCCGCAAGGTGCTGCTGCCCGAGTCGCTGCCCGCGCTGATCTCCAGCGCGACCACCACGATCGTCGCGCTCATCGGCTACTCCGCGATGGCCGGCACGGTCGGCGCCGGTGGCCTCGGTGACCTGGCGGTCCGCTACGGCTATCTGCGGTTCGAGACCAAGCTGATGTGGATCACCGTCGCCATCCTCGCGGTGGTCATCTCCATCATCCAGTTCGCGGGCGACCACGCCGCCCGCGGCCTGTCGCACCGCGGCCGCTCCTCGGTCGCCCCGCGGCTGGTGCTGCTGCGCGGCGGCGCGTCCCGGGCCGGGAAGCCCGCTCCGGCGCCGGAGCGGCGGGCCGCGTCCGCCGAGATCGAGACCGTGGAGCCCACCAAGGTCCCCTGAGCCCCACACCCCCGCACCCCGTACCACCCCGCTCGTCTTCCGCTTCCGCACCCGCGGCGGATGCGTGCGCCCTCGAAGAAAGGCACTTTTCGTGCGTAACACCACCAAGACCGTCACCACCGTCCTCGCCGCCGGAGCGCTCGCCCTCGGTGTCGCGGCATGCGGCGCCCCGGGTTCGTCGGACGACAAGAACGGCGCGCTGGTCGTCGCCGCGAGCCCCGTCCCGCACGCGGAGATCCTCAACTACGTCAAGGACCACCTGGCCGACAAGGCGGGCCTCAAGCTCGAGGTCAAGGAGTTCACCGACTACAACACCCCGAACCTCTCCACCCAGGACGGCTCGGTCGGCGCCAACTACTTCCAGAACCAGCCGTTCCTCGACGACTTCAACAAGAAGAAGGGCACCGACATCGTGCCCGTCGTCACCGTGCACCTCGAGCCGCTCGGCCTCTACTCGCACAAGGTGAAGAAGGCCGACGAGCTCAAGAAGGGCGCCACCGTGGCCGTCCCGAGCGACACGGTCAACGAGGCCCGCGCGCTGAAGCTGCTGGACGCGGGCGGGGTCATCAAGCTCAAGAGCGGCGTCGGCAACGAGGCCACCCCCAAGGACATCACCGCCAACCCCAAGGGCCTGAAGTTCAAGGAACTAGAGGCCGCCCAGCTGCCGCGGTCGCTCGACGACGTGGACGCCGCGGTCGTCAACGGCAACTACGCCATCGAGGCGCACCTCAAGCCCGCCAAGGACGCCATCATCCTCGAGTCGCCCAAGAACAACCCGTACGCCAACTTCCTGGCCGTGAAGAAGGGCAACGAGGACGACCCGCGCGTGAAGAAGCTGGCCAAGCTCCTCACTTCCCCGCAGGTGAAGAAGTTCATCAAGGACCAGTACCAGGGCTCCGTGCTGCCGTCCTTCTGATCCGCGGCACACCGTCACCACCGCAACGAATTCGCCAACGTTTCCCGCCCGCCGGCGGATCTCCCGAGGCTCCGCATCCGGACCACAATCGGATGCGGAGCCTTCCGATTCACCCCCCGTGCTGCATTTCCCCTGGGTGATGCTGCATGCTGGGCCTTTCCACGGCCCAGACCACCACCCCCGGTTACGGAGCGGCGCATGACATCCACCTTCCCGGACATCTCCATCAGCACGGAACGGCTGGTGCTGCGCCCGTTCGAGGAAGCGGACATACCCGCGCTCGCCGACATGATGAACGACGAAAGCGTCATCGCCTGGACCCGGGCGCCGTATCCGTACAGCCTCGGCGACGCCCGCGACCAGGCGCTGCGGCTCGCCCCGGCGGAACGGACCACCGGCCGCGGAATCGTCTTCGCGGTCGCCGAATTCCTCACCCAGCGGCTCGTCGGCATCGTGCATCTGCGCAATACCGACTGGCGGCTGCTGGCCACCGAGGTCAGCTATATCGTCGCCCACTGGGCGCGCGGTGAGGGCTATGCCTCCGAGTCGGTGCTGGCCGTGGCCCGCTGGCTGTTCCAGGACCAGAAGTTCGAGCGCCTGGAGCTGCGCACCGCCGCGGGCAACACCGCCGCCCAGCAGGTCGCCCAGAAGGTCGGCTGCATCAGCGAGGGCGTGTTGCGCAACGCCTGGATAGCCCGCACCCAGACGGAGGACGGCGGCTGGACCGATCTGCGCACCGACCTCATCGTCTGGAGCCTGCTCGCCGAGGACCTCGACGGCGCCCCCGACCGGATCTCCGGGCCCGACGGCTTCGGCGTCTACCCCACCTACTCCGACTGGGGCTGACACCCCACCGCACCCCGGCCGGGGCGGAGATCCGGCGCATTCGCGCCATCCGCGCCCTCGGCGCACCACCCCCGCGCCCGCCCCCGCTCCGGCGGTCCGGACCAGCCGGGGTACTCTCTGTCCGCGCCGAGCACCCGCGCCTCGGCCGCGTCCGGGGCCGTGACCCGCACATCCGCGGCGCACCGGCCGCGACCCGCCCGTGGACCCTCACGGGCACCACAGCCGCGACGCACCGGCACCCCACCGCGACGCACCAGACAGACCCGACCCACCACACATAGGGGAGAACAAGGACGATGGCCGACCGCGTCACGGTGATCGGTTGGGACGGCACCCCGCTCACGGACGCGGCCCGCTCCGCCCTCGGCGCGGCCACCCTCGTGGCGGGCGCCGCCCATCACCTGGCGCTGCCCGAAGTCCCGCCCGGCGCCGAGCGGATCCGGCTCGGCAGCGTGGACCTCGCGGCCCGCAGGATCGCCCAGCACCGCGGCTCCGCCGTGGTCCTGGCCGACGGCGACCCCGGCTTCTTCGGCGTCGTCCGCGCCCTGCGCGCCCCCGAGCACGGGCTCGAGGTCGAGGTCGTCCCCGCCGTCTCCTCCGTCGCCACCGCCTTCGCGCGGGCCGGGATGCCCTGGGACGACGCCCAGGTCGTCGTCGCCCACAGCCGCGATCTGCGCCGCGCGGTCAACGTCTGCCGCGCCCACACCAAGGTCGCCGTCCTCACCTCGCCCGGCGCCGGGCCCGCCGAACTCGCGCTGCTGCTCGGCCCGGTGCACCGCACCTTCGTCATCTGCGAGGCCCTGGGCACCGAGCGCGAGCAGGTCACCGTGCTGACCTCCGACAAGGCCGCCGACCACGCCTGGCGCGACCCCAACGTCGTCATCGTCATCGGCGGCTCCGGCATAGCGCCCGTCCGCGGCGGCTCATCGGCCGGTGCCGCCCGCGGCGCGCTGCAGAGCGGCGGCTGGATCGCCGGACGCGAGCCCGGCTACCCGGGCGCCGTCCGCGGCTGGGCGCTGCCCGGCCCCGCGTACGGGACCGCGCTGAGCGAGGGCGAGTCCCCGCAGCTGCGCGCCCTCCAACTCGCCCGCGTCGGCCCCCGCCTGGGCGACCTGGTCTGGGACATCGGGGCGGGCAGCGGCGCGGCGGCCGTCGAGACCGCCGGGTTCGGCGCCGCCGTCATCGCCGTCGACCGCGACCCGGAAGCCTGCGAGCGCACCGCCACCCTGGCCCGCCGCTTCGCCGTACAGCTCCAGGTGGTCCAGGGCGTCGCCCCCGAGGTGCTGGAGGACCTGCCCGAGCCGGACGTGGTGCGGATCGGCGGCGGGGGCGCGCCCGTGGTCGCCGCGTGCGCCGCGCGCCGCCCCGAGCGCATCGTCACGCAGGCCGCGACCCGGGACGAGGCGGAGGCCATCGGCGCGGCGCTGGAGGACGGCGGCTACGCCGTCGAATGCGTGCTGTCGCAGTCCGTCGAATTGGACACGCGGGGCTGGACCGAACGGGAGCGCGCGGTCGCCTTCATGCTGTGCGGCCACCGCCCGCACCAGTGATTTTGCCCCTGTGACGTTCGCCCCGAGCTTCGCCCCGGTGACCTGCCCGGGGCGCCGCGCGGGGTAGGCTGGCGGATCGTTGTACTGCCTTTACCGCTGCCCGGCGTTCGGTGCTTTATTGGCCAAAGGCCGGAATGTGCCCCTCCCTTGGCGGGGCTGCGGTAGGCAAGCCTCGGGCGTGTCTACGTGCCGCGCACGGCGCATGCTCGTTCTTGCTCAGGGGGCTTGCTCTCGGCGGTAGGCGGTTGGAAGGAGCACTAGCGATGGGCGAGGGGTACGCATGACCGACACCGGCCAGGTCCCGGGAGAGGGACTGCCGGAGAACGCAGGCGGACGACTCGGACACCCGCACCCGGCGGATGTCCACGCCCCGCCGGCCGACGCCGGTTACATCGAGCAGCCGCAGCCCGGAGTCCCTTCCGGCGCCGCCTACACCTTCCTCGACGGCTCCGAGCACGTGGGCGAGGAGGACGACCTGCTGCTGATGCCGGGCGCCCAGGGCGCCTGGAGCGAGCAGCAGGCCCAGTACCAGACCGGGGCGTACGAGGCGGGCGTGCTCGACCCCGCCGCGTACGCCGAGACCCAGATGCCCGAGCCACAGCCCGTGGCGGAGCAGCCCGTACCGCAGCCGGCCCCCGCCCCCGCCCCGGCCGCTTACGCGACGCCCACCGCCCCCGCCCGGCGGCCGCTCCACATGGGCCCGCCGGTGCCCGACACCTCCAACGGCGTGGTGCGTTCGCTCGCCGACCGGGGCCCTGCGGCGGGTCGGCACGCCGCGCCCGTACGCCAGCCGGAGCCCCAGCCGCAGCCGCAGGCGGCGCCTGAGCCGCAGGTCTCGCCCGAGCAGCAGGCCGTCCCGGAGGCCCCGGAGCCGCGGATCGCGCCCGAGCCGCAGCCGCAGGTGCCGCACCAGGTCGCGTCCCCGCCCGAGGCGCTGCCCGAGCCGCAGCCGGAGTACGGGGCGGGGGCGCCGCAGGGCGTCCCGGCGCCCGAACAGGGCGGGATGCCCGAGCAGCGGTTCGCCGGGCCCGAGCAGTTCGTCATGCCTGAGCAGCCGTTCGCCGCACCCGAGCAGTTCGTCGCTCCGGAGCAGCAGCCGGTCATGCCGGAACAGCAGCCGGTCATGCCCGAGCAGCCGCTGGCCGCGGACTACTCCACCGCGCCCCAGTACGCCGCCGGGCCGCAGTACTTCACCCCGCAGCCCGACGACCCGAGTCGGCTCCCCGGGCCCCAGCTCGCGGACCTCTCGCAGTTGGTCGACGCCCCGCCGCCGGGGGACGCGTGGGACTCCACGCCGCCGGTGCGGCAGGCCGCTCCCGTGGAGACGGGCGCTCCGGCCGAGGGGCCCCAGGTCGCGGAGGTGCCCGAGGCGGAGCCCGCTCCCGAGCAGTTCGCCCAGCCCGAGGCGGTGGCGACCGAGGCGGTGGCGCCGGAGGCGCAGCCGGTCGCGATGGACCAGGGGTATGTGGACCCGGCGGTCGCGGACCCGGCGGTCGCGGACCCGGCGGTCGCGGACCCGCACCAGACGGGGGCGACCATCCCGGCCCAGGCCGGGGCGCCCGTCGTGGAGCCCGCCCCGCAGGCCGCCGTGGCCGAGGAGCAGGTCGTCGAGATCCCGGCCCAGGCCCAGGCGGAGCCCGTCACCGAACAGCCCGGGGCCCAAGCCGTCCCGGCTCCGGTCGTGGAGGCCGCGCCGGAGATCCCGGCGCAGCTGGCCCATGAGCCGATCGCGATCGAGGAGCCGCCCGCTCCCGCCGCCGAGGCCCCCGCCCAGGAGGCCCCCGCCCAGGAGGCCGCCGCTCAGCAACTCCCGGAGCAGCCCGCCGAAACGGTGGAGCAGCCCGCCGTGGACCCGGGGCACTCGATAGTGGCCGAGGACGAGACGCCTCAGCCCGAGGAGTCCGCCGCTGAGGAACCGGCCGCCGAGGCGCCCCAGCAGGAGGCGCCCGCCGAGCCGCAGGCCGATGCCGTGGCCGAGGCGGAGGCCGCACCGGAGGCCGAGGCCGCGACGCCGGAGGAGCCCGCCGAGGAGCAGGCGGCGGCCGAGGCACCTGAGGAGGCGGCGGCCGAGCCGGAGCCCGAGCCGACCGCCGCAGAGGCGGAGACCCCCGAGACAGCGGCCGAGGCCGTGGCTGAGGAGCCGTCACCGGAGGAGCAAGCTCCCGAGGCCGAAGCGGCGGACATCCCGGACGCCGAGGCCGCCGCGAGCGAAGCTCCCGAGGCGGAGGCGCCCGAGACGGCCGAGGCCGAGGCGCCGCCCGTCGAGCCGGAGGCGGAAGCGGTCGCCGAGGCGGCGCCGGAAGCCGGTACGGAGGCCACCGAGTCCACGGCCGAGGCAGAGGCAGGGGCGGAGACCCAGCCCGCCGAACCCGAGGCCACGGCACCCGAAATGGCCCCCGAAGGCGAAGCCGCCGAGCCCGAGACTGCCGAGCCCGAGGCCACCGAGCCCGACTCCCAGACCACCGAGCAGGACGCCACAGAGCCGGAATCCGACGCCCCGGAAGCCACCGAGCCCGAGGCCGGTGCGACGGAACCCACCGAGCCCGAGGCCGAGACCGCCGAACCGGAGACCACGGACCCGGAAGCCGCCGCCCTTGAGGCCACGGAGCCCGAGACCGGCCCCTCCGAAGCCGGCGACGCCGAAGCCGCCGACGCCGAGGCCGTAGCCCCCGAGCCGGAGCCCGAGCCGGAATCGGAACCCGAGACGGCCCCAGAGAACGCCACCCCCGAGGTGGCCCCCAAGGACGCGGCGGAGCCGGAGCCAGAGCCGGAAACCGAGCCCGAGTCGCAAACCGACCCTGACCCCGACCCCGAGCCCGAGGCGGTCCCCATCCCCCTCGGCCCCCGCGCCGAGGGGTACGACGAGGCCGAGCGCGCCGCCGTCCACCGCGTGATGCGCGAGCGCCGGGACATCCGTAACGGCTTCCGGCCCGACCCCATCCCGCACGAGGTCCTGCTGCGCGTCCTCGAGGCCGCGCACACCGCGCCCAGCGTGGGGCACTCCCAGCCGTGGGACTTCGTCGTGATCCGCTCGGAGGAGACCCGGCGGGCCATGCACGAGCTGGCCATGCGCCAGCGGGACGCGTACGCCAAGTCCCTCCCCAAGGGCCGGGCCAAGCAGTTCAAGGAACTGAAGATCGAGGCCATCCTCGAGACCCCGGTCAACATCGTCGTCACCGCCGACCCCACCCGCGGCGGCCGCCACACCCTCGGTCGGCACACCCAGCCGCAGATGGCGCCGTATTCTTCCGCGCTCGCGGTGGAGAACCTGTGGCTCGCCGCCCGCGCCGAGGGCCTCGGCGTCGGCTGGGTCAGCTTCTTCGACGAGCGCGAGATGGTGCGGGAGCTCGGGCTGCCCGAGCATCTGGAGGTCGTGGCGTATCTGTGCGTCGGATACGTCGACGAGTTCCCTGAGGAGCCGGAGCTGATGAAGGCCGGGTGGTCCAAGCGCCGCCCGCTGTCCTGGGTCGTCCACGAGGAGGCGTACGGCCGCCGCACCCTGCCCGGCGGGGACCCGCACAACCTGCTCCAGGAGACCCTGCGGGGCATCCGCCCGCTGGACGCCAAGGCGCTCGGCGAGGCGTGGGAGCGGCAGAAGCGGATGACCAAGCCGTCCGGCGCGCTCGGGATGCTGGAAATCATCTCGGCCCAGCTGAGCGGGCTGTCCCGGCAGTGCCCGCCGCCGATCCCGGAGCCCGCGTCCGTCGCGATCTTCGCGGGCGACCACGGGGTGCACGCCCAGGGCGTCACCGCCTGGCCGCAGGAGGTCACCGCCCAGATGGTGGCCAACTTCCTGGGCGGCGGCGCGGTCTGCAACGCCTTCGCCGGCCAGGTGGGCGCCGAGGTGTGCGTCGTGGACGTCGGCGTGGCGAGCGACCTGCCCAGCACCCCCGGGCTGCTGCCGCGCAAGGTGCGGGCGGGCACCGGAGACTTCACCATCGGCCCCGCGCTCACCCGCGAGGAGGTGCTGCGCGCCATCGAGGTGGGCATCGAGACGGCCCGCGATCTGGTGGCCGCCGGGAACAAGGCGCTGCTCACGGGAGAGATGGGGATCGCCAACACCACCGTGTCGGCCGCCCTGGTCGCCATCTACACCGGCGCCGACCCGGCCGAGGTGACCGGGCGCGGCACGGGCATCAACGACGAGATGCACGCGCGCAAGATCGATGTCGTACGGCGCGGGCTCGAGCTGCACCAGCCCGATGCGGCCGACCCCATCGGCGTCCTGTCGGCGTTCGGCGGCCTTGAGCACGCCGCGATCGCCGGGCTGCTGCTGGGCGGCGCCTCGCTGCGTACGCCCGTGATCCTGGACGGGGTGAGCGCGGGCGCCGCCGCGCTGGTCGCCCGGGCCATCGCGCCCGAGGTGCTGGCGGCCTGCATCGCGGGCCACCGCAGCGCCGAGCCGGGCCATGTGGCGGCCCTGAACAAGCTGGGCCTGCGCCCCCTGGTCGACCTGGACCTGCGTCTCGGCGAGGGCACCGGGGCGCTGCTCGCCCTCCCGGTGGTGCAGAGCGCCGCACGGGCGATGCACGAGGTGGCCACGTTCGACTCCGCGGGGGTCACGGAGAAGAACTGATGCGTGCCCCCGCCACGTAGGGTGTCGGCGGGGGCCCCGCCCCACAGTCGATCAGCCGCTCCAGCGCCGCAGCGGCCGTTGCTTCGCATGAGGAGAGCCGCACCGCCATGTCCGAAAACTTCGCATACCCGGTCGGGCTGCGCCTTTCCGGGCGGCGTGTCGTCGTCCTCGGGGCGGGTCAGGTCGCCCAGCGCCGGCTGCCCGCGCTGATAGCGGCCGGTGCGGACATCCTGCTGATCTCGCCGTCCGCCACGGCCTCCGTCGAGGCCATGGCCGAGGCGGGGGAGGTGCGCTGGGAGCGCCGCCGCTACCAGGAGGGCGACTTCGAGGGCGCCTGGTACGTGCTGATCACCACCGACGACCCGGAGGCCAACGCCGCCGCGTCCGCCGAGGCCGAGGCGCGCCGCGTCTGGTGCGTGCGCAGCGACGACGCCGAGGCCGCCTCCGCCTGGACTCCGGCCACCGGGCGGAGCGAGGGCGTCACCGTGGCCGTCCTCACCGGGCGGGACCCGCGCCGCTCCGCCGCCGTACGCGACGCCGTGGTGGAGGGGCTGCGGGACGGCACCCTCGCCGCGCCCCGCCACCGCACCCGCGGCCCCCATGTGGCGCTGGTGGGCGGCGGCCCCGGCGACCCGGACCTGATCACCGTGCGCGGCCGCCGCCTGCTCGCCGAGGCGGACGTGGTGGTGGCCGACCGCCTCGGCCCGCGTGATCTGCTCGATGAACTGCCGCCGCATGTCGAGGTGATCGACGCGGCGAAGATCCCGTACGGCCGCTTCATGGCCCAGGAGGCGATCAACAACGCGCTGATCGAGCACGCCAAGGCGGGCAAGTCGGTGGTCCGCCTCAAGGGTGGCGACCCCTTCGTCTTCGGGCGCGGCATGGAGGAGGCGGAGGCGCTCGCCGAGGCCGGTATCCCGTGCACCGTCGTGCCCGGCATCTCCAGCTCCATCAGCGTCCCGGGCGCGGCCGGGATCCCGGTGACCCACCGGGGTGTCGCGCATGAGTTCACGGTGGTCAGCGGCCATGTCGCCCCCGACGACCCCAGCTCCCTGGTGGACTGGGCGGCGCTGGCGAGGCTGCGCGGCACGCTGGTGCTGCTCATGGCCGTGGAGAAGATCGGCGCCATCGCCGCGGCCCTCGTCGCCCACGGCCGCGCCGCCGACACCCCCGTCGCCGTGGTCCAGGAGGGCACCACCCCGGCCCAGCGCCGGGTGGACGCGACCCTCGCCACCGTCGGGGAGAAGGTCGCGGCCGAGGGCGTACGGCCCCCGGCGGTCGTGGTGATCGGCGAGGTCGTCGCCCTCTCGTCCCGTGCCCACCGGTGACGTCATCGGACGTAACCGCCGGTAACTTATTCGCGTCGAGCTCATTGGCACCGCATCCAGGACAAGGCAGTATCACTTAAGTGGCTGATCTCATCACCGTCGATGATCCGGACGACCCGCGGCTGAGCGACTACACGGGTCTGACCGATGTGGAGCTACGACGCAAGCGGGAGCCGGCCGAGGGCCTGTTCATCGCCGAGGGTGAGAAGGTGATCCGGCGCGCCCGGGTCGCCGGTTACGAGATGCGCTCGATGCTGCTGTCGTCCAAGTGGGTCGATGTGATGCGGGACGTGATCGAGGACGTCCCCGCCCCCGTCTACGCCGTCAGCCCCGAACTGGCCGAACGCGTGACGGGCTACCACGTCCACCGCGGCGCCCTCGCCTCCATGCAGCGCAAGCCGCTGCCGGACGCGGAGACGATCCTGCGGGGCGCGCGGCGCGTCGCCATCATGGAGTCCGTCAACGACCACACCAACACCGGCGCCATCTTCCGCAGCGCGGCGGCCCTCGGCATGGACGCCGTGCTCCTCTCCCCGGACTGCGCCGACCCGCTCTACCGGCGCTCGGTCAAGGTCTCCATGGGCGCCGTCTTCTCCGTGCCGTACGCCCGCCTGGACAGCTGGCCGCGCGGCCTGGAGGCGGTCCGGGAGGCGGGCTTCAAGATCCTCGCACTGACCCCCGACGAGAAGGCCACCACCATCGACGACGCGGCCCCGCACCGCCTGGAGCGGGTCGCGCTGATGCTGGGCGCGGAGGGCGACGGGCTCTCCACCCAGGCGCTGATGGCCGCCGACGAGTGGGTCCGGATCCCCATGGCCCACGGCGTGGACTCCCTCAACGTGGGCGCGGCGGCGGCGGTCGCCTTCTACGCGGTCACATCGGGCAGACCGGGACTCTGACAGCCGCGTGCAGGGGCTTCGCCCCTGGGCCCCCGGGGTCTGGGGCGAAGCCCCGCCTCAGCCCCTCCAGGGGGCACCTCCCAGCGGCGGCTGGGGGAGTTTGAGGAGCGGGGTCTGGGGCGGAGCCCCAGTTTCGGGAAGGGGCGGGGAGGGGAGCAGCCCGCCGCAGGCGCCAAGACCCCTAGCGGCCGTCAGCCTCAGCCGCCACCGAGCTCGGTGCCGTCGTCGCCACCGAGCCCGGTGCCGTCGTCGCCACCGAGCCCGGTGCCGTCGTCGAGACCGACTCCGTCGGCCCGGGCGGCGCACCCAGCCCGTTCGCCGGCCCCTGACAGCCCTGCGCCGCCGCGATCCCCAATGCCACCAGCAGCGTCACCACGACGAACACGGTCAGCCGCTGCCGCAGCAGCCGGCGGTTGGGCCCGCCGGGGCGGCGCCCGTTCGGCGAGGTGCGCACGGTCTGGGCCGGGCGCCCGGTACGCGCGGGCGGTCTCGCGCCACCCCGGCGCTGCGCCGGGCGCGCGGGCGTGTTCCGCCCCGAGGGGCGGCCCGAGCCCCCGCCCGTACTGGCTCCCGGCCGCGGGGACGGGGGCCCGCTCCGCGGCGCGGGCGTACCGCCGGAGCGCCGCTCGGTGTGCTGGTCGGCGTACGCCTCGGGGCGCCGCGCCGGGGGACGGCCCGGCCCGCCGCCGTAGCCCCCGGCACCGGAGCCGTGCCCGTGCGCCTCGCGCGCCGCGATCTCCTTCAGCCGCAGCGACAGTTGCAGGGTGCTCGGTCGGTCCTCCGGGTCCTTGGCCAGGCAGGCGTGGAGCAGCGGCGCCAGGGCGTCGGGGACGCCCAGCAGCTGCGGCTCCTCATGCACCACCCGGTACAGCATCACCTCGGAACTGCCGTGCCCGAACGGCGAGTCCGCCGTCGAGGCGTACGCGAGCGTGGCGCCCAGCGCGAAGACGTCGGTCGCCGGGGTCACCGCCGCGCCCCGCACCTGCTCGGGCGCGAGGAAGCCGGGCGAGCCGACCGCCGTGCCCACGTGGGTGAGGGTGCTGGCCCCGGTTGCCCAGGCGATGCCGAAGTCGATGATGCGCGGGCCCTTGGGGGAGAGCAGGATGTTGGAGGGCTTGAGGTCGCGGTGGACGACCCCCGCCTCATGGACCGCCAACAACCCCTCCGCCAGCGCCGACCCGATCGACGCGACCTGGGCGGCGGGCAGCGGGCCCTCCTCGTTCACCTTGTCGTGCAGGGAGGGGCCCGGTACGTACTGGGTGGCGAACCAGGGGCGGTCGGCCTCCAGGTCGGCGGCCACCAGCCGGGCCGTACAGCCGCCCCGGATCCGCCGCGCGGCGGAGACCTCCCGGGCGAACCGGGACCGGAACTCCCGGTCCTCGGCGAGGTCCGGCCGGATCACCTTCAGGGCCACCCGCTGTCCGCGCCGGTCGGAGCCGAGGTAGACCACCCCCATGCCGCCCGCGCCGAGCCGCCGGTGGAGGCGGAAGGAGCCGACGACACGCGGGTCCTCGCGCCGGAGCCGCATCATCGCCATGTCCGTCCCCTACCTCCGGTGGGGAGGCCCTTAGGGCCTGTCTGGAGCTGTGATCCGGGTTCGCGGGGCGTGGCACGCACGCTCGCGGCGTTGCCGAAATGCCCTAGTAGCTCCGCTACGAGGGTCTTCCGGTGCCTTGCGATCGCACGCACCACGCCCCGCTCCCTGGATCACAACTCCAGACAGGCCCTAACCCCTGGTGGGGAGCCCCATCCGCTGCCGTCTGCTTGCCGTTTGCCCGTCGAACTGCCGTCGGTTCGCCGCTGTTGCTCCGCTGCCGTCCGTCTGACGTGCACAGCTTACGGATTGACGGCCCCTCGCGCTGAGAGGCCGCGCATGCGTCGACCGATGGATTGTCAGTGGTGCCTGGGATCCTGGAGAAGTGGGCCGGAATCGTGGCAATCCGCGCTCGGGCTCGCTGCTGCGTGATCTCAAAAGGCCGTCTCAGGAGGGGGATTGAGACCGTGAAGGGTGATCGTGTGGAGATAGTCGTGGACGCGGGGGACACGACGCGGACGTATGAAGTGGTGGCCACCAGGGCGGGCCGGAGGGTCGAGACGGCGGTCCGGCGGGGGGTGGTGGAAGTGAGCGAAGTCACCCGTAATGGGTCCGCGGTGCGCACGGCCCGCTTCATGGCCAACCGGGTCCTGGCCCTGGTGGAGCAGCCGGTGCCGCGGGGCGAGGAGGGGGAGGGTGAGTAGGGCTCGCACGCGCTCGGAGGGGCACACTCCGCGAGCTCCGGAGGGCCCCCGGAGGGATCCCTTCCGCGGTCCCCTCCGGGAAGACCCCAAGGCGTGAGGGCGCATCTCCACCCAGGGGAGTAGTCGACGCCTCCCGGGGTCATCCTCCGGGAGGCCCGGCAATCGGTACGAAGGCATGACGCCGAGGACCGGGCCGCGCGCCTAATGTTGTCGTCAAGCGGCGGGCGCAGCACTCGTCCCCCGAGGTCAGACGCTCGCCGCCCCCAGATGTGACGGAGGAGGGACGATGGCGGACACGGCTGGACGCACGGTCATCGGAACACGTCGTCGCAGGCCCGTGAGCGCGGCGGTGGACGCGTTCGGCGGCCCGCAGACCGGCACCCGCCATCCTCTGGTCGCGGCGGCGATGGTGCTGCCGATGGCCATCCTCCTGACCATCACCTTCGGCGGCTGGGATGCCGTCGTCACACAAGCGTCGTCCGTGGCGGGAATGCTGGGGCGCTGAGCGCCCCGGGCCCGGGAGAGCGGCCCGGGCCGGGGACTTCCGGCCATTAACCCCGTGGGGACGGGGGTGCGGCGGACGGCACGAATGCCCGGACAGCTGGGGAGCTGTCCGGGCATCGCGCCGTTTGGGCCCATTCGGCTGTTGAACGCACGCGGAGTCAGCGCGGGCGCAGGCTGTCGATGAGCAAGGTGCAGATGGCCTGCAGGGCGGCCTCGGCGTCCGGGGCCTGCCATTCGGGGGCGTGGGCCGGGTGGTGGTAGGCCACGCCCATCCAGGGGCGGGGAGCGTGGGGTCCGCGCGCGGGTGTATCGCCCGACACCAGGAGGGCCGGAGCCCCGGCACTCCGCCCGGCAAGAGCTAGGATCCCGGGGCAGCCGATGACATGGGGGGAAGCCGTGAGCCGGACCGCGGCGCAGCTCGTCACCGCCCTCCGCCGGGCCCGGCGCGACGCCACCGCCGAGGTGACCGTCCTGGCCGACCGGCCCGACGCCACCGTCGTCCGGTGCGGCCACCTCGTCGCCAAGGCGCACCCGCCCGGCACGGACCCGGCCGAGCTGGCCGTCCGGCTCGGCGTCGCGGCCCACCCCCGGTGCGCGGAGATACTGCTGCCACCGGTCGACGGCATGGGGGCGCTGCCCGACGGGCGGCAGGTCACCCTCTGGCCGTACGGCGAACCCGTGGCACCCGACGCACCGGACGCCGCCCCCTGGGCCGAGGCGGGGAAGCTGCTGGCCCGGCTGCACGCCGTGCCGGCCGCCGAACTGCCCGGCCCGCTCCCGGCGATGCGCGGCCCGGCCAAGGCGGCCCGCGCGATCGCCCGGCTACGGGCGGCGGCGCTCCCCGACAGCGTGGCCATCCGGGCCGTGCTGCGGGCCTGGGCCGGACTGCCGGGCTGGGCGCGGGGTGTGGACCGTACGGATCGCATGAACCAAGGCAACGAAAGCGACCAAGGTAACGAGGGAACCGAAGGCACCAGCCTCTGCCACGGCGATCTCCACCTCGGCCAGCTCATCCGCCACCGCGCCACCGACTGGCGGCTGATCGACATCGACGACCTCGGCCTCGGCGACCCGGCCTGGGACCTCGCCCGCCCCGCCGCCTGGTACGCCGCCGGGCTGCTCGCCGCCGAGGACTGGGAGCGGTTCCTGGGCGCGTACCGGGCCGCGGGCGGCTCCGCCGCCGGGCAGCGCGACCCCTGGCCGCGGCTGGACGTGCCCGCCCGCGCCCTCACCGTCCAGACCGCCGCGCTCGCGCTCGCCAAGGCGGCGGCCTCGGGACGGGCGTTGGACGAGGCCGAGGAGGCGATGGTGGAGGCGTCCGTCCGCATCGCCCATTTCATGGAGGCCGCGGGATGAGGCCGTAGGGTGAAGTCCACGCGCCCGGACGCATGTTCCGGCGCGCTTGTCCGAAGCATGAGGAGATGAGCGGACCATGCAGTGTCCCAAGTGCCATGCGCCGATGCACACGTACAACCGCAATGGCGTGCAGATAGAGCAGTGCAGCGGCTGCCGGGGGATCTTCCTGGACTACGGGGAGCTGGAGGCGCTGACCCGCCTCGAGGCGCAGTGGACGCAAGCGGTGCCGCCCGCCCCGCCCGGTGCCCCGCAGGCGTACCCGGCCGCGCCCGCGTGGGGCGCGCCGCAGCACGGACACCACGGCGGCCACCATGGCCACCACGGTCACCACAAGCGCGGCTTCGGGCACATGCTCTTCTCGTCCTGAGACCCCTCTTGGCCTGCTGAGAAGCCTCTTGGCCGAGAAACGCCGGAGGGCCGGAGCTTTTCGCTCCGGCCCTCCGCCGATCGGTGTGGACGATACTGGGAGTGAACCAGTGACCTCTTCCGTGTCAGGGAAGCGCTCTCCCGCTGAGCTAATCGCGCGGGGTGGATCCGCGAGGATCCGAGTGGACGATACTGGGATTGAACCAGTGACCTCTTCCGTGTCAGGGAAGCGCTCTCCCGCTGAGCTAATCGTCCGCAGGACTGCGTGCGCGATACTGGGATTGAACCAGTGACCTCTTCCGTGTCAGGGAAGCGCTCTCCCGCTGAGCTAATCGCGCGGGGTGGATCCGCGAGGATCCGAGTGGACGATACTGGGATTGAACCAGTGACCTCTTCCGTGTCAGGGAAGCGCTCTCCCGCTGAGCTAATCGTCCGAGGTGGAGACGGGATTTGAACCCGTGTAGACGGCTTTGCAGGCCGTTGCCTCGCCTCTCGGCCACTCCACCAGCCGTGGGGGTCGAAACCCCCACTCCGAGCGGACGACGAGATTCGAACTCGCGACCCTCACCTTGGCAAGGTGATGCTCTACCAACTGAGCCACGTCCGCAGGTGCCGTTTCTCCGGGGCGCTTCCGCGTCCCGGCGACGTGTTGAACTCTAGCGGATTCCGGGGCCAGCTCAAATTCCGTTTCCGCAGCGTGCTGCCCTGCTCGCACGCCGCACTCCCTCCCGAGGCCGCCCTGACCTGGGCACCATAGACTCGCAACCGTGTACGACCTGCCCCCGCTCGCCCGCTTCGGCGGCCTGCTCGCCACCGATCTACGGGATGTCACCAGCGACCCGTCGGCCCTGGAAACCCGGGGTTTCTGGGCCGTTGTCGCGGACTTCGAGGGCCGTCTGGTCTGCGCTCGCTTCGGGGATGTACGGGCCGCGCCGGTGCCGCCGCCCGCGCCCGGCGGCTGGCGCGGCCCCGGGGCGGGGGAGTGGACCTCGTCACTGGACCGGGCCGCCTACACCGCGGGGGTGCGCGCCGTCCGGCGGCGGGTCGCGGCCGGTGAGGTCTACCAGGCCAACCTCTGCCGGGTGCTGTCCGCGCCGCTGCCCGACCCGGCCGGGGCCGATGTGGACGCGCTGACCGCGCTGCTGGCCCTGGGCAACCCCGCCCCGTACGCGGGCACCGTAAGGCTGCCGGCCCACGGGGTGGAGGTCGCCACCGCCTCGCCCGAACTGTTCCTGCGGCGCACCGGGCGCACCGTGGAGTCCGGCCCCATCAAGGGCACCGGCCGCGGCCCCGAGGACCTGCTGGAGAAGGACCACGCCGAGAACGTGATGATCGTGGACCTGGTCCGCAACGACCTGGGCCGGGTCTGCGCCACCGGCTCGGTGACCGTCCCCGCGCTGTGCGCGGTCGAACCGCACCCCGGTCTGGTCCACCTCGTCTCCACGGTGCGGGGCGAGCTCGCCCCCGGCGCCGGCTGGCCGGAACTGCTCGCGGCCACCTTCCCGCCCGGCTCGGTCACCGGCGCGCCCAAGTCCAGCGCGCTGCGCGTCATCGAGGAGCTGGAGACCGCGCCCCGTGGCCCGTACTGCGGCGGTATCGGCTGGGTCGACGCCGACCGTGGCACCGGTGAGCTGGCGGTCGGCATACGGACCTTCTGGATCGACCGCGGCCCGGCCGGGGCCGTGCTGCGGTTCGGCACCGGGGCGGGCATCACCTGGGGCTCGGACCCGGAGCGCGAATGGGACGAAACGGAACTCAAGGCCGCCCGGCTGCTCGCGGTAGCGTCGGGTGTACAGCAGCCGACGGGAAGGGCGACGCGATGAAACCGGCCATCTGGCTCGATGGATCCCTCCGCGACCCGGACACCGCCATGGTGTCCGTGTTCGACCATGGGCTCACGGTCGGCGACGGCGTCTTCGAGACCGTCAAGGCCACCGAGGGGCGGGCCTTCGCCCTCACCCGCCATCTGCGGCGGCTGGCCCGCTCGGCGGAGGGCCTGGGGCTTCCCGAACCGGACCTGGACGAGGTGCGGCGGGGCTGCGAGGAGGTGCTCAAGGCCCACCCCGTGACGTTCGGACGGCTGAGGATCACCTACACCGGAGGGATCTCACCGCTCGGCTCCGACCGGGGCACGGCCGGGCCCACCGTGGTGGTCGCGCTGACCGAGGCGGCCCGCAGGCCCGACGCCACGGCCGTGATCACCGTCCCCTGGGCGCGCAACGAGCGCGGGGCGCTCACCGGCCTGAAGACCACCTCGTACGGCGAGAACGTGGTCGCGCTCGCCCGCGCCCGCGAGCAGGACGCCACCGAGGCCCTCTTCGGCAACACGGTCGGCGCGCTCTGCGAGGGCACCGGCTCCAACGTCTTCGTGGTCCTCGACGGCCAGCTGCACACCCCGCCGCTCTCCTCCGGCTGCCTCGCGGGGATCACCCGCGCCCTGGTGCTGGAGTGGGTGGGCGCCAAGGAGACCGATCTGCCACTGGACGCGCTGCACCGGGCCGAGGAGGTCTTCCTGACCTCCACGACCCGCGACGTACAGGCCGTGCACCGGGTGGACGGCCACACCCTGCCCGGCGCGCCCGGCCCGGTCACCGCCGAGGCCCTGCGGATCTTCGTCGAGCGGGCGGCCGCGGACATCGACCCCTGAGCGGGCGGTCGCGGACATCGGGCCCCGGGCGGGCGGCCGGGCCCTGAGCGGGCAAGCCCGGGGCCTGACCGGCCCGTCGCGGCGGATCCGCGCCGGAAAACGGGTGACGATCGCCCGTCGGGCCGGTAGAACACCTTCGTGACCACCACTCTGCGGCCCACCGCGCCCGAACAGCACACCGACGGCGGCGGGCGTGCCCGCGCGTACGAGGTGTGTGTCAACGGCCGCCCCGTCGGCTCCGTACGCCTCGCCACCGACGCCCGCCTGGGCCCGGCGGCCGGGCGTATCGAGTGGCTCCACATCGACGAGGCCGACCGGCACCGCGGCCGCGGCACGGTCGCCGCGCTCGCCGCCGAGGAGGTGCTGCGCGGCTGGGGCTGCACCCAGCTGATGGTGAGCGTCCCCGCGTCGGTCACGACCGCCCTCGGGCTCGCGGCCGCGCTCGGCTACCGCGAGCGCGGCCGCGACATGCTCAAGCGGCTCACGGACCCGCCCGAGCTGCCCGAGGGCAGCGCGATACGTCCCCTTACGGAGGCCGACTACCCGGCGTGGCACGCCCACGTGCGGGCCGGATACGTCGCCGGTCTGCTGGCGCGCGGACTCACCCGGCAGCAGGCCGAGACCAAGGCGGACACCGACTACGCGAGGCTGCTGCCGCAGGGCCCGGACACCCCCGGGGCCCTGCTGCGCGCCCTCGCCCACGGCGGCACGGACGTGGGCACCATCTGGATCGCGCTGCGCGAGGGGGAGCCCGACGCCGCCGAGAGCGGGGAGGCCTACGTCTACGTCGTCGAGGTCGCCGAGGAGCACCGCGGCCACGGACACGGCCGCACCCTGATGCTGGCCGCCGAGCGCGCGAGCCTGGCCCACCGGGCGCGCAGCCTGGGCCTGCACGTCTTCGGCGGCAACACCCCGGCGCTGCGGCTGTACGAGTCGCTGGGCTACGAGCCGGTCGAGTACCTGTTCTACAAGCCGCTGCTGTAAGGGCCTGCTCTGAGGGCTTTCAGGGCTTTCAGGGCTTCAGGACCGCTCGGCGACGAGCCGGGCGGCGATCTCCTCCACGCGCTCCCGCAGCCCCTCCTGGCTCTTGCCGCCGTCGAGCCGCTCGCCGCCGATCACATACGTGGGGGTGCCGGTGACCCCGATCGCCCGGCCCTCGGCCTGGTCCGCGTCCACGATCAGGATGTGCCGGCCGTCGACCAGCGCGGTGTCCATCTCCTCGGCGTCCAGCCCCAGCTCCCGGGCCACCTCCACCAGCAGCGGCTCACCGCGGGTCCCGAGCTCCTCGGTGCGCTCCAGGACGGCCTCGACGAACGGCCAGCCGCGCCCCTGGGCGATGGCCTCCTCGGCCGCCTGGGCCGCCGCGTGGGCGTGCCGGTGGCGCTCCAGCGGGAAGTGGCGCAGCCGGATGTCCAGCGCGTCCTGGAAGCGGTCGCGCAGCGCGCGCAGATCGCCCAGGGCGGTACGGCAGTCGGGGCACTGCAGCTCGCACCAGACGTCGAGCACGGGGCGGGGAGAGGGGTCGGTGTGGCTCATGGGGCCAGTCTTCCAGCCCCCGGAGCCTGCTCCGTACCCGGAGATGTCCCTGATCCCGGGCTCGGGCCATGGCCCCGGCTGCCTTACGGGGTGCACGATGGACATACCGGAAGCCCAGTCCGCGGGGAGGAACGATGCTGACCGACACCATCTGCGCCGCGCTGTCCGCGGCCGGTCTGGGCATCGCCGGGCTGACCGCGTACCGCAAGCGGTTCCTGGCGGCGACCCGGATCGCCGCCTACGCCCTGATCCCGTTGGGCCTGGCGATGACCGGCGTCCTGGACTGGCTGACCGACATCGTCTTCAAGCCGAGCATCTGGCTGGGCTTCGGTCTGCTGGGCCTCTCCTGGGCGCTGTTCATGATCACCCGGGCGGTCGAGCACCGCTCCGGCGGCACCCGTAAGGAGCGCCGCGCGGCGGCCGCCGCCGAACGTGCCGGCGGGGTGTCCGCGGGGGCCTCGGAGCCCGCCCTGGGGCCCGGACGGGGAGCCACCGGGGTCAAGGCGTCGGGGAAGCCGAAGACCAAGGGCGGAACGAGCTCTGGCACAGATGACTTCTCCGACATCGAGGCCATACTCAAAAAGCACGGGATCTGACAAGCGACCGATCAAAAAACGATCACTGGTCGCAGGCGGGCTCATGGCTGGGTCATGATCTCCGCGAGATGTTGCAATCACCGCCCGGGGAGCAATCCCCCATCGAAGGACCCCCTGTTCCGCCGAGCGACGAGACCCGTGGCTGTCTCTTCGCCCTCTCGCAGCCGCCGCTGATGCTGTTCCTGGCGTTCATCGGCACCCTGCTCTTCGTGACCGCTGTCCACGACCTCCACCGGTGGTGAGGCGGCGCCCCGTCCGGTTACCGATGGTGAGGCGTCCAGCCCGGCTACCGGTGGTGCCGGTGGTGAGGCGTCCAGCCCGGCTACCGGTGGTGCCGGTGGTGAGGCGTCCAGCCCGGCCTCCGACCGCCGTACGCGGGCGGTCAGCTCGCGGCCTCGCGGCGCCGGGCGCGGTAGGCCGCGACATGCAGCCGGTTGCCGCAGGTGCGGCTGTCGCAGTAGCGCCGGGAGCGGTTGCGGGACAGGTCCACGAAGGCGTGGCGGCAGTCCGGGGCCTCACAGCGGCGCAGCCGCTCCCGCTCGCCCCCCACCACGAGGAACGCCAGCGCCATCCCGCCGTCGGCCGCGAGGTGGTCGGCCAGCGAGGCGCCGGGCGCGAAGTAGTGCACATGCCAGTCGTAGCCGTCGTGGTCGGTGAGCCGGGGCGTGGTGCCGGCCGCGGCGATCATCGCGTTGAGCAGTTCGGCGGTGCGGCGGGCGGCGCCCTCGTTCCCGGCCGCCGCGAAGACCTCGGCGAACCGGGCCCGTACGGCCCGTACCGCGGTGAGGTCGCGCTCCCCGAGCGTGCCGATGTCGCTGATGTCATTGCGCTCGACGAACCGGCGCAGTGCGGCGACATCGGCGAGGTCGTCCCGGTCCGCGCCCTCGGGCGCGGTGTTCACCAGATCGACGACGGCGTCGAGCGCGCACCGGGTGTCGTGGTTGATCAGCACGATTGGCTCCCTGGCCGGCTGGGTCGGCGGCTGCCCCTGGGCTGCCCTCGATCTGCCCGACTCTAGTCCTGCCGGGCCCCGGACGTGTCCCAGGCGGCCCCGGGCGGTCATGCGACGGCCCCGGGGCGACGGCCCCGGGCGGTCACACGACGGTGCCGTCACCGCGGGTGCTGCCGCGGCGACGGCACCGTCGCCTGCCTCTGCCGTTGTCGGGATTGCCATGGTCGGGATCGTCGGTACGTGATGCGGTCGCGCCCCGGCTCGCGCCGTCTCCCCGAGTCGGACGGCCGAGCGCTCAGCTCTCGCCGGGTCTCAGCTCTCCGCCAGGATGTGGGAGAGCTCTGTGTCGAGGTCGAAATGGCGGTGTTCGGTACCGGGTGGCACCGCGGCGTCGGTTCGCTTCAGGAACGACTCCAGGGCCCGCGCCGGGGCTTCGAGCAGTGCCTCCCCCTCCGGGGAGCTCAGGGCGATGCAGACGACTCCCTGGCCGTGGCTGCGGGACGGCCACACCCGGACGTCGCCGGTGCCGGTGGGCCGGTGCAGACCCTCGGCGAGAAGATCGCGGGCAAACACCCATTCGACCGTCTCTTCGGCTCCGGTGTGGAAGGTGGCGTGCACGGCGTAAGGGTCGGCCGTGTCATACCGCAGGCCCGCGGGTACAGGCAGTGAGGATTCGCTCGACACAACGAGGCGCAGGTGCAGCTCGCAGCTGACCGTGGTGTTCATAAGCGCCAGGGCCTTTCGCTCAGTGTGCGCTCGGGGATTCGCACGTCGGCGAAATCGACATGCCACCTACGGTGCCGTTGTAAACCCCTCTGACCGTTTTGCGGCTCTTCTGGTAGCTCATGCGGCCCAGCTTTCGGTTGGCCACTACCGCCGTTCCGGTGACTTCAAACGATCAGGTAAGTTGGGTCACATGAATGCGGAGAGTGACGGGCGGCGCGGGGCCGCCGAGGCGGGGCCCCAGGTCGCGACGGGGGACGACGCACCGGAGAAGGAGCCGGTATGGGGCTCCCGGGCGCCGCGGTTCATCAAGCGGTCGCGCCCGCTCCATCTGAGCTGGCAGGTCGGCGTGTTCATCGTCGGCCTCGGGGTCGTGGCCCTGGGCGTCATCCTGCTGCCGCTGCCCGGCCCGGGGTGGCTGGTGATCTTCGCCGGAATGGCGATCTGGGCGACCGAGTTCGTCTGGGCCCAGCTGGTTCTGGCCTGGACCAAACGCAAGGTCACCGAGGCGGCGCACCGCGCCCTGGACCCGAAGGTGCGCAGGCGCAATCTCATACTGACCACGATCGCGGTGGTGATCTGCGCCGTGGCGGTGTCGGCCTATGTGTGGAAGTTCGGCGTCGTGATGCCGTGGAAGATCGAGCAGTGAGCGGTCCGGTGTCGCGGGACTGGTCATGAGCACGGTCCGGCATGCGCTAATGTTGGGCGTGCGCCAGGGCGATTAGCTCAGTGGGAGAGCGCTTCGTTCACACCGAAGAGGTCACTGGTTCGAACCCAGTATCGCCCACCCTGGACCGAGGGCCCGGAAGGCATCAGCCTTCCGGGCCCTCGGCGTTGCCGCATGTCCGAGGGTGTCCGGCATGCGGGACGGAAGGTCTCGGGGTGCCTGTCCGAAGGTGTCCGCGGCGCATCACGCGAGGTGTCCGGTGCCAAGCGCTCGGCGCGACCCTCCCAAGCGCTTTCGTCGAAGCGCTTCACCCCGATCCTGAGTGATCCTGTCCGAACCGTTGACGTACGCCTCATTGGTCCCTAACTTGTCCCGGCAAGCGCTTGCCTAAAACGTTTCAAGCTAGCGGGGGCAGTCGGACGACCTGCCCGGGAGGGGCGTGTCATGGGTGCTGGGCGATGGACGGCGAGGGCGAGAGGGGCCCGGGCGGCCGCGGCCCTGGTGGCCGCGCTGGGGCTGCTGGCCACCGGCTGTGGCGGGGGAAGCGGTTCCGGAGACGGCAAGGTGACCATCCGCTACTCGTGGTGGGGTGCCAAGGACCGTGCGGAGCTGATCCAGAAGACGGTCGAGCTGTTCGAGAAGGAACATCCGAACATCAAGGTCAAGACGGACTTCTCCGAATACACCGACTTCTGGAGCAAGTTCAATACCCAGGCCGCGGGCGGAAACGCCCCGGACGTGTTCCAGAACTCCTATGCCTTCCTGCGCAAATACGGCGACAAGAACCTCCTGCTGGATCTGAACGGTCAGGCCGACGCCGGAAATCTCAGCCTGAAGGGATTCCGCGACGGGCTGGAGAAGGCCGGGGATATCGACGGCAAGCTCCTCGGAGTGCCGGTCGGCGCCAATACCTTCGCCTTCTTCTACAACCCGGAGGCGTATCGGAAGGCCGGAGTGACCGTCAAGGACGGATGGACCTGGGACGACTTCTTCGCGGCCGCCAAGAAGGTGCGCAAGAGCGACGGCACGCTCTACGGAGCCAGCGACAACGCCAATGTGATGTACCTCTACGACCTGTATCTGCGGCAGAACGGCAAGGCGTTCTTCACCAAGGACAACAAGCTCGGCTTCACCAAGGACGACCTCACCGAGTGGTGGGGCCGCTGGCAGAGCCACGCCAAGGCCGACGAGCTGGTGCCGGGCAAGAAGTCCGAGCAGGCCAAGCCCAAGGCGTCGATCAGCGCCGATCTGTCGGCCTCCGAGTTCACCTGGGACAACTTCCTGGTCCGCTTCGCCGCCGAGACCAAGACCACCCTCGACCTCGGGCCGATCCCGACCACGGACGGCAAGCGCACCGGCCAGTACCTCTCCTCGCTGATGCTCAGCGGCTCCGCCCGCACCCAGCACCCCAAGGAAGTCGCCGAGTTCATCGACTTCATGACCCATGACCCCGAGGTGGGCAAGATCATGGGCTACAACCGCGGCATCCCGGCGACCACCGCCCAGTACGACGCCTACAAGCCGCAGGGCGTCGACGCCAAGATCGCCGCGTATGAGAAGAGCGTGAGCGGCAAGCTGGAGCCGATCACCCCGCACCCGGCCGGCGCCGATGTCGCCGAGGCCGCCTTCCTGAGGATCTACACCCAGGTCGCGCTGGGGCAGAGCTCGATGGGCAAGGCCGTCGACCAGTTCTTCAGCGAGGCCGAGTCCGCGCTCGGCTCGTGAGGAGAGCTTCCGTGACACCGACCACGACGCGTGCGGCGGACGGAGTGCGGCCTCCCGATGGGGCGACCCCGGAGAAGGCCGCCCCCGGCACCGGCCCCGCCCCGGCGGCGGGGCGGCGGCAGGCCCGTCGGGAGACCCTCGCGGGCTATCTCTTCCTGACGCCCTGGTGCGTCGGGATCCTGCTGCTCACCCTCGGCCCGATGCTCGTCTCGCTCTATCTGGCGTTCACCGACTACAACCTCTTCGACTCGCCGAAGTGGATCGGGTTCAAGAACTTCCAGGACCTCTTCGAGGACGACCGCTGGTGGACCTCGGTCCAGGTGACGCTGAAGTACGTGCTGATCGGCACCCCGCTGAAGCTGGCGGCGGCGCTCGCCGTGGCGCTGCTGCTGGTCAAGCCCCGTAAGGGCCAGGGCTTCTACCGCTCGGCGTTCTACGCCCCCTCGCTCATCGGCGCCAGTGTGAGCATCGGCATCGTCTGGCGGGCGATCTTCAACGACGACGCGATCGTCGACAAGTCGATGAGTCTTTTCGGCTGGGACGTCGGCGGCTGGATCGGCGACCCGGACTGGGCGCTGCCCACCCTCATCACCCTGACCGTCTGGCAGTTCGGCGCGCCGATGGTGATCTTCCTGGCCGGGCTGAAACAGGTGCCGGGTGAGCTGTACGAGGCCGCCGCGATGGACGGCGCGGGCCGCTGGCGGCGGTTCCGGTCCATCACCCTGCCGATGATCTCGCCGGTGCTCTTCTTCAACCTCCTGCTGGAGCTCATCCACTCGTTCCAGGTCTTCACCTCGGCGGTGGTGATCGCGGGGTCGGGCACCAACACCGGCGGACCGGGCGACTCCCTGCTGGTCTACGGCTGGTACCTCTACGAGCAGGGCTTCCGCAATCTGCGCATGGGCTACGCCGCCGCGATGGCCTGGATGCTGATGCTCGGCATCGGCCTGGTGACCGCCGTGCTGTTCAAGACCCAGCGCGGCTGGGTGCACTACGAGGAGGAGGGTGCCAAGTGAGCGTGTCCCGGCGCGCCGCGCGGGCTGGACTGAGGAGCCGCGCAGCGACGAAGGAGCGAGCAGTGACGAAGGAAGTCCGCGCAGGGAAGCGCGCCGGGACTGAGCGGGAGGAGGCGTGAGTGCTTCTGTGGCGGTCGGGCGGCGGCGTGCACGGTCCGTCATCTGGCATGTGGGGGCGCTCGCCGTGCTGGCGGTGATCCTCTACCCCGTGGTGTGGGTGATCGGCGGCTCGTTCAAGCCCGGTGACCAGATCATCGGCAGCCTCCAGCTGCTGCCCACCGATCCGATCACCGACAACTACCGGCGGCTCAGCGACGGCATCGCCGACGTGCCGATCTCGACCTTCTTCACCAACTCGCTGCTGCTGGCGGTCGGTTCGGTGATCGGCGTGCTGTTCTCCTGCTCCCTGGCGGCCTACGCCTTCGCCAGGATCCGCTTCGCGGGGCGTGGCGCGCTGTTCACGCTCATGATCTCCACCCTGCTGCTGCCGTTCCAGGTGTTGATCATTCCGCAGTACATCCTGTTCCAGAAGCTGGGCCTGATCAACACCTATGTGCCGCTGCTGCTCGGCAAGTACCTGGCGGCGGACGCCTTCTTCGTCTTCCTGATGGTGCAGTTCATGCGCGGGCTGCCGCGGGAACTGGACGAGGCGGCCCGTCTGGACGGCTGTGGCCATCCGCGCATCTACTGGAACATCGTGCTGCCGCTGTGCCGCCCGGCCCTGATCACCAGCGCGATCTTCACCTTCATCTGGTCCTGGAACGACTTCATCGGGCCGCTGCTCTACCTCAACGAACCGGACAAGTACACGGTCTCGCTGGGCCTGAAGCTCTTCATCGACCAGGACTCCGTCGCCGACTACGGAGGCATGGTCGCCATGTCGATGGTCGCCCTGCTGCCGGTGCTGCTGTTCTTCCTGGCCTTCCAGCGCTATCTGGTCGAGGGCGCGGCGACTTCCGGGCTGAAGGGCTGAGGCCGTCATGGGGAGAGCCATGGGAGCCGCCGGGCCGGAAGCCGGGGGAGGAGCCGCCGTACGGCGCCCCGCGCGCGGCCGGCTGCGCTTCGCGCTGTTCGCCGAATGCCTGCTGACCGGCGTCTGGGTGGTGCTCGCCGCCCTGCCGGTGATCACCCTGCTGCCCGCGTTCGCCGCCGGCTGTGCGCACCTGAGCCGCCATCTGGACGGTGAGCGGTCCACCTGGCGGGACTTCCTGGCCGGGCTGCGGGAGGCGACCCGGAGCGGCTGGCGGTTCTCCCTGCTGTGGTGGGCGGCGCTCGCGCTGCTCGCCTTCGACCTGCGGGTGGCCCGCTCCGGGGCCCTGCCCGGCGGGCCCGCGCTGATCGCCGTGAGCGTGGCGGGCCTGCTCGCGGTGGTCGTCCTCGGGCTGCGGACGGCGGCCTCACGGCGGCCCGGCACCGCTTGGGCGGCCGCCGCCCGTACCGCCGCGCGTCAGGGGCTGGCCGTCGACCCCGGCGGATCGCTGCTGCTCATCGGCGGGCTCGCCGTACTCGCCGTGGCCGCCTGGCAGATGCTGCCGCTGATCGCCCCGGCGGCGGGCGCCCTCGCGGGCTGTGCGGTCGCGGTGGAGCGCCGCGCCCGCGTCTGACCCGGCGCCGCCCCTCCTCAACGCGCTGCCGCGCTCATGTCATGCACCTGCCCCCGTACGAAAGGTGAAGCGGACATGCCCCCGATCCCCCGACGCACCCTCCTCAAGGCCGCCGCCGCCACCGGCGCCGCCGTGCCGTTCTCCTGGCTGCTCGCCCAAACCGCCCCGAAGGCCGCCGCCGACAGCCCCGCCGGGAAGGCCGCCGCCGAGCCCGTGGACATCACCTGGCTGGAGGACGGCGGCCTGGGCGCGGCCGCGGGCTCCACCTTCGGCGTCCCCTGGCCCAAGGGCGCCCACCCCGGCGACCGGACGTTCGCGCTGACCACCGCCGACGGCACCCACGTGCCCCTGCAGACCTGGGCCACCGCGTACTGGCCCGACGGCTCGCTGAAGTGGACCGCGCACGCGGCGGGGGAGGGCCTCACCGGCAGCGCCTACCGGCTCACCCCCGGCACGCCCGCCGCGCCCGCGAGGAAGGTCACCGTCTCCGAGAGCGGCGGCAGGATCACCGTCGACACCGGGGTGATCAGGGCCGTCATCGGTAAGGACGGCAAGCAGCTCGTACGCTCCGTCACCCGCGGCTCCACCGAGATCGCCCGCGACGGCCGGCTGGTCCTGCTCCGCCAGGGCGACGTGGACGACGGCGACCACGGCCGCGCCGAGTGGGAGCGGTTCGACGGCGAGATCAGCGGGGCGAAGGTCGAGCAGAAGGGCCCCGTCCGCGCCGTCGTCCGCATCGACGGCAAGCACCGCAAGGGCCGCCGCGCCTGGCTCCCCTTCAGCGTCCGGCTCTACTTCTACGCGGGCGCCGAATCGTTCCGCATGGTGCACACGATCACTTTCGACGGCGACCAGAACAAAGACTTCATCCGCGGCCTCGGCGTCCGCTTCTCCGTGCCGATGCGCGACGAGGCGTACGACCGCCACATCCGCATCGCGGGCGAGGGCAAGGGGTTCCTCACCGAGGCCGTCAAGGGCATCACCGGGCTGCGCCGCGACCCCGGCTCAGGCGTCCGCACCGCCCAGGTCAAGGGCGAGAAGCTGCCCGACCCGGCCGGTTGGGACCAGCGCGTCACCTCGCGGCTGCACCTCATCCCCACCTGGGGCGACTACACCCTCTCCCAGCTCTCCGCCGACGGCTTCACCCTGCGCAAGCGCACCAAGCCCGGCCACGGCTGGATCGCGGCGGGCGGCGGCGGCCGGGCGAACGGCTTCGGCTATGTCGGCGGCGTCAGCGGCGGACTCTCCTTCGGACTGCGCGACTTCTGGGAGAAGTTCCCGGCCCAGCTGGACATCCGCGGCGCCGCCGGGGACGAGGCCGAGGTCACCCTGTGGCTCTGGTCGCCCGAGGCCCAGCCCATGGACCTGCGCTTCTACCACGACGGCATGGGCCAGGACACCTACTCCGAACAGCTCGAGGGCCTCAACATCACCTACGAGGACTACGAGCCCGGCTTCGGCACCCCGTACGGCATCGCCCGCACCAGCGAACTCACCTTCTGGGCCAACGCGGCCACCCCCGACGCCGACACCCTCGTCCGGCAGGCCGCCGCCGTGCGCACCCCGCCCCAACTGGCCGCCGGACCAGCCCACCTGGCCCGCGCCAAGGTCTTCGGCGGCCTCTTCGCCCCCGTCGACCGCTCCACCCCCGCCAAGGCGAAGATCGAGGACCGGCTGGACTTCCTCTTCGACTACCACAAGGGCCAGGTCGAACAGCGCCGCTGGTACGGCTTCTGGGACTACGGCGACATCATGCACACCTACGACGGCGACCGGCACCAGTGGCGGTACGACGTCGGCGGCTACGCCTGGGACAACTCCGAGCTCTCGCCCGACCTGTGGCTGTGGCTGGCGTATCTGCGCTCCGGCCGCTCCGACATCTTCCGCTTCGCCGAGTCCCTGACCCGGCACACCGGCGAGGTCGACGCCTACCACCTGGGCAAGTGGGCCGGGCTCGGCACCCGCCACGGCGTCCAGCACTTCGCCGACAGCGCCAAACAGCAGCGCATCTCCACCGCCCTGTACCGCCGCTACTACTACTTCCTCACCGCGGACGAGCGGATCGGCGACATCATGCACGCCCTCGTCGACTCCGACGAGACCTTCCTCGTCCTCGATCCACAGCGCAAGGTCCGCGAGGACCCCGACTACGAGCCCGATCCGCACGCCCTGGACATCGGCTTCGGCACCGACTGGAGCGGCCTCGCCGGGGCCTGGCTCACCGAATGGGAGCGGCGCGGCCCGAAGGCCGAGAAGGCCGAGGCGCGGCTGCGCTCCACCATGGAGACCATCGCCGCCCAGCCCAACGGCTTCGTCCAGGGCAGCGGCCTGTACGACCTCGACACCGGCAAGTACGCCATCGCCGACCGGCCCAAGGTCAGCGTCTCCCATCTGTCCGCGGTCTTCGGCCTGGTCGAGGTCTGCGCCGAGGTGATCGACCTCATCGACCTGCCGGAGTTCAAGGAGGCGTGGCTGGACTACTGCCGCTACTTCAACGCCACCAAGGACGAGCAGAAGGCCCGCTACGGCACCGACTTCGGCTCGCTGATCCTGGTCCAGGGCCACTCCCGACTCGACGCCTACGCCGCCGTCCAGCTCGAGGACGACAAGCTGGCCGCCCGCGCCTGGCAGAAGTTCACCGAATACCACGAGGGCGACGGCTACCCGGATGCCACCGTCAGCTGGAAGTCGGTGAAGGTGGAGGGCCCGGACGTGCTGGAGCCCGGCGTCGAGGCGGCCTGGGTGAGCACCAACGCCACCGCCCAGTACGGCCTCGCCGCGATCCAGAACCTCGCGCTCGTCGGCGACAAGCTGCCGGGCTAGTCAGCTGGCCACGCCGTCACGGCCGGACCACACTGAGGGCATGGACTGGTGCCATTACCGCTTCCGCAGCCGATGGGACCTCGACGCTCCGCCCGCCGCCGTCTTCGCGGTACTGGCGAACGGCGACGACTATCCGCGGTGGTGGCCCCAGGTCCGTGAGGTCCGGCGGATCGACGAGCGCAGCGGCGCCGCCCGCTTCCGCTCCCTCGTCCCGTACGACCTCCGGCTGATCGTCAGCGAGGCGCGGCAGGACCCGGCGGACGGCGTGCTGGAGATCGGCTTCGCGGGCGATCTGGAGGGGTGGGCGCGGTGGACGGTGCTGCCCCAGGGGACCGGCACCCGCGCCCTCTTCGAACAGGAGGTGGTGGCCCGCAAGCCGCTGCTGCGCCGTCTCGCGCTCCCGGGCCGTCCCGTCTTCCGGGCCAACCACGCCCTGATGATGCGCTCCGGGCTGCGGGGGCTGCGGGCGTACCTCGCCGCGCGGCCCGCCGGACCGGCCGGGGCGCCGCCCGGCCCGGCCTCCGGGCCCTCCGGCGGAAACACGGTTTGAACCAAACCCGCCGCGACCTGTATTGTTCAGGTCGTTCCGCCGGGGAGACCCCGAAGAGAACAACCCGGGCGATTAGCTCAGTGGGAGAGCGCTTCGTTCACACCGAAGAGGTCACTGGTTCGAACCCAGTATCGCCCACCACCCCATGAGGCCGGGCCGCCAGCAGGCGGCCCGGCCTCATTTCGTGCTTGTACGGCCAGGAGCGGGGTAACCGGATAGAACTTCCGTGGGTGACGATGTGGAGGGGAACTCATGGCCGTCGCGACCGCAGCCGTCCTGACCCTGGACTGTGCCGAACCCGAAGAGCTCGCCGAGTTCTACGCCCGGGTGCTCGGCGCGGAGCTCCAGCCGCTGACCACCCCCGACCGGGTCGAGATCGTCGCACCCGGCGGATCGCGGATGGCCTTCCTGCGGGACCACGGCTTCGCCCCGCCGAGCTGGCCACGGCCCGACGACTCCCAGCAGGCGCATCTGGACCTGCTGGTGGAGGACATCGACGCCGCGGAACGCCAGGTCGTCGACCTGGGCGCGCGGCCGTTGGACACCAAGAACAACGGTGGCCCGCGCGACGTACGGATCTACTCCGACCCGGCCGGCCACCCCTTCTCGCTCCGCCGGGCCTGAGCGCCAGGCGCGCCGCGCCGGACCTGACCGTCAGTCCGCCGAGCCTGAGCGGTCAGGCAGGCGCCGAGCCTGAGCGGTCAAGCGCGCCGCGCCTGAGTCGTCAAGCGCGCGCCGCGCCTGAGCGGTCAAGCGCGCGCCGGCCCTGAGTCGTCAAGCGCGCGCCGCGTCCGAACGTCAGGCCGCGGCCGGAAGGTCCGGACGCAGCGGCCAGGCCGGATCGCAGACCTCGTCCGAGCCGTTGAGCGCGAACCACGCCTGCAGCCCCCGCGCCTGCGCCGCATACCAGACCGTCTGGCGGGCGTGCAGCTCGGTGGGCGTCAGCGGCTCCAGACGGGAGGCGAACCGGCGGCCCACCGCCCGCACCACATGCAGTGCGGCCGCCGCGTCCGCCGCCGCGTCATGCGCGCCGGTCAGCTCCACGCCGTAGTGCCCGCACAGATCGATCAGGGTGCGGCGGCCCTTGCGATAGCGGTCCAGATGCTTGTCCAGCACCCGCGGATCCAGAACGGTCATCGAGCGCAACGAAAGGTAGCCCGCCAGGCTGGAGTTGCGATGCCGCTTCAACTCCCGGTCCAGCAGGGTCAGATCGAACGGCGCGTTCATGACCACCAGCGGGGTGCCCCGCGTGACCTGCTCCGCTATCGCCCGTGCCACCTCGTCCACCACCGGCGCCGGCCATCTGCCGTGCCGCTGGAGATGGGCGTCGGTCAGACCGTGTATCTCGGTGGCGGCCGGCGGCACCGGCACGCCCGGACTCACCAGCCAGCGCCGGATCTCCGGCAGACTTCCGGTCCCGCGCTGCACCACCAGGGCCGCCGATACGATCCGGTCATGCTCGACATCGACACCCGTGGTCTCCGTGTCAAAGGCGGCGAGCGGTCCCTCGAACCAGGACGGCATGGCCTCAACTCCTCGTGCATTTCCCCTCGATGACATCTGATCCCGCCCCGACCAGGTGATACCCGGAGGGAGGACCGCGAACCGCCGCTGTTTGCCGAGGTCCTGACGCGGAGACAACACAGGTGTACGAAGCCGGCGACGACCGGAAGGCGTCACGGACATGACGCTCGCAGCACCCGACCCGGCCCCGACGGCGAGCGGCCTTGCCCTGAGCGGATCACCTCCCGTGCGTGGCCAAATCGCCACCACCGCCTGTATGGAGACCCTTCAGGTGGGCTATCTGCACGCGGTGGCCGCCGCCGCGGGCTGCTCACTGGCCCAGCCCTTCCCCGACCACGGCATCGACTGGCACGTCAGCCACAGCGCCCGCGGCCACGCCGTGGACGACGAGGTCACCATCAAGGTGCAGCTCAAGGCCACGTACCAGATCGCGCCGGACCCTCCGGGGCCGACCTTCGCCTTCACGCTCGACAACGACCACCTGGTCAAGCTGGCCCGCAGCCCGGTCTCCGTGCACAAGATCCTCGTGGTGATGATCGTGCCGCGCGGCCGGGAGGACTGGCTGCGTGCCGGGCATGACCGGCTGTCCCTGCGCCACTGCTGCTACTGGATCAATCTGGCCGGCCACCCGGTCACGGGCCGCCGCCGGACCACCGTGCGGATCCCGACCTCGCGGATCTTCGACGACCGCGCGCTCTGCGAGATCATGACCCGGGTCGGGGCGGGAGGGAGACCGTGATGGACCGACCATGGCCCCAGGACGCCCCGGCACCCCTGCCGGTCCCGCGCCCCGACGAGGTGGATCCGGCCGTCCTCGGCGCCCTGCTCGCCCGGCACGGCTGGCGCCGCCGCGGCGGCGCCCCGGGGGCTTACGCCCGCTGGACCCCGCCGGGCCGGCTCGCGGGCGGCACCAGCCTGCTGGTGCCCGAGAGCCGGGACTTCCCCGACAGCGGCGATCTGCTCGGCGAGGCGCTGGTGGCGCTCAGCCGCAGCGCCGCGCCCTCCGCCCGCGAGGTGCTCACCGGCCTCGCCGTGCCCAGCGACGAGATCCGCTGGCGGCGCGAGGTGCCCGAATCCCCCGGTGGCACCTCCGCCTGGACCGCGCAGGAGCGGCTGCGCGCCGCCGCCCGCGACACCCTGCTGGCCGGAGCGCTCGCCGCCCGCGGCCGCGCGGGCTATTACGGCGCCCGGCACCGCCGCGCCGCCGAGGCGTCCCTGGAGCGGGTGCTGACCGGGCCCCCGGGCGCCGAGTCCGGCGGCCGTGAGCTGACCGTCTTCGTGCCCGTCGAGGACGACGGCCGCGCCACCGCCGTCACGCTGCTGCGCGCGCTGTACGCCCTCCGGGACGCCGCCGACTACCACCGGACGACCGGAGGCATGGAGGCGTATGACGCGGCGGTCGCGGCGGGGGCCAGCCGGGAGCTGACCGAGGCGGTGATCGCGCTGGTCCAGGGCACGGAGGGGGCGCGGGTGGCGCTGGAGTGGTCGCCGGCCGCCGGTCCGCCGCCGGGGTTCGCCGCCCGGCCCGATCCGGTGGAGTTCTCGCCCGGCGACCTCCCGGGGCTGAGGGAGGCAGGCGCCCGCTATGTCCGGGATGAGCCGTCCGTGCCGGTGTGCCTCACCGGTGCGGTGGTCCGGCTGCGCCGTACCGGCCCCGGCGGTCCCGGGACGGTGCGGCTGCGGGTGCTCTCCGGGGCGGAGGTCGCGCAGGTGCGGATCACCCTGGACGAGGAGGACTACCGCATCGCCGGCCATGCCCATCTGGTGGGGCTGCCGATCCGGGTGCGGGGGCGGCTGGAGAGCCGCGGCGGCTTCCGGCGGCTCAGCGGAGCCGGCGGCGTCACCCCGGTCCAGGTGGACGAGGCGGAGCGGGACCGGCTGGTCAAGTCGCTCCAGGAGAACCTGGACTTCTTCGAGGAGGCGTGCGGCGGCGGTCCCTGACCGCCGCCGGGGCCCGTGATGGCGTCGGGCGCGCGCCGCCCCGAGTGTCGCCCCGGGCAGTGACGGCGTCCGTCCGGCGGTCCCGCGCGGGGTGACGGCGTCCCTCCGACGGCCCGCGCGGGCGGTGGCGGTGTGCGGCGAGGGTCACCCCGCGCGGTGCCCGCGCGGTGACGGGGTCCACAACCGTTTCGCGGTCCCGCCCGTCGGCTCGGTACGATTCACGCTGCGCGGCATTCGCCGCGCGGAGCCATCCATCAGTCAGGAGAGACCGGTGTCAGACGTCCGTGTGATCATCCAACGCGATTCCGAGCGGGAAGAACGCGTGGTGGCCACGGGCACTACGACGGCGGACCTCTTCGCCGGTGACCGCTCGATCGTCGCCGCGCGCGTGGGCGGGCAGCTCAAGGACCTGGCGTACCAGCCGGCCGAGGGCGACGAGATCGAGCCGGTGGAGATCACCAGCCAGGACGGTCTGGACATCCTGCGCCACTCCACCGCGCATGTCATGGCCCAGGCGGTGCAGGAGCTGTTCCCGGAGGCGAAGCTCGGCATCGGCCCGCCGATCAAGGACGGCTTCTACTACGACTTCGACGTCGAGACCCCGTTCCACCCGGACGACCTCAAGCGCATCGAGAAGAAGATGCAGGAGATCCAGAAGCGGGGGCAGCGGTTCTCGCGCCGCGCGGTCACCGACGAGGAGGCGCGCGAGGAGCTGTCCGCCGAGCCGTACAAGCTGGAGCTGATCGGGCTCAAGGGGTCGGCCGCGGACGCCGCCGAGGGCGCGTCCGCCGAGGTCGGCGCGGGCGAGCTGACCATCTACGACAACCTCGACGCCAAGACCGGCGAGCTGTGCTGGAAGGACCTGTGCCGCGGTCCGCACCTGCCGACCACACGCAACATCCCGGCCTTCAAGCTGATGCGCAGCGCCGCCGCGTACTGGCGGGGCAGCGAGAAGAACCCCCAGCTCCAGCGGATCTACGGCACCGCCTGGCCGACCAAGGACGAGCTGAAGGCGTACCTGGACTTCCTCGCCGAGGCCGAGAAGCGCGACCACCGCAAGCTGGGCGCGGAGCTGGACCTGTTCTCCTTCCCCGACGAGCTGGGCTCGGGCCTCGCGGTCTTCCACCCCAAGGGCGGCGTGATCCGCAAGGAGATGGAGCAGTACTCGCGGAAGCGGCACGAGGAGGCGGGGTACGAGTTCGTCAACACCCCGCACATCACCAAGGCGCGCCTCTTCGAGACCTCCGGCCATCTGCCGCACTACATGGACAGCATGTTCCCGCCCATGGAGTTCGAGGGCCAGGACTACTACCTCAAGTCCATGAACTGCCCGATGCACAACCTGGTCTTCCGGGCGCGCGGGCGGTCCTACCGCGAGCTGCCGCTGCGGCTGTTCGAGTTCGGCACGGTCTACCGGTACGAGAAGTCCGGCGTCGTCCACGGCCTGACCCGGGCCCGGGGCTTCACCCAGGACGACTCGCACATCTACTGCACCAAGGAGCAGATGGCCGATGAGCTGGATAACCTGCTCACCTTCGTGCTGGACCTGCTCCGCGACTACGGCCTGAGCGACTTCTACCTGGAGCTGTCCACCCGGGACGACTCCGACAAGTTCATGGGCAGCGACGAGCAGTGGGAAGAGGCCACCGACGAGCTGCGCAAGGCCGCCGAGAAGCAGGGTCTGGAGCTGGTCATGGACCCGGGCGGCGCGGCCTTCTACGGTCCCAAGATCTCGGTCCAGGCCCGGGATGCGATCGGCCGTACCTGGCAGATGTCGACCATCCAGGTCGACTTCAACCAGCCGGCCCGGTTCGAGCTGGAGTACACCGCGGCGGACGGCTCCCGCCAGCAGCCCGTCATGATCCACCGGGCGCTCTTCGGCTCGATCGAGCGCTTCTTCGCGGTGCTGCTGGAGCACTACGCGGGCGCCTTCCCGGTGTGGCTCGCCCCGGTCCAGGCGGTCGGCATCCCGATCGGCGACACCCATGTGCCGTACCTGGAGGAGTTCGCCGCGCAGGCCAAGGCGAAGGGCCTGCGGATGGAGGTGGACTCGTCCTCGGACCGGATGCAGAAGAAGATCAGGAACGCGCAGAAGTCCAAGATCCCGTTCATGGTCATCGCCGGTGACGAGGACGTCGCGAACGGCGCGGTGAGCTTCCGCTACCGCGACGGCTCGCAGAAGAACGGCATCCCGATCGACCAGGCGCTGGCCGAGATCGCCGACGCCGTGGAGCGCCGGATCCAGGTCTGATTCCTCAGCGGTCTCCACGGAGGCCAGGATTCCGAGGGGCGGCCCTGACCAGGGCCGCCCCTCGGCTCTTCCTCACCCCTGCGGGGCGAATATGCTGGCCCGCATGACGAGTGAGCCGGAACAGCAGATCGGAGTGGGGACGCCTGACGCGTTCCAGCGCCTGTGGACGCCCCATCGGATGGCCTACATCCAGGGGGAGAACAAGCCGACCGGCCCGGGTGCGGGCGATGGCTGTCCGTTTTGCTCCATTCCGGAGAAGTCCGACGAGGACGGCTTGATCATCGCTCGTGGCGAGTCCGTGTACGCCGTGCTCAATCTGTATCCGTACACCGGCGGCCATCTCATGGTCGTCCCGTTCCGGCACATCGCCGACTACACGGAGCTCACCGCCGAGGAGACGGTGGAGCTCGCGGAATACACCAAGGCCGCGATGACCGCGCTGCGTACCGCCTCGGGTGCGCACGGTTTCAACATCGGCATGAACCAAGGGACCGTGGCCGGTGCCGGGATCGCGGCGCATCTGCATCAGCATGTGGTGCCGCGCTGGGGCGGGGACACCAACTTCATGCCCGTGATCGGCAGGACCAAGGTACTGCCGCAACTCCTCGCCGACACCCGCCGGTTGCTCGCCGACGCCTGGCCCCAGCCGGGGGCCTGACGGCTCATGGGCCGGGCCCGGCCGCACGGCCAGGGCCCGGCCCATGAGCGTCTGCCATGCGCGTCGTGCCCTTACGCGTCGTACAGATCGGCCTTCTTCGGGGCCGCGTCCTGGACCTGGCCGCTGAGGGTCAGCGAGCGGTTGCCGAAGCGCTCGGTGTCCACGCCGTGGTGCTTGAGCACCCCGATGGCCGCCTCATGGACCACCCGCAGCACCGGGGTCGCGGCGCGCAGCGCGTCGTCCGCCATGAAGCGGTGGCGCCAGGGCTTGTCCGCCCAGGCGTGCCGCAGACCGAACGGCTCGGGCAGCACCAGCTTGCCCCCGAGGTGGTCCAGTATCGGCGGGTACCAGGTGAAGGGGGCGCGCGCGGCCAGCCGCACGACCTCCTTCGCGTTCACCAGCGGCAGCGGTATGGACTTGGTCTCCCAGAACCGGAAGGTCTTGGCGACCGTCTTGGAGGGCGCCGAGGGCTTGCTGGTGAACAGCGGGTGCACCGGCCCCAGCGCATGCCCGGTGACCTCGATCCGCAGCGTCTTGTGCAGCAGGGTCACCGTGATCATCAAGGTGATCACCAACTGGCCGTCCCAGAGCACGAACTGCACACCCAGGTAGTGCCGGTCACCCGCGCCGAACTGCTGCGTGTCGCAGATCCGCTGGAGATCGACGCCCTTTATCTGGAAGCCCTCCTCCTCGGAGGTGCCGCCGCGCTCGACCGCCTTGGCCCCCTCGCCGATCGGCGAGACCACCCAGTGGCGCACGGAGGGGGTGGGGAAGCCGCCGGTGTGCAGCGGGGTGCGCTCCAGCATGCGCAGCTGGTCGTGGATCGCCCGTATGACGTCCCAGCTGCGGAAGGGGTCGATCTCCTTGTCGGGATCGGCCGAGACCAGGTCCTCGGCCAGCTGCCAGCTGCCCCAGCGGGTGCCCATGCCCAATATGCCCTTGGGGCCGGCGTAGAAGACCACATTGCTGTACTGCTCGGCGGTGAGCTTGTGGAGTGCCTTGCGCAGCTCCTCGGCGGCGGTCTGGCCCGGGTGGTTGGGCACCGTCTCGGGCACCTTGGCGCCGACGCCGCCGCCGGAGAGCAGCCCGTCCCAGGAGTCCCTGAGGTCCTTGGCGGTGCGCTCGCAGATCTGCTTGGCGATGTACCAGCCGATGACCGGGGCGACCACGACGCCCCGGAGATAGATCCCCCAGAAGCCGCCGAAGGGCAGCTTGATCAGGAAGATGACGACCATCACGCCGAGCGCCACCAGCAGGGCCGTGCCGAGCGCGCCCATCCGCTTGTCCTGGGCCCCGGCGACCGAGCGGCGCAGCTGGAAGGCGCCGAGCCACAGCAGCGTCCCGGGCAGGAACAGCAGTCCGAAGACCACCATGACGGCGGTGAGCCGGGCGTCCCGGGTCTTGCGGATGCGGTTGGCGGCCAGACAGTGCTCGACGACCGTCTGCGGCTCTATGCCGAAGGACTGAATGACCTGTTTCCGGCCGCCGCCGAGCATTCTCAGCTGGACGGCGCGCGCGAACGCCTCGCCCAGGTTCGGCTCGAAGAGCGAGATCTTCGGCTTCTTGACCTCCGAGACCGTCCACTCCGAATTGGCGTCGAGCAACTTTGCCACGGGGTCGTCGCGGTAGGCGGCCGAGGCGAGTGCCTGCGTCGCCGCCGTCTGTCCCGCCGCTCCCGACAGGGGAACCTGCGCCCCGGGACTGAAGTCGAATCCGTCCGTCACCAACGCCCCCAATACGGCACGCTCTTGCGCTGCGACCTCAGCGTATCCGGGGTGTGCACCGCCTGTCGCCAGGGCGTGTGCGGCCTGTGGAAAACCCTCGTGGAGAAGACCGCGCAAGGAACCGCTGAGGAACCGCCGAGGAACGGTGCGAGGAACCGCGCGAGGAACCGCCGGTGGACGGCCGACGGCGAAGGCCCGCCCGCCCCGGCGCGGTTGGGGCGGGCGGGCCGTGACCTACGCCACGGACGGGCCGTGACACGGCCGTGCGCTACGCCACGGACGGGCAGTGAACTACGCTCCGGCGGTCACTTGTTCGCGCATCCGCTCGGCCAGCTGGTGGGGCATCGGCTCATGCCGGGCGTAGGAGCGGCTGAACCGTCCCGTGCCATGCGAAAGCGATCGCAGATCGACCGCGTACCGACCGATCTCGATCTCCGGCACATCCGCCTTGATCAAGGTCTGTCCACCGCCGGACTGTTCGGTGCCGACGACCCGGCCGCGCCGGCCGGACAGATCGCTCATCACGGCCCCGACATAGTCGTCCGAGACCAGCACGCCCAGCTCCACCACCGGTTCCAGCAGGTCGATCCGGGCGTCGGCGGCCGCCTCGCGCAGCGCGAGCGCGCCCGCCGTCTGGAAGGCGGCGTCGGAGGAGTCCACCGAGTGCGCCTTGCCGTCCAGCAGCGTGACCCGCACATCGACCAGGGGGTACCCGGCGGCGACGCCGCGCGCGGCCTGGCCGCGCACCCCCTTCTCGACGGACGGGATGAACTGCCGGGGCACCGCGCCGCCCACGACCTTGTCCACGAACTCGATGCCCGAGCCCTCCGGCAGCGGCTCCACCTCGATCTCGCAGATCGCGTACTGGCCGTGCCCTCCGGACTGCTTGACGTGGCGACCGCGCCCGGCGGACTTGCCCGCGAAGGTCTCGCGCAGCGAGACCCGGTACGGCACCGCGTCCACCTGGACGCCGTACCGGCTGCGCAGCCGCTCCAGCGCGACGTCCATATGCGCCTCGCCCAGGCACCACAGCACCACCTGATGGGTGTCCGGGTTCTGCTCCAGGCGCATCGTCGGGTCCTCGGCGACCAGCCGGGACAGGCCCAGCGACAGCTTGTCCTCGTCCGGTTTGCTGTGCGCCTGGATGGCCACCGGCAGCAGCGGATCGGGCATCTGCCAGGGCTCCATCAGGAGCGGCTGGTCCTTGGACGACAGCGTGTCCCCGGTCTCGGCGCGGGTCAGCTTGGCCACGCACGCCAGATCGCCCGCGATGGCCTGGGGGAGGGTGCGCTGCTGTTTGCCGAAGGGCGCGGACAGGGCGCCGACCCGCTCGTCCACGTCGTGGTCCTCATGGCCGCGGTCCTCCAGACCGTGTCCGGACACATGGACGGTCTCGTCGGGGCGGAGGGTGCCGGAGAAGACCCGCACCAGGGAGATCCGGCCGACATACGGATCGGAGGAGGTCTTGACCACCTCGGCGGCCAGCGGACCGTCCGGATCGCAGCTCAGCGGCGGGCGCGTGGCGCCCTGCGGGGTGGTGACGGTGGGCGTCTCGCGCTCCAGCGGGGACGGGAAGCCGCCGGTCACCAGGTCCAGCAGTTCGATGGTGCCCAGGCCCTGCTTGGACCCCGCCGCGGCGGGCGCCGCCGCCAGGACGGGATGGAAGCTGCCGCGTGCGACGGCCTTCTCCAGGTCCTCGATCAGCGTCTTGACGTTGATCTCCTCACCGCCGAGATAGCGGTCCATGAGGGTCTCGTCCTCGCTCTCGGCGATGATCCCCTCGATGAGCCGGCCGCGGGCCTCCTCGACCAGCGGCAGCTGGTCCTCCCGGGGCGGCGATTCGGTGCGCACCCCCGAGGAGTAGTCGAAGACCCGCTGGGTGAGCAGCCCGATGAGCCCGGTCACGGGGGCGTGCCCGTCCGGCCCCGGCTCGCCGCGCAGCGGCAGGTACAGCGGCAGTACGGCGTCGGGGTCGTCGCCGCCGAAGCTGTCCCGGCACAACTCGGTCATCTCCTCGAAGCTGGCGCGGGCCGCTTCGAGGTGGGTGATCACGATGGCGCGCGGCATCCCGACCGCGGCGCACTCGTCCCAGATCATGCGGGTGGCCCCGGTGATGCCCAGGGCGTCCTGGGCGGCCGAGACAACGAAAAGGGCCGCGTCCGCCGCTCGCAGACCGGCCCTGAGTTCCCCGACGAAATCGGCGTATCCCGGGGTGTCCAGGAGATTGATCTTCATCCCGCCCCATTCGACGGGGACCAGCGACAGCTGGATCGAACGCTGCTGCCGGTGCTCGATGTTGTCGTAGTCCGAGAGACAGCCGCCGTCCTCGACCCTGCCCGCTCGGTTGACCGCGCCCGTCGCCAGTGCGAGGGCCTCCACCAGCGTCGTCTTCCCGGTCCCACTGTGGCCGACCAGAACCACATTCCGCAGGGAGCTGGGCCGGTCGGCCGCCACTGCCCTTCCGGCGGCCCCTGGGTGCGTACTCGTCTTGTCGCCCATGTGTCTCGCCTCCCGGTCGACACCTTGCGATACTTCGAGCTTTCCACCCCTGTAACGGTGCGTCCATACGTCACACATGCGGCCGTACCGCGCGCGGGGTCGCGGAGCTGTCCGACAGGTGCACGGCGCCCCTCCGGGGCGTGGCTACGATGGGCGCGCCGGTGGCCTCTTGACCACCCGGCCCGTTTCGACCCCCCGGGAAGGCCATGCTGAACAAGTACGCGCGTGCATTCTTCACGCGTGTTCTCACACCGTTCGCCGCCCTGCTGATCCGTCTCGGGGTCAGCCCCGACGCGGTGACCCTCACCGGCACGGCCGGCGTGTGCGCGGGCGCACTGGTCTTCTATCCCCGGGGGGAGTTCTTCTGGGGCACCGTCGTCATCACGCTGTTCGTCTTCTCCGACCTGGTCGACGGCAATATGGCGCGGCAGCTGGGGCGCTCCAGCCGGTGGGGCGCGTTCCTCGACTCCACGCTGGACCGGGTGGCCGACGGCGCGATCTTCGGCGGTCTGACGTTGTGGTACGCGGGCCGCGGGGACGACAATGTGCTGTGTGCGGTGACGATCTTCTGCCTCGCCAGCGGCCAGGTGGTCTCGTACACCAAGGCGCGCGGCGAGAGCATCGGCCTGCCGGTGAACGTCAACGGGCTGGTGGAGCGTGCCGAGCGGCTGGTGATCTCGCTGGTGGCGTGCGGCTTCTCGGGGCTGCACACGTTCGGCGTGCCGCATATCGAGATCCTGCTCCCGATCGCGCTGTGGATCGTGGCCGTCGGCAGCGCGGTGACCCTCGTCCAGCGGGTGGTGACGGTGCGCCGGGAGGCCGCCGAGGCGGACGCGGGGGAGCGGGCGGTGCCCCAGGGGGGCGAGGCGCGGTGAAGGAGAGGCTGACCGACGCGCTGTACGGACTCGGCTGGAGCACGGTCAAGAAGCTCCCGGAGCCGGTCGCCGTGGCGCTCGGCCAGCGCATCGCCGACCAGACGTGGAAGCGGCGCGGCAAGGGCGTGCTGCGCCTGGAGGCCAATCTGGCACGCGTGGTGCCGGACGCCTCGCCCCGGCGGCTGGCCGAGCTGTCGCGGGCGGGCATGCGCTCGTACCTGCGCTACTGGATGGAGTCCTTCCGGCTTCCGGCGTGGAGCCCGGAGCGGATACGGGGCGGCTTCGACGTCAAGGACGTGCACTATCTGGTGGACGGTCTCGCCGAGGGCCGGGGCGTGATCCTGGCGCTGCCCCACATGGGCAACTACGACCTCGCCGGGGCCTGGGTGACCACCCACCTGGGGGTGCCCTTCACCACGGTCGCGGAGCGGCTGAAGCCGGAGTCGCTGTACGACCGGTTCGTGGCCTACCGCGAGGGGCTGGGCATGGAGGTGCTGCCGCACCAGGGCGGGAGCGCCTTCGGGACGCTGGCGCGGCGGCTGCGCGCGGGCGGTCTGGTGTGCCTGGTGGCCGACCGCGATCTGTCGGCCTCGGGCGTGGAGGTGTCGTTCTTCGGCGAGCGGGCGAAGATGCCGGCCGGGCCCGCCGCGCTCGCCCTCCAGACCGGCGCCCTGCTGCTGCCGGTGACCCTCTGGTACGACGAGTCGCCGGTGATGCGGGGGCGGGTGCATCCGCCGGTCGAGGTGCCGGGGGACGGGAACCGCGCGGAGCGGATCACCGTCATGACCCAGGAGATGGCCGACGCCTTCGCCTCGGGGATCTCCGAGCACCCGGAGGACTGGCACATGCTGCAGCGGCTGTGGCTCGCGGATCTGGACCGCGGCCCGGAAGGTCCCGGCACTCCCGGGGGGCCCGGAAATCCTCGCGGCCCCGGACGCCCTGAAATGGAGAAGCCTTGAGGATCGGGATCGTCTGCCCGTACTCCTGGGATGTCCCAGGCGGCGTCCAGTTCCATATCCGCGATCTGGCCGACCATCTGATCCGGCGCGGCCACCAGGTCTCCGTGCTGGCCCCGGCGGACGACGAGACGCCGCTGCCGCCGTACGTGGTCTCCGCCGGGCGCGCGGTGCCGGTGCCGTACAACGGCTCGGTGGCCCGGCTGAACTTCGGCTTCCTGTCGGCCGCGCGGGTGCGCCGCTGGCTGCACGACGGCGCCTTCGACGTCATCCACATCCACGAGCCCACCTCGCCCTCGCTGGGGCTGCTGGCCTGCTGGGCGGCCCAGGGGCCGATCGTCGCCACGTTCCACACCTCCAATCCGCGCTCCAGGGCCATGATCGCCGCGTATCCGATCCTCCAGCCCGCGCTGGAGAAGATCAGCGCGCGGATCGCGGTGAGCGAGTACGCGCGCCGGACGCTGGTGGAGCACCTGGGCGGGGACGCGGTGGTCATCCCCAACGGCGTCGATGTGGGTTTCTTCGCCGACGCCGAGCCGAAGGAGGAGTGGCAGGGGGAGACGATCGGCTTCATCGGCCGGATCGATGAGCCCCGTAAGGGGCTGCCGGTGCTGATGCGCGCCCTGCCGAAGATCTTCGAGGCCCGGCCGGGGGCGCGGCTGCTGATCGCCGGGCGCGGCGACGAGAAGGAGGCCGTGGCCGACCTGCCCGCGCCGCTGCGGGAGCGCGTGGAGTTCCTGGGGATGGTCAGCGACGAGGACAAGGCGCGGCTGCTGCGCAGCGTCGATGTCTACATCGCGCCCAATACGGGCGGTGAGAGCTTCGGCATCATCCTCGTCGAGGCCATGTCGGCGGGGGCCGCGGTCCTCGCCAGCGATCTGGACGCGTTCGCCCAGGTGCTGGACGGAGGGGCGGCGGGCGAGCTGTTCGCCAACGAGGACGCGGACGCCCTGGCGGCCGCCGCGGTGCGGCTGCTGGGGAACGAGCGGCGGCTGGCCGAGCTGCGGGAGCGGGGCAGCCGGCACGTACGGCGCTTCGACTGGTCGACGGTGGGGGCGGACATCCTCGCGGTCTACGAGACGGTGACGGACGGGGCGGCGTCCGTGGCCGCCGACGACCGCACGCGGCTGTGGACGCGGCTGGGGCTCGCGCGGGACTAGGACGGACCTGCCCTGAGGCGCCGCGTACCGCCGTGCGCGGCGGTGCGCGGCTGAGCTCCACCCCGGACGTCGGGGGCGGCAGGGGGTAGCGTGGCGGGCCGTGAGCACCTTGATCTGGATCGCGGTCGCACTGGTCGTCATCGCCGTCTACCTGAGCTGGACCGCGGGACGCCTCGACCGGCTGCACAGCCGTCTGGACGCGGCGCGGGCCGCACTGGACGCGCAGCTGCTGAGGCGTGCCTCCGTCGCCCAGGAGCTGGCCACCGCCGGAGTGCTCGATCCCGCCGCCTCGATCGTGCTGTACCAGGCCGCGCACGCCGCCCGGCAGTCCGAGGAGGAGCACCGCGAGGTCGCCGAGAGCGAGCTGAGCCAGGCGCTGCGGGCCGTCTTCGAGGACAGCGCCCAGGCCGAGGCGGTACGGGAGGCGCCGGGCGGCGAGGAGGCGCTGGGGGAGCTCACGGAGGCGGTGAGGCGGGTGCCGATGGCCCGGCGGTTCCACAACGACGCGGTGCGCGCGGCGCGGGCGCTGCGCCGCCATCGGACGGTGCGCTGGTTCCGGCTGGCGGGCCACGCCCCGTTCCCGCTCGCCTTCGAGATGGACGACGAGCCCCCGGCGGCGCTCGGGCGGGTGCCGGGCACCGAGGAAGCCGATCGCTGAGGGGCCCGTGTCGAGGGGGCCCCGCGCCGAGGGGGTCCTGCGCCGAGGGGGTCCTGCGCCGAGGGCGCTGTGCCGAGGGGGTGACCGCCCTTCGCGTACCGAGGATTCACCGGTCGCTTCGAGCCACCGGCCTTCGATTGGCCCTTGCCGATCCCCGCACCCACGCGGTTTTGTCATTCGTGTAGCACGCACGCTCGTGACCTGGACCAGATGGCCGGGTCATGTACCGGTATCGAACGGCCCTACGATGGGCTCATCGCACTTTTCATTATCGAGTGAGGTCAAACCGTGTCCATCACGCCCGCCAGCACGTCCAATTCCGACGCCCCCGCGACCGGCACCGCCCGCGTCAAGCGCGGTATGGCCGAGCAGCTCAAGGGTGGCGTGATCATGGACGTCGTCACCCCCGAGCAGGCCAAGGTCGCCGAGGACGCCGGTGCCGTCGCGGTCATGGCCCTCGAGCGGGTGCCGGCCGACATCCGTAAGGACGGCGGCGTGGCCCGGATGTCCGACCCGGACATGATCGAGGGCATCATCAACGCCGTCTCCATCCCGGTGATGGCCAAGTCGCGGATCGGCCACTTCGTCGAGGCGCAGGTGCTGCAGTCGCTCGGCGTCGACTACATCGACGAGTCCGAGGTGCTCACCCCCGCCGACGAGGTCAACCACAGCGACAAGTGGTCCTTCACCACCCCGTTCGTCTGCGGAGCCACCAATCTGGGCGAGGCGCTGCGCCGGATCGCCGAGGGTGCGGCCATGATCCGTTCCAAGGGCGAGGCCGGTACCGGCAACGTCGTCGAGGCCGTGCGCCACCTGCGTCAGATCAAGGGCGAGATCGCCCGGCTGCGCGGCCTGGACAACCACGAGCTCTACGCGGCCGCCAAGGAGATCCGCGCCCCCTACGAGCTGGTCGCCGAGATCGCGCAGACCGGCAAGCTGCCGGTCGTGCTGTTCTCCGCCGGTGGCGTCGCCACCCCGGCCGACGCCGCGCTGATGCGCCAGCTCGGCGCCGAGGGCGTGTTCGTGGGCTCCGGCATCTTCAAGTCGGGCGACCCGGCCAAGCGCGCCGCCGCGATCGTGAAGGCCACCACCTTCTACGACGACCCCAAGGTCATCGCGGACGCGTCCCGGAACCTCGGCGAGGCCATGGTCGGCATCAACTGCGACACCCTCCCCGAGTCCGAGCGCTACGCCAGCCGCGGCTGGTAACCGGCGCCCGTACGGCACCACATGGCACCACGCGCCCCGGCCCACCGGTCCGGCGCGTGGTGCCCCTGACGTTCGAGAGGTCTTCGCTTCCGTGACTACGTCGTCCATACCGGCTACGTCCACCCCCGACGCCCCCGTGATCGGTGTGCTCGCCCTCCAGGGCGATGTCCGCGAGCATCTCGCCGCGCTCACCGCGGCCGGGGCCACGCCCCGGCAGGTCCGCAGGCCCGAGGAGCTCGCCGAGGTCGAGGCCCTGGTGATCCCCGGGGGCGAGTCGACCACCATGTCCAAGCTGGCGATCATCTTCGGGCTGCTGGAACCGCTGCGCGAGCGGGTCCGGGCCGGGATGCCGGTGTACGGTACGTGCGCGGGCATGATCATGCTCGCGGACAAGATCCTCGACGGCCGGGACGACCAGGAGACCATCGGCGGCATCGACATGATCGTGCGCCGTAACGCCTTCGGCCGCCAGAACGAGTCCTTCGAGGCCGAGATCGACATCCAGGGCATCGAGGACGGCCCGGTCGAGGGGGTCTTCATCCGCGCGCCGTGGGTCGAGTCCGTGGGCGGCGGTGCCGAGGTGCTCGCGACGTTCGACGGGCACACCGTCGCCGTCCGGCAGGGCAATGTCCTGGCGACCTCGTTCCACCCCGAGCTGACCGGCGACCACCGGGTGCACCGGCTCTTCGTAGATATGGTGCGGCGCGCGTAGCGCTCCGTTGAGGGCGGTGGCGGGAGACGGGAGGGCATGGTGCGGCGCGCGTAGCGCTCCGTTGAGGGCGGTGGCGGGAGACGGGAGGGCATGGTGCGGCGCGCGTAGCGCTCCGTTGAGGGCGGTGGCGGGAGACGGGAGGGCATGGTGCGGCGCGCGTAGCGCCCCGTTGAGGGCGGTGGTGGGAGACGGGAGGGCATGGTGCGGGGCGCATAGCGCTCGGCCGGGAGGGCGGTCCGCGCCGCGGGCTGGGCCGGTCCCGGTAGGATCTCAGGCGTTCGTACAGCAATGGGTTACGCGAAGGAGACAGGCGGATGTCCGGCCACTCTAAATGGGCTACGACGAAGCACAAGAAGGCCGTGATCGATGCCAAGCGCGGCAAGCTCTTCGCGAAGCTGATCAAGAACATCGAGGTCGCGGCCCGGATGGGCGGTGCCGACCCGGAGGGCAACCCGACGCTCTTCGACGCCATCCAGAAGGCGAAGAAGCAGTCGGTCCCGAACAAGAACATCGACAGCGCGGTCAAGCGTGGTGCCGGTCTGGAGGCCGGTGGCGCCGAGTACGAGACGATCATGTACGAGGGCTACGGCCCCAACGGCGTGGCCGTGCTCATCGAGTGTCTGACCGACAACCGCAACCGCGCGGCCTCCGACGTCCGCGTCGCCATGACGCGCAACGGCGGCTCGATGGCCGACCCGGGCTCCGTGTCGTACCTGTTCAACCGCAAGGGCGTCGTCATCGTCCCCAAGGGCGAGCTCTCCGAGGACGACGTGCTGGGCGCGGTCCTGGACGCGGGCGCCGAGGAGGTCAACGACCTCGGTGAGTCCTTCGAGGTCATCAGCGAGGCCACCGACCTGGTCGCGGTCCGCACCGCCCTCCAGGAGGCGGGCATCGACTACGACTCGGCCGATGCCAACTTCGTGCCCACGATGCAGGTCCAGCTCGAGGAAGACGCCGCGCGCAAGATCTTCAAGCTGATCGACGCCCTCGAGGACAGCGACGACGTGCAGAACGTCTTCGCCAACTTCGACGTCTCCGACGAGGTCATGGCCAAGGTGGACGCCTGACGGCGGATCGGCACGGCGGTCGACGACAGGGACGGGCCGGCGGGGCAGCACCCCACCGGCCCGTCGGCGTTGTCCGCGGGTGTTGTCGGCGGCAGCCGCTAGCCTGCAAGAACAGGTGACCGAAGCGCGGTGAGGGGAGGGGCGCGGTGCGTGTGCTGGGCGTGGACCCGGGGCTGACCCGGTGCGGCGTCGGCGTGGTCGAGGGGGTCGCGGGCCGCCCGCTGCGGATGCTCGGCGTCGGCGTCGTACGGACCGGGGCGGAGACCGCGACCGCCGACCGGCTCGTCCTCATCGAGCGCGGCATCGAGGAGTGGCTGGACGCCCACCGGCCCGAATTCGTCGCCGTGGAGCGGGTGTTCAGCCAGCACAACGTCCGCACCGTCATGGGCACCGCCCAGGCCAGCGCCGTCGCCATGCTGTGCGCGGCCCGCCGCGGGCTGCCGGTCGCGCTGCACACCCCCAGCGAGGTCAAGGCGGCCGTCACCGGATCCGGGCGCGCCGACAAGGCGCAGGTCGGCTCGATGGTCACCCGGCTGCTGCGGCTGGACGCACCGCCCAAACCGGCCGACGCCGCCGACGCGCTGGCGCTCGCCATCTGCCACATCTGGCGGGCCCCCGCGACCAACCGGCTCCAGCAGGCCGTCGCCGCCCACCGCACGACAAGCCCCACACGCACGACAAGCCCCACACGCACCACAAGCCCCACAGGCACCACAAGCCCCACGAGCACCACCAGGCCCGCCGGCACCCCCGGCACCGCTGGCACCCCGAGCACCGCCCACCCGACGAGCCCCGCCCGCACCCCGAGCAGCGCGCGCACCACGAAAGGCCGTACCTCATGATCGCGTTCGTCTCCGGTCCGGTGGCGGCCGTCGCCCCGGACACCGCCGTGATCGAGGTCGGCGGGGTCGGGATGGCGGTCCAGTGCACCCCGGCCGCCCTGGCCGGGCTGCGCGTCGGCCAGCAGGCCCGGCTGGCCACCTCCCTCGTCGTCCGTGAGGACTCGCTGACCCTCTACGGCTTCGCCGACGACGACGAGCGCCAGGTCTTCGAACTGCTCCAGACCGCCAGCGGGGTCGGCCCCCGGCTGGCCCAGGCCATGCTGGCCGTGCACTCCCCGGACGCGCTGCGGCTCGCGGTGTCCACCGGGGACGAGAAGGCGCTCACCGCCGTCCCCGGCATCGGCAAGAAGGGGGCGCAGCGGCTGCTGCTGGAGCTCAAGGACCGGCTCGGCGAGCCGATCGGCTCGGCCGTGCCCGGCGCCCGCTCGGCGGCCGCGCCCGGCTGGAGCGACCAGCTGCACACCGCGCTGGTGGGCCTCGGCTACGCCACCCGGGAGGCCGACGAGGCGGTGGCCGCCGTCACCCCGCAGGCCGAGGAGACGGTGGCCGCGGGCGGCACACCCCAGGTGGCCCAGCTGCTGCGGGCCGCCCTGCAGACCCTGAACCGCACACGGTGATCCACCGCGGCCGCGGCAGGCCGCGACCGGCGGCACATCCGAAGACGACATCGCGAGGCGAAACGCAGTGAACTGGGACGAGACCCCACCGGCCACCGCCGACGACGCCCCGTCCGGCGCGGGCGGCAGGCTGGTGGGTGCCGACGCCGACGGCGACGACCAGGCGGTCGAGGCCGCGCTGCGCCCGAAGGACCTCGGCGAGTTCGTCGGGCAGGAGCGGGTCCGCGAGCAGCTGGACCTGGTGCTCAAGGCGGCCCGGCAGCGCGGCGGCACCGCCGACCACGTGCTGCTCTCCGGCGCGCCCGGACTGGGCAAGACCACCCTCTCCATGATCATCGCCGCCGAGATGGGCGCCCCGATCCGGATCACCTCCGGCCCCGCCATCCAGCACGCCGGCGATCTGGCCGCGATCCTCTCCTCCCTCACCGAGGGCGAGGTGCTCTTCCTCGACGAGATCCACCGGATGTCCCGGCCCGCCGAGGAGATGCTCTACATGGCGATGGAGGACTTCCGGGTCGACGTCATCGTCGGCAAGGGGCCCGGGGCCACCGCCATCCCGCTGGAGCTGCCGCCGTTCACGCTGGTCGGCGCCACCACCCGGGCCGGGTTGCTGCCGCCCCCGCTGCGCGACCGCTTCGGCTTCACCGGGCATATGGAGTTCTACGCGCCGGCCGAGCTGGAGCGGGTCGTCCACCGCTCCGCCGGGCTGCTCGACGTGACCATCGAGTCCGAGGGCGCGTCCGAGATCGCGGGCCGCTCCCGCGGCACCCCCCGGATCGCCAACCGTCTGCTGCGCCGGGTGCGCGACTACGCCCAGGTCAAGGCGGACGGCCTGATCACCCGCGAGATCGCCGCCAGCGCCCTGGCCGTCTACGACGTGGATGAGCGCGGCCTGGACCGGCTGGACCGGGCGGTGCTCAGCGCCCTGCTCAAGCTGTTCGGCGGCGGCCCGGTGGGTCTGTCGACCCTGGCGGTCGCGGTGGGGGAGGAGCGTGAGACGGTGGAGGAGGTCGCCGAGCCCTTCCTGGTCCGGGAGGGGCTGCTGGCCCGTACCCCCCGGGGGCGGATCGGCACCCCGGCGGCCTGGGCGCATATGGGGCTCACCCCACCGCCGCAGACCGCCGCCGGCGGTCAGGCGGGCCTCTTCGAGCCATGACGGCCGGGGACACGGCGTGACGGCGCATGACGTGCCATGACGGGCCGGACGGGCCGCGACAAGGCATAAGCGCTCGCTTACCCGGCATCATGGCGTAGAGGACCAATAATGGCGGGGTCAGGAACCCCGGTACCGCGCCGGGCGTTGTTCCATTGGCGTGGGCTCGCTTAGACTCCGCCGATGCCGTCCGTATGCCGTCCGCTCACTGTGCGGTATACCCACCCCCGTAGACCAGGCCGCTCCCCGCGGTCGTGTGAAGGAATTTCCGTCCCGTGAATATCGTGACTCTCCTGCCGTTCATCGTGCTTATCGGGGCCATGTTCCTGATGACGCGTTCGGCCAAGAACAAGCAGCGCCAGGCCCAGCAGATGCGCAATGACATGCAGCCGGGCTCCGGTGTACGGACCATCGGCGGCATGTACGCGACGGTCAAGGAGGTCCACGACGACACGGTCCTCCTCGAGGTGGCCCCCGGCGTGCACGCGATCTACGCGAAGAACGCGGTGGGAGCCGTCCTGCCGGACTCCGAGTACAACCGCATCGTGCACGGCATCGACCCCGACGAGGACGCCACCGACACCCCTGTCGTTCCCGACGACGCCTCCTCGCTGACCGAGGCCGCGGACGCCGACGCCGACTCGCCCGCCGACAAGGTCGAGCTCGAGAAGGCCGACGAGGCCGACGCGGCCGACGAGGCGGAGGACAAGGCCGGGAAGACGGACGTCAAGAAGATCGACCTCGGCAAGGACGACGCCGCCGCGGCGAGCACCTCCGAGGACGACAAGCGGGACGGCGGCACCGACGCGAAGTAAGTCCGTCATCCGGGAACCGCGGCGCGCCCTCGATCGGTGCGCCGCGGTTCCCTGGACGGTCTAGGCTCCGGCGGGGGCTCGTCCCCACAAGACTTCGTGCCGCCCCGCGCACACCCGATGCGGGGCGGTTGGACAGGGAGATACGAGAAGGTGGCAGCACCGAAGAAGGGCCGCAGGTCCTCCGGGTCACAGGGCAGGCCAGGGCGCCCCTTGGCCGTCATCCTGATCGCCATCGCGGCGCTGACCGGAGGCATGTTCGTCTCCGGGCACACCACGCCGCGACTGGGCATCGATCTCGCGGGCGGCACCAGCTTCACGCTGGAGGCCAAGAACCAACCGGGCAAGCCCAACGCGATCAACACGGACAACATGAACACCGCCGTGGGGATCATCGAGCGGCGGGTCAACGGTCTGGGTGTGTCCGAGGCCGAGGTCCAGACGCAGGGTGACAAGCACATCATCGTGAACATCCCCAAGGGGACGAACGCGAAGCAGGCCCGGCAGCAGGTCGGCACCACCGCCCAGCTCTACTTCCGGCCGGTGGTCACGACCACCAGCGGCCAGAAGACCCCCGAGAAGCCCAACTCCACCCCCAGCCCGTCGGCCAGCGCCGGCGGCAAGGGCCAGGACAAGGGCGATGACAAGGGCGGCAAGCCGTCCGGCACGCCGTCGGCCTCGTCATCGGCCTCCTCGTCCTCCTCCGCCAGCCCCAGCACCCAGGGGCGGGCCCTCTCCGAGGGCCTGAAGGCCGACGAGAAGCCCAGCGCAAGCCCCTCGCCGTCGAAGACCCCGAAGCCCGACCCGTCCAAGAGCCCGTCGGGCTCCGGCGACCAGGAAGAGCTGGCCAAGCAGTTCGCGAAGCTCGACTGCACCACCAAGGCCGGACGCGCCGCGGCGGCCGAGAAGGCGGCCAACGCCAAGCCGACCGACTCGGTGCTGGCCTGCGGCCAGAAGGGCGACGCCAAGTTCGTCCTCGGCCCCTCCGAGGTCGAGGGCACCGACGTGGACGACGCCTCGTCGGTCTTCGAGAGCCAGAACGGGGCGGGCTGGATCGTCCAGCTCGACTTCAACAGCAAGGGCTCCAAGAAGTTCGCCAAGACCACCGGTGAGCTGACCAAGCAGCAGTCCCCGCAGAACCGCTTCGCGATCGTCCTGGACGGCGAGGTCGTCTCCGACCCCGAGGTCACCCAGGGCGCCATCACCGGCGGCCGGGCCACCATCTCCGGCGGATTCACCCAGCAGAGCTCCGAGGACCTGGCCAACGTGCTGTCCTACGGCGCGCTCCCGCTGTCCTTCGACATCGCCGACGAGACCACCGTCTCCGCCGCGCTCGGCGGTGAGCAGCTGGACGCCGGTCTGATCGCCGGTGCCATCGGCCTCGCGCTCGTCGTGATCTACCTGGTCGTCTACTACCGCGGTCTCGCCCTCGTGGCCATGGCCAGCCTCGGCGTCTCCGCGATCCTGACGTACACGATCATGGTGCTGCTCGGCCCGGGCATCGGCTTCGCGCTGAACCTCCCGGCGGTCTGCGGCGCGATCGTGGCCATCGGTATCACCGCCGACTCGTTCATCGTCTACTTCGAACGGATCCGCGACGAGATCCGGGAGGGCCGCTCGCTGCGCCCCGCCGTCGAGCGCGGCTGGCCGCGGGCCCGGCGCACCATCCTGGTGTCCGACTTCGTGTCGTTCCTGGCCGCCGCGGTGCTCTACATCGTCACCGTCGGCAAGGTGCAGGGCTTCGCCTTCACCCTGGGCCTGACCACGCTGCTCGACATCGCCGTGGTGTTCCTCTTCACCAAGCCGCTGATGACGATCCTCGCCCGCCGTCCGTTCTTCGGGAACGGCCACTCGTGGTCCGGCCTTGACCCCAAGCGCCTCGGGGCCACACCGCCGCTGCGCCGTCGCCGTCCCGCCGCCCCCGGCCCCGCCGACACGAAGGAGGCGTGAGATGTCGCGACTCGGCACTCTCGGCGCCAGGCTCTACCGAGGCGAGGTCGGCTACGACTTCGTCGGCAAGCGGAAGCTCTGGTACGGCATCTCGATACTGATCACCATCACGGCCATCGTGGGCCTGGCGGTGCGCGGCCTGAACATGGGCATCGAGTTCTCCGGCGGCGCGGTCTTCACGACCCCCAACACCAAGGTCTCCAGCACCGAGGTGCGCCAGGCCGCCGAGGACGCCTCCGGTGGCCACACCGTCGTCGTCCAGGAGCTCGGCCGCGGCGGGATGCGGATCCAGATCAGCGAGCTGGGCACCAAGGAGGCGCTGCCGGTCCAGGAGGAGCTCGCCAAGGAGCTGGGCGTCAAGACCAGCAAGATCGACACCCAGCTGGTCGGCCCGAGCTGGGGCGAGCAGATCGCCAGCAAGGCCTGGCAGGGTCTGGCGATCTTCATGGTGCTGGTGGTGATCTATCTCGCCATCGCCTTCGAGTGGCGGATGGCGCTGGCCGCCCTGATCGCCCTGATCCACGACCTCACGATCACCGTCGGTGTCTACGCGCTGGTCGGCTTCGAGGTCACCCCGGGCACAGTGATCGGTCTGCTGACCATCCTCGGTTATTCGCTCTACGACACCGTCGTGGTCTTCGACGGTCTCAAGGAAGCGTCGAAGGACATCACCAAGCAGACCCGCTTCACCTACAGCGAGATCGCCAACCGCAGCCTCAACTCGACCCTGGTGCGGTCCATCAACACCACGGTCGTGGCGCTGCTGCCGGTCGGCGCGCTGCTGTTCATCGGCGGCGGTCTGCTCGGCGCGGGCATGCTCAACGACATCTCCCTGGCACTCTTCGTCGGCCTCGCCGCCGGTGCGTACTCCTCGATCTTCATCGCGACCCCGCTGGTCGCCGATCTGAAGGAGCGCGACCCGAGGATGAAGTCCCTGGCCAAGCGGGTGAAGGCCAAGCGTGCCGCGGCCGCCAAGGCCGAGACGGCGGACTCGCCCGCCGAGGAGGACGACGCCCCGGCCCTGGAGGACGCCGCCGCGGCGCCCGCCGGAGTCGTCGGCCAGCGCCGCCAGCCCGCCTCCCGCAACCGCGGGCGCGGCCGGCCGTCGGGCAAGCGGCGATGAGCGGGGGAGCCCGAGAGATGACGGAGACGACGCAGACACCGGCGGGCAGCCCGGACGGATTCGGCGGAGCCTCCGCCGAGGAGCTGCGCACACTGCTGCTCGGCCGCATCCAGGACGTGCCGGACTACCCCAAGCCCGGCGTGATGTTCAAGGACATCACCCCGCTGCTCGCCGACGCCGCGGCCTTCGGCGCGCTCACCGAGGCGCTTGCCGAGCTCTGCGTCCGGCACCGTGCGGACAAGGTGGTGGGCCTGGAGGCGCGCGGCTTCATCCTCGCCGCCCCGGCCGCCGTCCGCGCCGGAATCGGCTTCGTACCGGTCCGCAAGGCCGGCAAGCTCCCCGGGGCGACGCTCGCCCAGCGCTACGAGCTGGAGTACGGCACGGCCGAGATCGAGATACACGCCGACGCGCTGGAGCCCGGCGACCGGGTACTGGTGATCGACGACGTGCTGGCCACCGGCGGCACCGCCGAGGCGTCCCTGCGGCTCATCCAGCGGGCCGGCGCCCAGGTCGCCGGGGTCGCCGTGCTGCTGGAGCTCGGCTTCCTCGAGGGCCGCGGCCGCCTGCTGGGCTCGCTCGACAGCGCCCCGCTGGAGGCTCTGATCACGGTCTGAGCCGGGCTTACGGCCCGCGTAGCCGGGCTTACGGACCGTAGCCGGGCTTTACGTTACGGCCGGTGGAACGGCCTGTTGAAACGGCCCGTACACCGGGCCGGGGCCCGTACACCGGGCCGGGAGGACCGCCGGAGGGCGGGGACGCGCAACGCCGGGTCCCCGCCCTCCGCCATGCCGCCCCATGCCCCCGTCATGCCCGGCTTCGCGATCGAGAGGCAAGCGGAGTGGCGGGATCGATACCATGGCAGCCCGACCCTTTCGGGTCCGGACCGCTAGGAGTGCTCTTGCCAGACGAGGCCCAGCCGCTCTCGCCCAAAGTCCGTCCGGGCGGAACCCCCTCCGCACAGCCGGACGCGCCCACCGCCGCCGAGAAGCCGACGGCGGCCCCAGGCGTGCCCAGGAACAGCGGTGACGGCACGGTCCGGCGCGGCCCCGAGCAGACCAGCCCGAAGCCCGCCGCGGGCCGTGGCAACAGCCTGCCCGCCACCACGCCGCCCGCGCGCCCCGTACAGAGCCCCGCGCCCCGCTCGGGCTCGTCCAACCGGGTCCGGGCCCGGCTGGCGCGCCTCGGCGTCCAGCGCTCCAGCCCGTACAACCCGGTGCTGGAGCCGCTGCTGCGCATCGTGCGCGGCAACGACCCCAAGGCGGAGGCCTCGACGCTGCGCCAGATCGAGCGCGCGTACCAGGTGGCCGAGCGCTGGCACCGCGGCCAGAAGCGCAAGAGCGGCGATCCGTACATCACCCACCCCCTCGCGGTGACCACGATCCTGGCCGAGCTGGGTATGGATCCGGCCACTTTGATGGCCGGGCTGCTGCACGACACCGTCGAGGACACCGAGTACGGCCTGGACACCCTGCGTCGTGACTTCGGCGACCAGGTCGCGCTGCTCGTCGACGGCGTCACCAAGCTGGACAAGGTCAAGTTCGGCGAGGCGGCCCAGGCCGAGACCGTGCGCAAGATGGTCGTCGCCATGGCCCGGGACCCCCGGGTGCTGGTGATCAAGCTGGCCGACCGGCTGCACAACATGCGCACCATGCGCTACCTCAAGCGGGAGAAGCAGGAGAAGAAGGCCCGCGAGACGCTTGAGATCTACGCCCCGCTCGCCCACCGCCTGGGCATGAACACCATCAAATGGGAGCTGGAGGACCTCGCCTTCGCGATCCTCTACCCCAAGATGTACGACGAGATCGTGCGGCTGGTCGCCGAGCGGGCCCCCAAGCGCGACGAGTACCTGGCCGTCGTGACCGACCAGGTCCAGGGCGATCTGCGGGCGGCGCGGATCAAGGCGACCGTCACCGGCCGGCCGAAGCACTACTACTCCGTCTACCAGAAGATGATCGTGCGCGGCCGCGACTTCGCCGAGATCTACGACCTGGTGGGCATCCGCGTCCTCGTCGACACCGTCCGCGACTGCTACGCGGCGCTCGGGACCATCCACGCGCGGTGGAACCCGGTGCCCGGGCGGTTCAAGGACTACATCGCGATGCCCAAGTTCAACATGTACCAGTCGCTGCACACGACGGTCATCGGGCCCAGCGGCAAGCCGGTCGAGCTCCAGATCCGCACCTTCGACATGCACCGCCGCGCCGAGTACGGCATCGCCGCGCACTGGAAGTACAAGCAGGAGGCGGTGGCCGGCGCCTCCAAGGTGCGCACCGATGTGCCCCGCAAGGCGGGCAAGGACGACGCCATCAACGACATGGCGTGGCTGCGGCAGCTCCTGGACTGGCAGAAGGAGACCGAGGACCCGGGCGAATTCCTGGAGTCCCTGCGCTTCGACCTGTCCCGCAACGAGGTCTTCGTCTTCACGCCCAAGGGCGATGTCATAGCGCTTCCGGCCGGGGCCACCCCGGTCGACTTCGCCTACGCCGTGCACACCGAGGTCGGTCACCGTACGATCGGCGCCCGGGTCAACGGGCGGCTGGTGCCGCTGGAGTCCACCCTGGACAACGGCGACCTGGTGGAGGTCTTCACCTCCAAGGCGGCGGGCGCCGGGCCGTCCCGCGACTGGCTGGGCTTCGTGAAGTCCCCGCGGGCCCGTAACAAGATCCGCGCCTGGTTCTCCAAGGAGCGCCGCGACGAGGCGATCGAACAGGGCAAGGACGCGATCGTCCGGGCGATGCGCAAGCAGAACCTGCCCATCCAGCGGATCCTGACCGGCGACTCGCTGGTCACCCTCGCCCATGAGATGCGCTACCCCGACATCTCCGCGCTCTACGCGGCGATCGGCGAGGGCCATGTCTCCGCGCAGAACGTGGTGCAGAAGCTCGTCCAGGCGCTCGGCGGCGAGGAGGCCGCCAACGAGGACATCGCCGAGACCGCCCCGCCCATCCGCCGCACCAAGCGCCGCTCCAGCGCCGATCCGGGCGTGGTGGTCAAGGGCGTCGAGGACGTGTGGGTCAAGCTGGCCCGCTGCTGTACGCCGGTCCCCGGCGACCCCATCATCGGCTTCGTCACCCGCGGCAGCGGCGTCTCGGTGCACCGCGCCGACTGCGTCAACGTGGACTCGCTCTCCCAGCAGCCCGAGCGCATCCTCGACGTCGAATGGGCGCCCACCCAGTCGTCGGTCTTCCTGGTGGCCATCCAGGTCGAGGCGCTGGACCGGTCCCGGCTGCTGTCGGACGTCACCCGCGTGCTGTCCGACCAGCACGTCAACATCCTCTCCGCGGCCGTGCAGACCTCCCGCGACCGGGTGGCCACCTCGCGCTTCACCTTCGAGATGGGCGACCCCAAGCACCTGGGCCACGTCCTGAAGGCCGTACGCGGCGTGGAGGGCGTCTACGACGTCTACCGGGTCACCTCGGCCCGCGCCCGCTGAGAACGCGTCCCCACTGAGCACATACGACGACAGCGAGCACATACGACGACAGCGGCCCCCGGCGCCTTCGCACCGGGGGCCGCCGCCGTACGCGGATCAGCGCGCGCTCAGCCGCCGAACTCCTGGAGGCCCTTCAGCGCCTGGTCCAGCAGCGCCTGCCGGCCCTCGAGCTCCTTGGAGAGCTTGTCGGCCTTCGCGTTGTTCCCCGCCGCGCGGGCCGCGTCGATCTGGGACCGCAGCTTGTCCACGGCGTCCTGGAGCTGGCCGGTGAGCCCCTCGGCCCGCGCCCGCGCCTCGGGGTTGGTCCGCCGCCACTCCGTGTCCTCGGCGTCCTGGATGGCGCGCTCCACCGCGTGCATCCGGCCCTCGATACGGGCGCGGGCGTCCCTCGGCACATGGCCGATGGCCTCCCACCGCTCGTTGATCGACCGGAAGGCCGCGCGGGACGCCTTCAGGTCCGAGATCGGCAGCAGCTTCTCGGCCTCGACGACGAGCTCCTCCTTACGGGTGAGATTCTCCCGCTGCTCGGCGTCACGCTCGGCGAAGACCTCGCTACGGGCCTGGAAGAAGATGTCCTGCGCACCGCGGAAGCGGTTCCACAGGTCCTCCTCGGCCTCGCGCTGGGCACGGCCCGCGGCCTTCCAGTCCGACATCAGCTCCCGGTACCGGGCCGCGGTCGGGCCCCAGTCGGTGGAGCCGGAGAGCGCCTCGGCCTCGGCGACCAGCTTCTCCTTGGTCTGCCGGGCCTCCTCGCGCTGCGCGTCCAGGGCCGCGAAGTGGGCCTTGCGCCGCTTGGAGAACGCCGAGCGGGCGTGCGAGAAGCGGTGCCACAGCTCGTCGTCGGTCTTGCGGTCCAGCCGGGGCAGGCCCTTCCAGGTGTCCACCAGGGCGCGCAGCCGCTCCCCGGCCGCCCGCCACTGTTCGCTGGCGGCCAGCTGCTCGGCCTCGGCGACCAGGTCCTCCTTGGCCCTGCGGGCCTCGTCGGTCTGGACCGCCTTGGCCGCCTTGCGCTGCTCGCGGCGGACCTCGACCTCCCCGGCGAGCTTGTCGAGCCGCTTCCTCAGCGCGTCAAGATCTCCGACCGCGTGATGCTCGTCGACCTGGTGACGGATGTGCTCGATGGCCGCCGTCGCGTCCTTGGCCGACAGATCGGTGGTCTTGACCCTGCGCTCGAGGAGGCCGATCTCGACGACCAGACCTTCGTACTTGCGCTCGAAGTAGGCGAGGGCCTCTTCCGGCGATCCCGCCTGCCACGATCCGACGACCTGCTCCCCGTCGGCCGTACGCACGTACACGGTCCCCGCCTCGTCGACGCGGCCCCAAGGCTCGCTGCTCACAGCGCCTCCTCCACATGATGCCGGGGCGGGCGCGCGGCCCGCGGGCATCGTCCACAGTTTCTTCCGGCCGGGATACGCCCTGGCCGGTCTCACGGCAGGGTGGCGGCCACCGGGGCAGGCACCCTACACAACGCCAACATAGGCGACCGGTGCCCCGGCTGTCCGTATCCTGCGCGACCGAAATTTCGCAGTACGGGGCCGCCCGGCGACCTCAGGACTTGGTGACCGTCGCCTTGTTGATCACCACGCTGGCGTTCGGGGCGGTGTTCATCGTCTGGTCCGGCGGGGCCGCCCCGGCATCGGCGATCTTCCGCAGGACCTTCATCCCGGCCTCGTCCACGGTGCCGAAGGGCGTGTAGTCCGGCGGGAGGTCGCTCTTCTTGTAGACCAGGAAGAACTGGCTGCCGCCGGTGTTCCGGCCCTGCTTGGTCTGCGGGTTGTACTGGTTGGCCATGGCGACGGTCCCGGCCGGGTACTTGCCGCCCTTGAGCGAGGCGTCCTTGAGGTTCTCGTCCGGGAGCGTGTAGCCGGGGCCGCCCGCGCCGGTGCCCTGCGGGTCACCGCACTGGAGCACGTAGATCCCCTGGTTCACCAGCCGGTGGCACTTGGTGTGGTCGAAGTAGCCCTTGCCCGCCAGGAAGTCGAAGGAGTTGACCGTGTGCGGCGCCTTGCCCGCGTCCATGGTCACGGAGATGTCCCCGCAGGTCGTCTCCAGCTTCATCGTGTAGGAGGCCGACTTGTCGATCGTGACCGCCGGCTCCTTCTTCCACGACATCTTCTTCGGCTTCTTGTCCGCCACCGCCTTCGCCTCCTTGGCGCAGGGGTCCGGCGCCTTGCTGGTGGGGGCGGCCGAGGGGGTGGCGGAGGCGGCGGCGTCGTCCTTCTTCTTGTCCTTGTCGTTCCCGGACAGCGCGCCCGTGGCCGCGACGGCACCGCCACCGGCCAGGACCACGGCCAGCACGGCGGCGATCACCACATTGCGCTGGCGCGACTTGCGCCGCGCGGTTTCGCGCCGCTGCTGCTGCCGAAGGTACTTCTCCCGGGCGAGTTGCCGCCGCCGCTGCTCGTTACTGACCACCGGGTCGTCTCCTCATGGCGTGTGCCGTCGGTGTGCTGCTGTTGTGTACGAGGGCTCGGCCGTACCGTATACGGGTTCGCTGTGGCCGGGGCGCCGCCGGTAGGCTCTGAAGCCGCCGACAATCTTCCACCGGACGACTTGTAAGGACGATCGTGCTCATTGCCGGGTTCCCCGCCGGGGCCTGGGGGACCAACTGCTATCTGGTCGCCCCCGCCGCCGGTGAGGAGTGCGTGATCATCGACCCGGGCCACCAGGCGGCCCAAGGCGTCGCGGAGGTGGTGGCCAAGCACCGGCTCAAGCCCGTCGCCGTCGTCCTCACCCACGGCCACATCGACCATGTCGCCTCGGTCGTCCCGGTCTGTGGCGCACATGACGTACCGGCGTGGATCCACCCGTCCGACCGCTTCATGATGAGCGACCCCGAGAAGGCCCTCGGCCGCTCCATCGGGATGCCGCTGATGGGCGAACTCACCGTGGGCGAGCCGGACGACGTCAAGGAGCTGGCCGACGGCGCCGAGCTGAGGCTGGCCGGTCTGGAGCTCACCGTCGCGCACGCCCCGGGCCATACCAAGGGGTCGGTGACCTTCCAGATGCCCGAGCAGGCGGACATCCCGTCCGTCTTCTTCTCGGGCGATCTGCTCTTCGCCGGCTCCATCGGACGCACCGATCTGCCCGGCGGCGATCACGCCGAGATCCTCGAGTCGCTGGCCCGTGTGGTCCTGCCGCTCGACGACTCGACCGTGGTGCTGTCCGGCCATGGCCCCCAGACCAGCATCGGCCGTGAGCGCGCCACCAACCCGTTTCTGCGGGAGGTGGCCGCCGGCCCGGGAGACGGCGCCCGGCGCCCGGCTCCGCGACGAGGAATGTGACGAGAGACTTCCGTTGAGCACCTTCAAAGCCCCCCGGGGCACGTATGACCTGATCCCGCCGGCCTCCGCGACGTACCTCGCGGTGCGCGAGGCGATCGCCGCACCGCTCAAGCGCTCCGGCTACGGCTACATCGAGACCCCCGGTTTCGAGAACGTGGAGCTCTTCGCGCGCGGCGTCGGCGAGTCCACCGACATCGTGACCAAGGAGATGTACACCCTCACCACCAAGGGCGGCGACGAACTCGCGCTGCGCCCCGAGGGCACCGCCTCGGTGCTGCGGGCCGCCCTGGAGGCCAATCTCCACAAGGCCGGATCGCTGCCGGTCAAGCTCTGGTACTCGGGCTCGTACTACCGCTACGAGCGGCCGCAGAAGGGCCGTTACCGCCACTTCTCGCAGGTCGGCGCGGAGGCGATCGGCGCCGAGGACCCGGCCCTGGACGCCGAGCTGATCGTCCTGGCCCACGACGCCTACCGCTCGCTGGGGCTGCGGAACTTCCGCATCCTGCTGAACTCGCTGGGCGACGCCACCTGCCGCCCCGTCTACCGGGCCGCACTCCAGGACTTCCTGCGCGCCCTGGACCTGGACGAGGACACCCGGCGGCGCGTGGAGATCAACCCGCTGCGGGTGCTGGACGACAAGCGCGAGGCGGTGCGCGCCCAGCTGGCCGACGCCCCGCTGCTGCGCGACTACCTGTGCGAGGAGTGCAAGGCGTACCACGCGGAGGTCCGCGAGCTGATCACCGCGCGGGGCGTGGAATTCGAGGACGACGCGAGGCTGGTGCGCGGCCTGGACTACTACACCCGCACCACCTTCGAGTTCGTCCACGACGGCCTGGGCTCCCAGTCCGCGGTCGGCGGCGGCGGCCGCTACGACGGCCTGTCCGAGATGATCGGCGGCCCGGCGCTGCCCTCGGTGGGCTGGGCGCTCGGCGTGGACCGTACGGTGCTCGCGCTGGAGGCCGAGGGCGTCGAGCTGAACCTCCCCGCCGCCGTCAGCGTCTTCGCGGTGCCGCTCGGGGAGGAGGCCCGCAAGGTCCTCTTCGGCCTGGTCGGCGAGCTCCGTGCGGCGGGCGTCGCCACGGACTTCGCCTACGGCGGCAAGGGCCTGAAGGCCGCCATGAAGGCCGCCAACCGCAGCGGCGCCCGCTACGCGATCGTGGCGGGGGAGCGCGACCTCGCCGAGGACGTGGTCCAGCTGAAGGACATGGACTCCGGCGAGCAGTCCCCGGTCCCGCTGACCGAGGTGGTCGAGGCGGTCCGCGCACGCCTCGCCTGAGCGCCGCTCGAGCCGCGCTTGCCTCGCCTGCCTCGCCCGAGCGACGCAGCCGGCCTCGCCCGACCGGCGCACGAAGCGACGCACGAACCGACACACGAAAGGGGGCCCGGGAGCTTCCCGGGCCCCCTTTCGCCGTCCCTACAGCAGCCCCAGCCGCATCGCGCTGGTGACCGCCGCGGTGCGGTCGTCCACGCCCAGTTTGCCGAAGGCCCGCAGCAGATGGGTCTTCACCGTCGATTCGCCGATGAAGAGACGGCGGCCGATCTCCGCGTTGGTGCACCCCTCCGCGACCAGCCGCAGCACGGCCGTCTCCCGCTCGGAGAGGCGGGGGCGCTCGGGCCGGTCGCGCAGCTGGTCCATCAGCCGGGCGGCGACGGACGGGGCCAGCACCGTTTCGCCGCGCGCGGCGGAGCGCACGGCCTCGGCCAGCTCGGCGCGGGGCATGTCCTTGAGCAGATAGCCCGCCGCGCCCGCCTCCACCGCGCGCAGGATGTCCCCGTCCGTCTCGTACGTGGTCAGCACGATCACCCGGGACGGCAGCCCGGCGGCGGTCATCCGGGCGATCGACTCCACCCCGTCGCCGTCCGGCATCCGCAGGTCCATCAGCACCACATCGGGCCGCAGCGAGACGCACAGCGCCTCCGCCCTCGGGCCGCTGTCCGCCTCACCGACGACCGCCAGATCGGGTTCGGCGCCGAGCATGCCGCGCAACCCCTCCCGCACCACCGGGTGGTCGTCCGCGATCAGGATCCGGATCACCGTGCACTCCTCGTTCGTACCGTCGGCCGGGAGGGATGGGGGGACGGGGCGGGCGGCCGGACGGGCAGTTCGAGCGCGACCGTCGTGCCCTCGCCCGGGGCGGCGGCCACCTCGGCCGTGCCGCCCACCTCGCCCGCCCGTGCGCGCAGCCCGGCCAGACCGTAGCCCTCGCGCGGGGCGCTCGGGTCGAAGCCGCGGCCGGTGTCCCGGACCCGCAGCCGCAGCGCGTCCTCGCCGTAGCCGAGCGCGATGGTCACCACCGCGCCCGGCCCCGCGTGCCGGCGGGCGTTGGCCAGCGCCTCCTGGCAGCCACGCAGCGCCACCACCTCCACGGCGGCGGGCAGCGGCCGGACCGCCCCCGCGACCTCGACGCGGGCGGGGGCGCCGGTCTGCTCGCCGTGCCGCGCGGCCAGCCGCCGCAGCGCGTCGGGGAGCGAACTGCCGTCCAGGTCCGCCGGGCCCGCCCCGGCGACCAGCGCCCGGGCCTCCGCGAGGTTCTCCCGGGCCGTACGGGCCATGAGGCCCAGGTGGCGGCGGGCCAGCGGCACATCGTGGTCCAGCTCCGACTCCACCGCCTGAACCAGCATCAGCAGGCTGGTGAAGCCCTGGGCGAGGGTGTCATGGATCTCCCGGGTCAGCCGCTCCCGCTCCGCGAGGGCGCCGTGCGCGGCCGACAGCCGGGCCACCTCCTCGCGGCTGGCCTCCAGTTCGGCGATCAGCCGGGCGCGTTCGGAGCTCTGCTGCAGGACCATGATGATCCAGCTGCCGATGAGCAGCGAGAAGGCCCAGGAGACGGCCGCGAAGAGGGAGTTGAAGAACAGATCCCCGGAATCCGGCCGCTCCACGAGCGCCCACACCACCACCGGCACGACGTTGATCACGGTGACCGCGACCAGCGCCCTGCGCATCCGCAGCAGCATGAAGCACTGCGGCGTCAGCGCGAAGATCGCGGTCCGGACCTCGCCGACCAGCGCCGCCGGCACCACGAACAGCAGGAACAGCCCCACCAGATAGACCACCGCGCGGGGCTGGTCCTCGGCTTCCGCGAGCAGCACCGGCCGGCCGACCAGCACGTACCACGGCGCGGTCGCGGCGAAGACGGCCGCCGCGACCGCGCGCGGTCCGGGCCCGGGGTCCGATCCGCCCAGGACGAACAGGAACGTGGCCACGAAGACGATCGCGAAATAGACGTCCCAGCGCCGGTAGGTGCGGTGGTACACGTCCGGATCGCGCGGACCGGCCGGTTCGCTCAGCCGTCCCGGCGGCTCTTCCAGCGGAAGGTCAGCAGACACAGCACCAATCCTCCGACGCACCAGGCGCCCAGCACCAGGGCGATCCGCCCGTACTCCCAGGAGCCCGCCTGCTCCAGCACGGCCGCCGAGTCCGGCAGGAACACCCCGCGGAACCCCTGGCACATCCACTTCAACGGGAAGAGGGCGCCCACGGTCAGCATCCAGTCGGGCAGCGTGTCGATCGAGATGAAGACGCCGGAGATGAACTGGAGCACCAGGAACGGCAGAACGACCACCGAGGTGGCGCTCTTGCCCGAGCGCGGGACGCTGCTGATCGCGATGCCCAGCAGCGCACAGCCGGTCAGCCCGAGGGCGAAGACCCAGGTGAACGTGAGCCAGGTCGCCGCGCCCGTGGGCAGATCGAGGTCGAAGAGCGCCGCGCCGACGACCAGCAGCAGCACCGTCTCGGCGATCCCGGAGACCAGGACCAGCCACAGCTTGCCGAGGAAGTACGCGGCCGGGGGCATCGGCGTACCGCGCAGCCGCCGCAGCACCTTCTCGTCCCGTTCCAGCGCGATGGAGACGCCCAGCGACTGGAAGCTGGTCGACATCACGCCCGACGCGATCATCGCCGCGGCGTACAGCTGGGAGGCGGTCACGCCCGCGCCCCGCACATCGTCCCGGAAGATCGAGGCGAACAGGGCCAGGAAGACGACGGGGAAGGCGAAGGTGAAGACCACCTGTTCGCGTCGGCGGAAGAACTGCCTGAGCTCGAGGACGCCCCGGTGCAGCCCGAGGGTCCAGGCGCCGGGCAGCCGCCCGGGGGCGGCCCCGGAGGCGCGGCGGGCGGTGGAGGAGGTGGTGGTCGTGGTGGTCATCGCGCGCCCTCCCCGGGCTGCTCGTCGAGTTGTCCGGTGAGCCGCAGATAGACGTCCTCCAGGGTCGGCCGGGAGATCCGCAGCCCCGGGATCTCCCCGTCGAAGCGGCGCATCAGCTCCGCGACGGTACGGGTCGGGGTCTCCGTCTCCTCCCGGCGCGCCCCGCCGCCCGGTTCGCTCCAGTGGACCGTCGCCCGGCCGCCGTACCGCTCGCGCAGCTCGGCGGGCGTGCCCCCGGCCACGACCCTGCCCGCGGCGATGACCGCGAGCCGGTCGGACAGCGTTTCCGCCTCGTCCAGGTAGTGCGTGGTGAGCACGATCGTGGTGCCCTCGTCGGCCAGCCGCCGGATCAGCTCCCAGAACCGCCGCCGCGCCGCCGGGTCGAAGCCCGTCGTCGGCTCGTCCAGGAGCAGCAGCTCCGGACCGCCGATCACGCCGAGGGCGACATCCAGCCGGCGCCGCTGGCCGCCCGACAGCGCCTTGATCCGGCTGCCCGCCTTGTCCTCGAGACCGACCAGGCCGATGACCTCCTCGGGGTCGCGCGGCCGGGGGTAGTAGCGGGCGAAATGCCGTACGGTCTCGCGGACCGTCAACTCGGCCGGGGCGGATTCATCCTGCCAAACGATGCCGACCCGGGACCGCCACTCGCGTCCCCCGGAGGCGGGGTCCCGGCCCAGCACCGTGACCTCGCCCGCGTCCCGGCTTCGATGGCCCTGGAGGATCTCCACCGTCGTGCTCTTGCCCGCCCCGTTGGGACCCAGGACGCCGAACACCTCGCCCTGTCGAATGCCCAGGTCGACGCCGTCCAGCGCGGTCACCGCGCCATAGCGCTTACGGAGGCCGCGCACCCGTACCGCTTCGTCTGCCATGCCCCTGAGCGTGCCGGTGCCGCGCCGGTCCCGGGGACGACCGGGAAGCCCGTCTTATGTCCTCCGAACGGGGGACAGGGCACCATGGCATGACCGTGATAAGCGCGCCTTACGGCGACCGCGGGTGCGGCACAATGGCCGTTGCCCGACGGGGCCGGAGACGGTGGGGCTGGAGACGGCGGAGAGCGACGGACGGCGAGTATGGCGACGACAGTGATGGACGACGTGGAGTCCGGCGAGGCGCGGGAGGGCGCGCGGGTCGGGACGGGAGGCAGCCGTGCCTTCGCCCTCCTGCTCGTGATCACCGGAGCGCTGGGACTGCTGGCCGCCTGGGTCATCACCATCGACAAGAACAAGATCCTCGAGTACAAGGCCGACGGTAAGGTCTTCACGCCCGGCTGCAGCCTCAACCCCGTCGTCTCCTGCGGCAACATCATGGAGAGCGACCAGGCGCAGGCGTTCGGCTTCCCGAACCCGATGCTCGGCCTCGTCGCCTACTCCATCGTGATCTGCGTGGGCATGTCCCTGCTGGCCGGGGCGCGCTTCCCGCGCTGGTACTGGCTGACCTTCAACGCGGGCACGCTCTTCGGCGTCGGCTTCGTGACCTGGCTGCAGTACGAGTCGCTGTACGTCATCGGCTCGCTGTGCCTGTGGTGCTGCCTGGCCTGGGTCGCCACCATCGTGATGTTCTGCTACGTCACCGGCCACAACCTCGGGCACGGATACCTCCCCGCGCCGGACGGGCTGCGGCGCGGGCTCATGGAGTTCCACTGGGTGGTCCCGGTGGTGTGGATCGGCGTCATCGGCATGCTGATCCTGACCCGCTGGTGGGACTTCTGGACGGGCGCTCAGGGCTGAGCCCGCACCCTCCGACCCCTGCGCGCGGCGGCGTTGTCGGTGGGTTGGCATAGGCTTCCCGCGTGGAGCCAGACCTGTTCACCGCCGCCGCAGAGGACCGCCAGGAGAAGGATCCGGCCAGCAGTCCGCTGGCCGTGCGGATGCGTCCGCGCACCCTCGACGAGGTCGTGGGCCAGCAGCATCTGCTGCGCCCCGGATCCCCGCTGCGGCGGCTCGTGGGCGAGGGCGGCGGCGGCCCGGCCGGGCCGTCGTCGGTGATCCTCTGGGGCCCGCCGGGCATCGGCAAGACGACGCTGGCGTACGTGGTCAGCCAGGCCACCCAGAAGCGCTTCGTGGAGCTGTCGGCCATCACCGCGGGGGTCAAGGAGGTCCGGGCCGTCATCGACGGCGCGCGCCGCTCCTCCGGGGCGTACGGACGGGACACCGTGCTCTTCCTGGACGAGATCCACCGCTTCAGCAAGGCCCAGCAGGACTCGCTGCTGCCCGCCGTGGAGAACCGCTGGGTGACGCTGATCGCGGCCACCACCGAGAATCCGTACTTCTCCGTGATCTCCCCGCTGCTCTCCCGCTCGCTGCTGCTCACCCTGGAGCCGCTGACCGACGACGATCTGCGCGGGCTGCTGCGGCGCGCGCTCACCGACGAGCGCGGGCTCGGCGGGGCGGTCACCCTCCCCGAGGACGCCGAGGCGCATCTGCTGCGGATAGCGGGCGGCGATGCCCGGCGGGCGCTCACCGCGCTGGAGGCGGGCGCCGGGGCGGCCCTGGACAAGGGAGAATCCGAGGTCACGCTCACCTCGCTGGAGGAGGCGGTCGACCGGGCGGCGGTGAAGTACGACCGCGCCGGGGACCAGCACTACGACGTGGCCAGCGCCCTCATCAAGTCCATCCGCGGCTCGGACGTGGACGCGGCGCTGCACTATCTGGCCCGGATGATCGAGGCGGGGGAGGACCCGCGGTTCATCGCCCGCCGACTGATGATCTCGGCGAGCGAGGACATCGGCCTGGCCGATCCCACCGCGCTGCCCACCGCCGTGGCGGCGGCGCAGGCGGTCGCCCTGATCGGCTTCCCGGAGGCCGCGCTCACCCTGAGCCACGCCACCATCGCCCTGGCGCTGGCGCCGAAGTCCAACGCCGCCACCACCGCGATCGGCGCGGCGCTGGCGGATGTGCGGGCGGGCCTGGCCGGGCCGGTGCCGCCGCATCTGCGCGACGGCCACTACCAGGGCGCCAAGAAGCTCGGCCACGCGCAGGGCTATCTGTATCCGCACGATCTGCCGGGCGGCATCGCGGCGCAGCAGTACGCACCGGACAAGATCCACGGCAAGCGGTACTACGAGCCCACGCGGTACGGGGCCGAGGCGCGGTACGCGGATGTGGTGGAGCGGGTGCGGGCCCGGCTGCGCGGCGACCCGCCGCCGCCCGCCGACGGCCCGGCCGCGCCCTCGTCGTAGCGGCCCCCGGGGGCAGCCCCGCCCCGTCACCCACCCACACCGGGGACGCCCTCAGCTCGCCGCCGCGTCGAACAGGGCGTGCATCGCGTACCGCAGCTCGGACACGTTCCGCACCGGCTCGGGAAAGTCGAAGCGCGCGTCGAACGGCCGGTCCGCCTCGTCCCTGAAGCGCACCCGCAGACCGAAGCGGTCCAGCGCCACCGGGACGGCCGGGCCCCGGGTGCAGACCAGGCCGGAGCGGTCGCCGAGCAGCGCGCACAGCCCGCGCACCTGCTCGCTGTGCGCGGCGTGCAGATGCTGGAGCAGATCGGCCTCGTGCCGGACCAGCGGATCGGGGTCGGCCGAGGTGAAGTCGTCCGGTTCGACGCCGTCCGCGCCCCACAGGTCGTCCACGCACGCCTCGCCGACCTCCAGCCGCAGCAGCGTCCAGGCGGCCCGCCCGGCGGGCCCCACCCCGGCCGCCGGCCCTCCGCGCCGCGGCGGCCGCGGCGCCTGGTCGAGGCCGAGCAGTTCGCCCGCCGGATGCCGCTCGGCCAGCAGCGCCGCCGCGGTGTGCGTGCGCTCGCCGCGGGGGACGGGGGTGAGCCAGCCGGCCACCCGGGCGCGGCCGCGGATCCGGTGGGGCATCGCGACGGGGGCGACGTCGGTGATCTCCATCACGCAGGTCAGCTCGTCGTCCTGGGCGTGCGTGGCGGCGCGGGCGGCGGGGGAGGCGCTGGGCACCAGGAGCAGCACATCCCCGTCCGGGGCGACCGTACGGGCGGCGGGACCGTCCGCCCCCAGGTCGTCCAGGGCCTCGATTCCGGGAATCGTCAACGAAGCCGTAGCCTTGGATTCAACGAGAGTACGTACGCGCTCTGCCGGCGTGGGCCGCAGGGTGCTTTCCATGGGACGCGGCTGACCCTCCTCGGGGCTCTGACCAGTGCTGGGCAGGGGGATCCCAGGTCGAAACATGCGTTCTCCTCGGCTAAGGTAAGGCTCACCTAACTTACATGGAGGTTCGTTCCCCGTGAACCAGTCGCGTCCCAAGGTCAAGAAGTCGCGGGCGCTCGGCATCGCTCTGACCCCGAAGGCCGTCAAGTACTTCGAGGCCCGCCCCTACCCGCCGGGCGAGCACGGCCGTGGCCGCAAGCAGACCAGTGACTACAAGGTCCGGCTGCTGGAGAAGCAGCGGCTGCGCGCCCAGTACGACATCAGCGAGCGCCAGATGGTCCGTGCCTACGACCGCGCCCGGAAGGCCGAGGGCAAGACGGGCGAGGCGCTGGTCGTGGAGCTCGAGCGCCGTCTGGACGCGCTCGTCCTGCGGTCGGGCATCGCCCGCACCATCTACCAGGCCCGCCAGATGGTCACCCACGGCCACATCGAGGTCAACGGCCGCAAGGTCGACAAGCCGTCCTTCCGGGTCCGCCCGGACGACGTGGTGATGGTCCGGGAGCGCAGCCGCGAGAAGGTCCCCTTCCAGGTGGCGCGCGAGGGTGGCTACGCCCCCGACGGCGAGACCCCGCGCTACCTCCAGGTCAACCTGAAGGCGCTCGCCTTCCGCCTGGACCGGGACCCCAACCGCAAGGAGATCCCGGTGATCTGCGACGAGCAGCTCGTCGTCGAGTACTACGCCCGCTGATCCGGCGGAGCGGACCGTACGCACCCAAGCCCGCGGGTTCCCCTCGACACCGGTCGACGGGGAACCCGCGGGCTTGTCCGATGGCGGGTCCGGACCGGGCGTCCGGCGGCCCTTATCCGTTTCGGGTGCGCGTCCGCGGCGCGATAAGGTCGATACCTGCCGCCCGCACCCGGATACCGCCCGAGAGCGGCGGGCGACGGACGAGGCCGAACGACGCGTCATCACGACACGTCAGCGCGCCGAGCACGACCAACACGACACAACGACGACGAGCGGCGACAGGGAGCGGTGCGACGTGTCCGGTGGAGAGGTGGCCGGGATCCTCGTGGCCGTCTTCTGGGCGATCCTGGTGTCCTTCCTGGCGCTGGCGCTGGTGAGGCTGGCCCAGACGCTCAAGGCGGCCACCCGGCTGGTGGCGGAGGTCACCGACCAGGCGGTGCCGCTGCTGAGCGAGGCGTCCGCGACCGTGCGCGAGGCCAACACCCAGCTCGCCCGGGTGGACTCGATCGCCTCCGACGTCCAGGAGGTCACCTCCAACGCCTCCGCGCTCTCCTCGACCGTCTCCACCGCCTTCGGCGGGCCGCTGGTCAAGGTGGCCGCGTTCGGCTACGGGGTCCGGCGGGCGATCGGCCGCAAGGGGCGGGCGGAGGACGAGCCCGCGCCCGCGCGCACCGTCGTCATCGGCAAGTCCCTGCCGTCCGCCCGCTGGGGCGGCCGCCGCAACCGTGGATCGAAGGGCTGACAGACCGGATGTTCCGCCGCACATTCTGGTTCACCACCGGCGTCGCCGCCGGGGTGTGGGCCACGACCAAGGTCAACCGCAAGCTCAACCAGCTCACCCCGGAGAGCCTGGCGGCGCGGGCCGCCGACCGCGCGGTGCTGGCGGGCCGGCGGATGAAGGTCTTCGCCCTCGACGTACGGGACGGCATGGCCGACCGCGAGGCCGCGCTCAAGGACGCGCTCGGGCTCTCCGCGCCACCGCCGGACGACCGCAAGCGGCTCCCGGCCCAGCGGGGCCGGGCCGAGCTCACCCGCACCACCCCCTACAAGCTCCACAAAGCCGGAAATGAGGACCACTGATGGAGTCGGCTGAAATCCGCCGCCGCTGGCTGCGCTTCTTCGAAGAGCGCGGGCACACCGTCGTGCCGTCGGCGTCGCTCATCGCGGACGACCCGACGCTGCTGCTGGTCCCCGCGGGCATGGTGCCCTTCAAGCCGTACTTCCTCGGCGAGGTCAAGCCGCCCTTCGACCGCGCCGTCAGCGTGCAGAAGTGCGTGCGCACCCCGGACATCGAAGAGGTCGGCAAGACCACCCGCCACGGCACCTTCTTCCAGATGTGCGGGAACTTCTCGTTCGGCGACTACTTCAAGGAAGGCGCCATCCGCTACGCCTGGGAGCTGCTGACCAGTTCCCAGGAGGAAGGCGGCTACGGCCTCGACCCCGAGCGGCTGTGGATCACCGTCTACGAGCAGGACGACGAGGCCGAGCGCATCTGGCGCGAGGTGATCGGTGTCCCCTCGACACGGATCCAGCGCCTGGGCATGGGCCCGAACTACTGGTCCATGGGCGTCCCCGGCCCCTGCGGCCCCTGCTCCGAGATCAACTACGACCGCGGTCCGGAGTTCGGCGAGGAGGGCGGCCCGGCCGTCAACGACGAGCGCTACGTGGAGATCTGGAACCTGGTCTTCATGCAGTACGAGCGCGGTCCGGGCGAGGGCAAGGAGAACTTCCCGATCCTCGGCGAGCTCCCCAGCAAGAACATCGACACCGGTCTCGGCCTCGAGCGCCTGGCGATGATCCTGCAAGGCGTGCGGAACATGTACGAGACCGACACCCTGCGCGTCGTCATGGACAAGGCCACCGAGCTGACCGGGGTGGCCTACGGCGCCGCCCATGACACCGACGTCTCGCTGCGCGTGGTCGCCGACCACATGCGCACCTCCGTCATGCTCATCGGCGACGGCGTCACCCCCGGCAACGAGGGCCGCGGCTATGTGCTGCGCCGCATCATGCGCCGCGCCATCCGCAACATGCGCATCCTCGGTGCCACCGAGCCGGTCGTCGGCGAGCTGGTCGACGTCGTCCTCAAGACGATGGGCCAGCAGTACCCGGAGCTGCTGACCGACCGCAAGCGCATCGAGACCGTCGCCCTCGCCGAGGAGTCGGCCTTCCTCAAGACCCTCAAGGCCGGCACCAACATCCTCGACACCGCCGTCACCGACACCAAGGCCGCCGGTGGCAGCGTGCTCCCCGGGGACAAGGCGTTCCTGCTCCACGACACCTGGGGCTTTCCGATCGACCTCACCCTCGAGATGGCCGCCGAACAGGGCCTCTCGGTGGACGAGGAGGGCTTCCGCCGCCTGATGAAGGAGCAGCGGGAGCGCGCCAAGGCCGACGCCAAGGCCAAGAAGACCGGCCACGCCGACCTGTCCGCCTACCGCGAGGTGGCCGACAGCTCCGGGCTGACCGAATTCACCGGCTACACCCACACCGAGGGCGAGTCCACCGTCGTCGGCCTCCTGGTCGACGGGGTCTCCTCGCCCGCCGCCACCGAGGGCGACGAGGTCGAGGTCGTCCTGGACCGCACCCCGTTCTACGCCGAGGGCGGCGGCCAGCTCGCCGACACCGGCCGGATCAAGCTGGACACCGGCGCCGTGGTGGAGGTCCGGGACGTCCAGCAGCCGGTGCCCGGCGTCAGCGTGCACAAGGGCGTCGTCCAGGTCGGCGAGGTGACCGTCGGCGCCGGGGCCCACGCCCGGATCGACATCAAGCGCCGCCGCGCCATCGCCCGCGCCCACAGCGCCACCCACCTCACCCACCAGGCGCTGCGCGACGCCCTGGGCCCGACCGCCGCCCAGGCCGGTTCGGAGAACTCGCCCGGCCGCTTCCGCTTCGACTTCGGCTCGCCGACCGCCGTGCCCGGCGCGGTCCTCACGGACGTCGAGCAGAAGATCAACGAGGTGCTTTCGCGCGAGCTCGACGTCACCGCCGAGGTGATGAGCATGGACGACGCCAAGAAGCAGGGCGCCATCGCCGAGTTCGGCGAGAAGTACGGCGACCGGGTGCGCGTGGTGACCATCGGCGACTTCTCCAAGGAGCTGTGCGGTGGCACGCATGTGCACAACACCGCCCAGCTGGGTCTGGTGAAGCTGCTCGGCGAGTCCTCCATCGGCTCCGGGGTGCGCCGGGTCGAGGCCCTGGTGGGCGTGGACGCCTACAACTTCCTCGCCCGGGAGCACACGGTCGTCTCCCAGCTCACCGACCTGGTCAAGGGCCGCCCCGAGGAGCTCCCGGAGAAGATCTCCGGCATGCTGAGCAAGCTCAAGGAGGCCGAGAAGGAGATCGAGCGGTTCCGCGCCGAGAAGGTGCTCCAGGCCGCCGCCGGTCTCGCCCAGGGCGCCAAGGACGTCCGGGGCGTGGCCCTGGTCGCCGCCAAGGTGCCGGACGGCACCTCCGCCGACGACCTGCGCAAGCTGGTCCTGGACGTGCGTGGCCGCATCCCGGGCGACCGCCCGGCCGTCGTCGCCCTCTTCACCGTGGCGAACAGCCGTCCGCTGACCGTCATCGCCACCAACGAGGCCGCCCGTGAGCGCGGGCTCAAGGCCGGTGACCTGGTCCGCACCGCCGCCAAGACGCTCGGCGGCGGAGGCGGCGGCAAGCCGGACGTGGCCCAGGGCGGCGGTCAGAACCCGGAGGCCGTCGGCGAGGCCATCGAGGCCGTCGAGCGGCTTGTCGCGGAATCGGGCCGGTAGTCGTGCGACGCGGCAGGCGGATCGCCGTCGACGTCGGGGACGCCCGGATCGGGGTCGCCTCGTGCGACCCCGACGGGATCCTCGCCACCCCCGTGGAGACCGTGCCGGGACGCGACATCCCGGCCGCCCACAAGCGGCTCGTGGCGATCGTCGAGGAGTACGAACCGATCGAGGTGGTGGTCGGCCTGCCGCGCTCGCTCAGCGGGCGCGAGGGGCCGGCCGCGGCCAAAGTGCGCACCTTCGCGCGCGAGTTGGCGCGGCGGGTCAACCCGGTGCCGGTGCGGCTCGTCGACGAGCGTATGACCACTGTCACAGCGTCCCAGGGGCTGCGTGCCTCCGGGATGACGTCCAAGAAGGGCCGTTCCGTCGTTGACCAGGCGGCGGCCGTGGTGATCCTGCAGAGCGCGCTGGAGACCGAGCGGGTCTCGGGGAGGGCCCCGGGGGAAGCCGTCGAAGTGGTCATCTGATCGCGATACGGTAACGTTCCGCGCGGCATGGCCGCCGCCGCCCGTGCCACGAACACGCCGAGCGGTGACCACCTCCGTCGCTAGGGGATCGATGACTGAGTACGGCCGGGGACCCGGCTCCCAACCGTGGCACCCCGAGGATCCGCTGTACGGGGACCGGGAGTGGAGCGGCCACCGCGCGGTGGCCGGCCAGGATCCCTACGCACAGGACCCCTACGCGCAGCAGGACACCTACGCACAGGATCCGTACCCGCGGGACGCCTACGGCCAGGATCCCTACGGTCAGGGCGCCTACACCCAGGGCCCGTACGGCCAGGACCCTTACGGGCACCAGCAGTATCCGCACGGCTATCCGCAGGACCCTCAAGCGCAGCATCAGCAGCCCCAGTGGGACGGCCAGGACGCCGGCTACCCGCATCAGCGGGACCCGCAGGAGTACCCCGGCCAGGGCGGCTCCTACCCGGCCCAGGGCTACCCGGCCCAGGACGGCTCGTACGGCGGGACGGACCCGCAGGACCCCTATGGCGGCCAGGGCGCCTCCTACCCGGGCCAGGACCCCTACCAGGGCCAGGGACAGCAGGACCCCTACCCGGGCCAGGGACAGCAGGGCACCCAGCAGATGCCCACGGTGCCCGCGGAGCACCAGGTGCCGCGCCAGCGCGAGGCCCCCGAGGAGCCGCCCCTCCAGGCGGACGACGAGGACGACCACCCGTTCTTCACCGACGGCGGCGGCCGGGGCGACGCGGATGACGCGGACGACGACGGCGAGGACGGCGAGGACGGCGAGCGCTCCGGCGAGAAGGGCAAGCCCAAGAAGCGCCGCAGCGGCGTGGCCTGCCTCTTCGTGACCGTCGTCCTGGTGGGCGCCGTCGGCGGAGGCGGCTACTACGCCTACGACTTCTGGCAGACCCGCTTCGGCCCCGCACCCGACTACTCCGGCAACGGCACCGGCCGGATCGAGGTGGAGGTTCCCTCCGGCTCCGGCAACGCCGAGATCGGCTCGATCCTCGCCGACAAGGGCGTGGTCAAGAGCAGCGGCGCCTTCGTCGAAGCCGTGGAGGACAGCGGCAAGTTCGTCCAGCCGGGCACCTACACCCTGCGCAAGGAGATGTCCGGCGCGGCGGCGGTCAAGCTGATGCTCGACCCCAGCAGCAGCAACGCCCTGATCGTCACCGAGGGCATGCGCGACGCCACGATCTACGCGGCGATCGACAAGAAGATCGGCCTCAAGGCGGGGACCACCGCGGGCGTCGCCAAGAAGGAGGCCAAGAACCTCGGGCTGCCCTCCTGGGCCGACGACAACAGCAAGATCAAGGATCCGCTGGAGGGGTTCCTGTACCCGTCCCGCTACAGCGTGGGCGAGGGCGCCAAGCCCGCGGACGTGCTGCGGAAGATGGTCGCCGAGGCCAATCGGAACTACTCCGGTCTGGATCTGGAGGGCAAGGCGAAGGACTTGGGCCTGAAGTCCCCGCTCCAGCTGATCAGCGTGGCCAGCCTGGTCCAGGCGGAGGGCATCACCCACGACGACTTCCGGAAGATGGCCGAGGTCGTCTACAACCGGCTCAAGCCCGCGAACCCCGAGACCTACGGCAAGGTGGAATTCGACTCCACCTACAACTACATCAAGAACCAGAGCAAGATCGATATCCCGATCAGCGAGATCAAGCAGTACGACAACCCGTACAACACGTACTTCTACAAGGGACTTCCGCCCGGCCCGATCGGAAATCCGGGCCACGACGCGCTGAAAGCGGCGATGAACCCGACCAGCGACGGCTGGTATTACTTCATCTCGCTGGACGGCAAGACGAGCAAGTTCTCCAAGACCTACGCGGATCACCGGAAGTGGGTCGACAAGTTCAATAAGCAGCGCAAGAGCAACGGCTGAGGAAAGATGTCGGAAAACCGCAGGGCAGCGGTGCTCGGCTCGCCGATCGCCCACTCCCTGTCACCGGTACTGCACCGCGCCGCCTACCGCGAGCTGGGCCTGACCGGCTGGACGTACGACCGCTTCGAGGTGGACGAGACCGGACTGCCGGACTTCTTCAAGCGGCTCGGCGAGGACGCGGGCCCGGCCTGGGCCGGGCTGTCCCTGACCATGCCGCTCAAGCGCGCCGTGATCCCGCTGCTGGACGAGATCAGCGACACCGCGGCCTCGGTGGAGGCCGTCAACACGGTGGTCTTCGGTGACGACGGCCGCAGGCGCGGGGACAACACCGACATCCCCGGCATGCTGGCGGCGCTGCGGGAGCGCGGCGTCGGGCGCGTGGAGCGCGCCGCCGTGCTGGGCGCCGGCGCCACCGCCTCCTCGGCGCTGGCCGCGCTCTCCCGGATCTGCGACGGCGAGGTCACCGCGTACGTCCGCAGCGAGGCCCGCGCCGCCGAGATGCGGCAGTGGGGCGAGCGGCTGGGCGTCGCGGTGCGCACGGCGGACTGGGGCGACGCGGCCGGGGCGCTCGGCGCGCCGCTGGTGATCGCCACCACGCCCGCGGGCACCACGGACGCGCTCACCGCGGCCGTACCGGACCGCCCCGGCGCGCTCTTCGACGTCCTCTACGAGCCCTGGCCCACCCCGCTGGCCGCCGCCTGGGCGGCGCGCGGCGGCTCGGTGGTCGGCGGCCTGGACCTCCTGGTGCACCAGGCGGTGCTCCAGGTCGAGCAGATGACGGGCCGCGCCCCGGCGCCGCTGGCCGCGATGCGCGAGGCGCTGGCCGCCCGCTGAGCCCCCGCACGGCCCCTCATCGGGCCCGTCCGGCCCGCCCCCGGCCCCTCCCCGGGGCGCCGCGAGCGTCCACCCCATGGACCACGAACCGAGCGGACGCCCCGGTCGTGGGAGGATCGGGAGTGCGGGCCGGAGTCGCGCGGACCGGGCCGCGCCGCAGGACGTCGAGGCACGCGCATGAGGGAGCACCGTTGAGCAGGTTGCGCTGGCTGACCGCGGGGGAGTCGCACGGCCCCGCACTCGTGGCGACGCTGGAGGGGCTGCCCGCCGGGGTGCCGATCACCACCGACATGGTGGCCGACGCCCTGGCCCGACGGCGGCTGGGTTACGGCCGCGGTGCCCGGATGAAGTTCGAGCGCGACGAGGTCACCTTCATCGGTGGCGTACGCCACGGGCTGACCCTCGGCTCCCCGGTCGCGATCATGGTCGGCAACACGGAGTGGCCCAAGTGGGAGCAGGTCATGGCCGCCGACCCGGTCGACCCCGAGATCCTCGAGGGAGTCGCGCGCAACGCCCCGCTCACCCGCCCCCGCCCCGGCCACGCCGACCTGGCCGGGATGCAGAAGTACGGCTTCGACGAGGCCCGGCCGATCCTGGAGCGCGCCAGCGCCCGCGAGACCGCCGCCCGGGTGGCGCTGGGCACCGTCGCCCGCTCCTACCTCAAGGAGACGGCCGGGATCGAGATCGTCTCGCATGTCGTGGAGCTGGCCGCGGCGAAGGCGCCGTACGGCGTCCACCCCAAGCCCTCCGACGTCGAGAGGCTGGACGCCGACCCGGTGCGCTGCCTGGACGCCGACGCGAGCAAGGCGATGGTGGCCGAGATCGACCAGGCCCACAAGGACGGCGACACGCTCGGCGGCGTCGTCGAGGTGCTCGCGTACGGCGTGCCGGTGGGCCTCGGCTCCCATGTGCACTGGGACCGCCGGCTCGACGCGCGGCTGGCCGCCGCGCTGATGGGCATCCAGGCCATCAAGGGCGTCGAGGTCGGCGACGGCTTCGACCTCGCGCGGGTGCCCGGCTCCAAGGCCCATGACGAGATCGTCTCCACGGACCAGGGCATCCGGCGCTCCTCGGAGCGCTCGGGCGGCACCGAGGGCGGGCTGAGCACCGGCGAGCTGCTGCGCGTCCGGGCCGCGATGAAGCCGATCGCGACCGTGCCGCGGGCGCTGGCCACGGTCGATGTGACCACCGGCGAGGCCACCAAGGCCCACCACCAGCGCTCCGACGTCTGCGCCGTCCCGGCCGCCGGGATCGTCGCCGAGGCGATGGTCGCGCTGGTCCTGGCGGACGCGGTCGCGGAGAAGTTCGGTGGCGACTCGGTCACCGAGACCCGCCGCAATGTGCGGGGCTTCCTCGAGAACCTGGCCATCCGGTGAGCGGGCAGGTCAGCCAGGGCCCCGCCGTCGTGCTGGTCGGGCCCATGGGGGTCGGGAAGACCACCGTCGGGCAGGTGCTCGCGGCGCGGCTCGGCACCACCTTCCGCGACACCGACACCGACATCGTCGCGACGGCGGGCAAGGAGATCTCGGAGATCTTCATCGACGAGGGCGAGCCGCACTTCCGCGAGCTGGAGCGGCAGGCGGTGCGGACCGCCGTCGCCGAGCACGCGGGCGTGCTCGCGCTGGGCGGCGGCGCCGTCCTCGACGAGGGCACCCGGGCGCTGCTCGTCGGCCTCCCGGTCGTCTTCCTGGAGATGGGCGTCGCCGAGGCCGTCAAGCGCACCGGGCTCGACGCCCCGCGCCCGCTGCTCGCGGTCAATCCCCGCCAGCGCTGGCGCGAGCTGATGGAGCAGCGCCGCCCGCTGTACACCGAGGTCGCCCGCGCCGTGGTGTCGACCGAGGACCGCACCCCCGAGGCCGTCGCCGAGGCCGTCCTGGACGTACTGGAGCTGAAGAACGCATGACACCCCCTGTGGCCGACACCCCTACGCGCATCCAGGTCGGAGGCATCGCGGGCACCGCGCCGTACGAGGTGCTGATCGGCCGGCAGCTGCTCGGCGAGCTTCCCGGGCTGATCGGCACGTTGGCCAAGCGCGTCGCCGTCCTGCACCCCGAGGCGCTGGCCGAGACCGGTGAGGCGATCCGCCAGGACCTCGCCGGGCAGGGGTACGACGCCATCGCGATCCAGCTGCCCAACGCGGAGGAGGCCAAGACCGCCGAGGTCGCCGCGTACTGCTGGAAGGCGCTCGGCCAGACCGGCTTCACCCGCACCGATGTGATCGTCGGCGTCGGCGGCGGCGCGACCACCGACCTCGCCGGATTCGTCGCCGCCACCTGGCTGCGCGGAGTGCGCTGGATCGCCGTCCCCACGACCGTGCTCGGCATGGTCGACGCCGCGGTCGGCGGCAAGACCGGGATCAACACGGCCGAGGGCAAGAACCTCGTCGGCGCCTTCCACCCCCCGGCCGGGGTGCTGTGCGATCTGGCCGCGCTGGACTCGCTGCCGGTCAACGACTACGTCAGCGGGCTCGCCGAGATCATCAAGGCGGGTTTCATCGCCGACCCGGAGATCCTGGAGCTGATCGAGCGGGACCCGGCCGCCGCCCGTACGCCCGCCGGACCGCACACCGCCGAGCTCATCGAGCGCTCCATCCGGGTCAAGGCCGAGGTCGTCTCCAGCGACCTCAAGGAGTCCGGGCTGCGGGAGATCCTCAACTACGGGCATACGCTCGCCCACGCCATCGAGAAGAACGAGCGCTACAACTGGCGCCATGGCGCGGCCGTCTCCGTGGGCATGGTGTTCGCCGCCGAGCTGGGCCGGCTGGCGGGCCGTCTGGACGACGCCACGGCCGACCGGCACCGCACCGTCCTGGAGGCCGTGGGCCTGCCGCTCACCTACCGCGGCGACCAGTGGCCCAAGCTGCTGGAGACCATGAAGGTCGACAAGAAGTCCCGCGGTGACCTGCTGCGCTTCATCGTCCTGGACGGTATCGCCAAGCCCACCGTGCTGGAGGGCCCGGACCCGGCGGTGCTGCTCGCGGCGTACGCCGAGGTCTCCGGCTGACCCGGGCCGTAACCGCGGTCTCGCGTCACAACTCTGTCATCGCCTTCGGAAGCCCGCGGCCTCGCCGCGGGCTTTCGAACAGCCCCCAAGCCCTCGCAGTTGCGGCCCTTGCGGGACGAAATGCCTGGCTGACGAGGGGCGGCGGGGACACAGCGGGTTCGCGGTCCGTTCACACAGCGGAGCTTTGGGCAGGTACCGTTCGGTGGGAGCGGCCTCACCGCCGTATCAGCACCTGACAGTTGTCGGACGAGAACTGCCTGTACGAGACGGAGTGCCACCGGATGCAGCATGCAGTGGGAGCTCCGCTGCCACCGCCCCACCAGCCGGGGCCGGTTCCCGGGCCGCAGGGCGCGGGCTGGGCCCAGGGCGCGAGTGCGAGCCATCACCCGGGACCTCACCCCAATCCCCCCGCCCCGCACGCGCCTCCCGTGCCTCCCGCGCCCGGGCACGTGGCACCGCCCGCGCAGCATCCGGTGTCCCCTCCGCCGGCCCCGCCCGCGCCCCCCGGGGCGCCGCTGGAGACGGTGAACACCACCGGCCATGTCCAGCTGCCGCCCGGCGGTCCGGTGCCGCTGCCGAACCCCCCGGCGGACCCGTCGCTCGCCGATGTCTCGCAGGCGACGGTGGCGGTGCTGCTGATCGGACCGGCCGGGGCGGGCAAGACGACGGTCGCGCGCTACTGGGCCGACCGCCGCCGGGTGCCGACCGCGCACATCAGCCTGGACGATGTGCGGGAGTGGGTCCGGTCCGGCTTCGCCAACCCCCAGTCGGGGTGGAACGAGAACTCCGAGGCGCAGTACCGTCTCGCCCGCCGCACCTGCGGCTTCGCCGCCCGCAACTTCCTGGCCAACGGGATCTCCTGCATCCTCGACGACGCCGTCTTCCCCGACCGCCCGGTCGTCGGCCTCGGCGGCTGGAAGCGCCATGTGGGCCCCGGGCTGCTGCCGGTGGTCGTCCTTCCGGGCCTGGAGATCGTCCTGGAGCGGAACGCGGCCCGCACCGGGAACCGCCGCCTCAGCGACGAGGAGGTGGCACGGATCCACGGCCGGATGGCGGGGTGGTACGGCTCCGGCCTGCCCATCATCGACAACTCCACCTACGACGTGGAGACCACGGCCCGCATGCTCGACGAGGTCGTCACCCGCTCCATCGCAAGCCCCCCCAGCTGGTAGAGACCCCCGTCCGGACCCGCTCGACCGGCCCCCCTTTTTTTCCAGGCTCGGTTCTCCCCCGGCTACCGCTGGGAGGTACCCCCGGCTGGAGCCACTGGGGAAGCCGTGGCCCCCGAGTCTGCGTACGCTCGGGGACATGTCCGAGGTGTACGCGGCCCGACGTGCCCGTCTGCACGATCAGTGCACCGCGGCCGGGAGCGCGGCGGCGCTGGTGTCCCGGCCCGCCAATGTGCGCTATCTGTGCGGCGCGGTGCCGCCCGGGGCCGTGCTGCTGCTCGGACCCGTCCAGGACGTGCTGGTGGCCGCCGAGGTCCCGTCCGCGCCGCCGCTCTCCTCGGGCCCGCCGCGTTCCGACGAGCCGCGGCTGCTGGTCGTGCCCGGCGCGGACGGCGACCCGGCCGTGGCCGCCGCCGATCTGGCCGCGGCGGACGGCGCCGAGTCGCTGGCCGTCGAGGAGCACGATCTGACCGTCGCCCGCCATCGGGCGCTCGGCGCCGCCGCCCCCCGCGTCCGCCTCGCCGATCTGGGCCGCGCCGTCGAGCAGTTGCGGCTCATCAAGGACGACGAGGAGATCTCCTGTATGCGGATCGCCGGGGAGCTGGCCGACCAGGCGCTCGGCGAGCTGCTGGAGTCGATCCTGGTGGGCCGCACCGAGCGGCATCTGGCGCTGGAGCTGGAGCGCCGGCTGGTGGACCACGGCGCGGACGGCCCGGCCTTCCCCACCGTGGTCGCGGCGGGGCCGCACGCGGGGCGCCCCGGCCATCTGCCCACCGACCGGAGGGTCGAGGAGGGCGATTTCCTCACCATCTGCCTCGGCGCCGACTACCGCGGCTACCGCTGCCAGGTGGGCCGTACGTTTGTCATCGGGCCCTCGCCCGCGGACTGGCAGGTCGAGCTGTACGATGCCGTCTTCGCCGCTCAGCGGGCCGGGCGGGAGGCGCTGTTGCCGGGCCGGGCGTACCGGGACGTGGACCGGGTGACCCGTCAGGTGCTGGCCGCCGCGGGCTTCGGAGACGCGCTGGAACCGTGCACCGGACACGGTGTGGGCCTGGAAATCGACGAGGACCCTCGGCTCACACCGTCCGCCATGGGTAAACTGGACGCTTGTGTGCCGGTCACCGTCGAGCCGGGGGTCCACCTCCCGGGCCGGGGCGGTGTCCGGATCGATGACACGCTCGTCGTCCGCCCCGAGGCGGACGGCGGACCCGAGCTACTCACCATCACGACCAAAGAGCTGCTCGCGCTCTAGCGGAACCGGGCGCGCCGGCGGCTCTCTGGTCTCCACCAGCTGCAGTCCAGGAGATCCCGCAACCGTGGCATCCACGAACGACCTCAAGAACGGCATGGTGCTCAAGCTCGACGGCGGCCAGCTGTGGTCCGTCGTCGAGTTCCAGCACGTCAAGCCCGGCAAGGGCCCCGCTTTCGTGCGCACCAAGCTCAAGAACGTGCTGTCCGGCAAGGTGGTCGACAAGACCTTCAACGCCGGTGTGAAGGTCGAGACGGCCAATGTCGACAAGCGCGGCATGCAGTTCTCGTACAAGGACGGCGAGAGCTTTGTGTTCATGGACATGGACACCTTCGACCAGATCTACATCACCCCCGAGGTCGTCGGCGACAACGCCCGCTACCTGCTCGAGGGCTTCGAGGCCGTCGTGGCGATGTACGAGGGCAACCCGCTGTACGTCGAGCTGCCCGCCGCCGTCGAGCTGGTGATCGAGTACACCGAGCCGGGCGTCCAGGGCGACCGCTCCACCGGTGGCACCAAGCCCGCCAAGCTGGAGACCGGCTACGAGATCGGCGTGCCGCTGTTCATCACCACCGGTGAGAAGATCAAGGTCGACACCCGCTCCGGTGAGTACCTCGGTCGGGTGAACAACTAACCGTGGCCGCCCGCAACAAGGCCCGTAAGCGTGCCTTCCAGATCCTCTTCGAGGCCGATCAGCGCGGCAGCACCGTGCAGACCGTGCTCGCGGACTGGATCCGGCTCGCCCGGACCGACGACCGGCAGCCCCCGGTCAGCGAATACACGATGCAGCTCGTCGAGGGATATGCCCAGCACATCGACCGGATCGACGAGCTGATCGCCACCTACGCGGTGGGCTGGACGCTGGACCGGATGCCGGTCGTCGACCGGAACATCCTGCGGCTGGGCGCGTATGAGCTGGTGTGGGAGGACGCTACCCCGGACGCGGTGGTGATCGACGAGGCGGTGCAGCTCGCCAAGGAGTTCTCCACCGATGACTCGCCGGCCTTCGTCAACGGTCTGCTGGGCCGTATCAAGGAGCTGAAGCCGAGTCTGCGTCGTGAGCAGGAGCCCCGGGAGCACCAGGCATAGCCGCGTTCCTCATATGACAAAGCCGCCGGGGGCGGTGGCGGACCCAGAAGGGCCCCACCGCCCCCGGCGGCACGTTTCTGCAGGTGAACGCTGATGAACAGGGGAAGAGGGACTCAGACGTCTTCATGCTGGACCGCGCGGCGGGCGTCGGCGCCCAGCACGCCCCAGCTGATCAGCTGTTCGGTCAGCACGGACGGCGACTGGTCGTAGATGACGGCGAGGGTGCGCAGATCGTCCTGGCGGATCGAGAGCACCTTGCCGTTGTAGTCGCCACGCTGGCTCTGGATCGTGGCGGCGTACCGCTGAAGCGGGCCCGCCTTCTCGACCGGCACATGGGCCAGTCGCTCCAGGTCCAGTACCAGCTTCGGCGGCGGCTCGGCGGCTCCGGCCGGGCTCGTGCCCGGAAGCAGCTCCTGCACCGGGACGCCGTAGAAGTCGGCCAGCTCGGCGAGACGCTGCACGGTCACGGCGCGGTCGCCGCGCTCGTACGATCCCACCACCACGGCCTTCCAGCGGCCCTGGGACTTCTCCTCGACACCGTGGAGGGAGAGGCCCTGCTGGGTGCGGATGGCGCGGAGCTTGGCCCCGAGCTGTTTGGCGTATTCGCTGGACATAAAGCTCCCCGGACGCTGTATCGACGTGCGGCTGTGCCGCGCGGCTGGTCACTCACTGTGAGGTTACGCAGCGTAATTTCCATTCGTCAAGCCGAATGGGGCGGAGGGGCTCCGGCCAGGGGTGTTGACGGGGGCACTCGGCACTCCTGCTACTGTGAATGGCGCAAATCCGACCGTCCTTTAAGGTCCGTCCCGTGAGGCGGAGAAGGAGGTCCGTTTCGTATGGACGCACACACCTCGGACGCCGCGCGCTCGGTGCTGGAAGCACCGGATATCGCGCGCGTTCTCACCCGCATCGCCCACGAGATCGTCGAGCGCGCCAAAGGCGCCGATGACGTGGTGCTGCTCGGCATTCCCACCCGTGGTGTCTTTCTCGCCCGGCGGCTGGCCGCCCGGCTCGAAGAGATCACCGGCAAGCCCGGCCGGATCCCGGTCGGCTCGCTCGACATCACGATGTACCGCGACGACCTGAGGCTGCGCCCGGCCCGCGCACTCGCCCGCACCGAGATCCCCGACGACGGCATCGACGGCCGCCTCGTGGTCCTCGTCGACGATGTGCTCTTCTCCGGCCGCACCATCCGCGCCGCCCTCGACGCCCTCGGTGACATCGGGCGGCCGCGCGCGGTCCAGCTCGCGGTCCTCGTCGACCGCGGCCACCGGGAACTGCCGATCCGCGCCGACTACGTCGGCAAGAACCTCCCCACGTCGCTGCGGGAGACGGTCAAGGTCCAGCTCACCGAGGAGGACGGCCGCGACAGCGTGCTCCTCGGGCTGCGCGGGACCACCCCCGCGGACGGGAAGTAGCGCCCCTCACCGACGGCGAGTGCCTCCCCGGCGACCGAAGGGGAACCCGCCCGAAGGACCACCGGTGCCGCCAGGTCACCGGTCCCCGCGCCTGCCCGCCCGCACGCCCGCACACCTCCTTCACCCACGGAGCAACCGGATGAAGCGCCACCTCATCTCGGCCGCCGATCTCTCTCGCGACGACGCCGTCCTGATCCTCGACACCGCCGAGGAACTGGCCCGGCTCGCCGACCGGCCGATCAAGAAACTGCCGACCCTGCGCGGCCGTACCGTCGTCAACCTCTTCTTCGAGGACTCCACCCGCACCCGCATCTCGTTCGAGGCGGCCGCCAAGCGGCTCTCCGCCGACGTGATCAACTTCTCCGCCAAGGGGTCCTCGGTCTCCAAGGGCGAGTCCCTTAAGGACACCGCGCTCACCCTGGAGGCGATGGGCGCCGACGCCGTGGTGATCCGCCACCACGCCTCCGGCGCCCCGCACCGGCTGGCCACCTCCGGCTGGATCAACGGCGCCGTGGTGAACGCGGGCGACGGCACCCATGAGCACCCCACCCAGGCGCTGCTCGACGCCTTCACCATCCGCCGCCATCTGAGCCCGGAGGCCTCCGGCGCCGGGCAGGACCTGGCCGGACGCCGGATCACCATCGTCGGCGACGTCCTGCACAGCCGGGTGGCCCGCTCCAACGTCCATCTGCTGTCCACCCTGGGCGCCGAGGTCACCCTGGTCGCCCCGCCGACGCTGGTCCCCTTCGGCGTGGAGAGCTGGCCCTGCGAGGTCTCCTACGACCTGGACGCGGTGGTCGGCAAGACCGACGCCGTGATGATGCTGCGCGTCCAGCGCGAGCGCATGAACGCCGCGTTCTTCCCCACCGAGCGGGAGTACGCCCGCCGCTACGGCCTGGACGGCGACCGCATGGCGCGGATGCCGGAGCACGCCATCGTGATGCACCCCGGCCCCATGAACCGCGGCATGGAGATCACCGCGGAGGTCGCGGACTCCGACCGCTGCACCGCCGTCGAGCAGGTCGCCAACGGCGTCTCGATCCGCATGGCCGTCCTGTACCTGCTGCTCGGCGGGAACGAGTCCGCCGTCGCCGCCGCCCGCACCGAGGAGAGCAAGTGACCATGAGCGACACCCACAAGACGCTGCTGCGCGGGGCGAAGCCGCTCGGCGGCGAGCCGCGCGACGTGCTGATCGAGGGCGAGCGCATCGCCGCGGTCGGCACCGGCCTCGACGCGGACGGGGCCACCGTGATCGACGCCGCCGGGCAGATCCTGCTCCCGGGCCTGGTCGACCTCCACACCCATCTGCGCGAGCCCGGCCGGGAGGACTCCGAGACGGTCCTCACCGGCACCCGGGCCGCCGCGGTCGGCGGCTTCACCGCGGTCCACGCCATGGCCAACACCTTCCCCGTGGCCGACACCGCCGGCGTCGTCGAGCAGGTGTGGCGGCTGGGCAAGGAGTCCGGCTACTGCGACGTCCAGCCCATCGGGGCGGTGACCGTGGGCCTGGAGGGCAAGAAGCTCGCCGAGCTGGGCGCGATGCACGACTCCGCGGCCGGGGTGCGGGTCTTCTCCGACGACGGCAAGTGCGTGGACGACGCGGTGATCATGCGCCGCGCGCTGGAGTACGTGAAGGCGTTCGACGGCGTCATCGCCCAGCACGCCCAGGAGCCCCGCCTCACCGAGGGCGCCCAGATGAACGAGGGCGTCGTCTCCGCCGAGCTGGGCCTGGGCGGCTGGCCTGCCGTCGCCGAGGAGTCGATCATCGCCCGCGATGTGCTGCTCGCCGCCCACGTCGGCTCCCGGGTGCACATCTGCCACCTGTCCACCGCGGGCTCGGTCGAGATCGTCCGCTGGGCCAAGTCCAAGGGCTGGAACGTCACCGCCGAGGTCACCCCGCACCACCTGCTGCTGACCGACGAGCTCGTGCGCTCCTACGACCCCGTCTACAAGGTGAACCCGCCGCTGCGCACCGAGGCCGATGTGATGGCGCTGCGTGAGGCGCTCGCCGACGGCACCATCGACTGCGTGGCCACCGACCACGCCCCGCATCCGCACGAGGACAAGGACTGCGAGTGGGGCGCCGCGGCCATGGGCATGGTGGGCCTGGAGACGGCGCTGTCCGTCGTCCAGCACACCATGGTGGACACCGGGCTGCTGGACTGGACGGGCGTCGCCGACCGGATGTCGGTGCGGCCCTCGGCCATCGGCCGCCTGACCGGCCACGGCCGTCCCATCGCCGCCGGGGAGCCCGCCAACCTCACCCTGCTCGACTCCGCTTACCGTGGTGTGGTGAACCCCGCGGGCTTCGCCTCCCGCAGCCGCAACACCCCCTACGAGGGCCGCGAACTGCCGGGCCGCGTGACGTACACGTTCCTGCGGGGGCGGGCGACGGTTGTGGACGGGAAGCTGGCGTGACGACTCCGAGTCATCCGGCGGCGGGCCTCGCGGGATTCGCGGGCCTCGCCGCCGAGCAGAAATCGCAGGACGTGACGGACTGGGCGGCCAGGATCGGCTGGGTCGTCGGGCTGCTGCTGGTCATCGCGCTGGTCTACTGGCTGATGCGCGAGGGCTGGAAGTGGCGCGCCACCCTCCAGGGCGACCTCCCCGAGCTGCCCCAGGCCCCGGCCGGGCCCGGCGACCCCAAGGCCACGATGAGCGGCCGCTACCACGGCTCCACCACCGCCGGGCAGTGGCTGGACCGGATCGTCGCCCATGGCCTCGGCACCCGCAGCCGGGTCGAGCTCACCCTCACCGACCAGGGCGTGAGCGTGGTCCGGCCGGGCGCGCGGGACTTCTTCATCCCCGCCGCCGCACTGCGCGGCGCCCGGCTCGACAAGGGCATCGCGGGCAAGGTCCTCGCCGAGGGCGGACTGCTGGTGATCACCTGGAGCCACGGTGACCGGCTGATCGACTCCGGCTTCCGCTCCGACCACGCGGCCGAGCACACCGCGTGGGTGGACGCCCTCACCGAACTCTCCGGCGGCCCCAGCGCAGCGGCCGTCCCCTCGTACGACACGGAAGGCACACGATGACCACCTCCAACAGGGGGGCCACGAGCCCCGCAGTCCTTGTCCTGGAGGACGGCCGCACCTTCCGCGGCCGGGCCTACGGGGCCGTGGGGGAGACCTTCGGCGAGGCCGTGTTCTCCACCGGGATGACCGGCTACCAGGAGACCCTGACCGACCCCTCCTACCACCGCCAGGTCGTCGTGATGACCGCCCCGCACATCGGGAACACCGGCGTCAACGACGAGGACCCGGAGTCGAAGCGGATCTGGGTCTCCGGCTATGTGGTGCGCGACCCGGCCCGTACCCCCTCCAACTGGCGCTCCCGCCGCTCGCTCGACGACGAGCTCAGCGCCCAGGGCGTCGTCGGCATCAGCGGCATCGACACCCGCGCCCTCACCCGCCATCTGCGCGAGCGCGGCGCCATGCGCGTGGGCATCTTCTCCGGCGCGGCCCTCGCCGACGAGGCCACGCTGCTGGCGAAGGTGCGGGAAGCCCCCCAGATGAAGGGCGCCGACCTCAGTGGCGAGGTGGCCACCGAGGAGCGTTACGTCGTCCCGGCGATCGGGACCAAGAAGTTCACCGTCGCCGCGATCGACCTGGGCATCAAGGGCATGACCCCGCACCGGATGGCCGAGCGCGGCATCGAGGTGCACGTGCTGCCCGCGACCGCCACTGCCGAGGACGTCTACGCGGTGAACCCGGACGGCGTCTTCTTCTCCAACGGCCCGGGCGACCCGGCCACCGCCGACCACCCCGTCTCCCTGATGCGGGCCGTGCTGGAGCGCTCCACGCCGCTGTTCGGCATCTGCTTCGGCAACCAGATCCTCGGCCGCGCGCTCGGCTTCGGCACCTTCAAGCTGAAGTACGGCCACCGCGGGATCAACCAGCCGGTGCAGGACCGCACCACCGGCAAGGTGGAGGTCACCGCCCACAACCACGGCTTCGCCGTGGACGCCCCGCTCGACGCGCCGTCCGACACCCCCTTCGGCCGCGCCGAGGTCTCCCACGTCTGCCTCAACGACAACGTGGTCGAGGGGCTGCGGCTGCTCGACCGCCCCGCGTTCAGCGTCCAGTACCACCCCGAAGCCGCCGCCGGTCCGCATGACGCCGCGTACCTTTTCGACCGCTTCGTGTCCCTGATGGAGGGCCAGCGTGCCTAAGCGCACCGACATCCAGTCCGTTCTGGTCATCGGCTCCGGCCCGATCGTCATCGGCCAGGCCGCCGAGTTCGACTACTCCGGCACCCAGGCGTGCCGGGTGCTGAAGGCCGAGGGCCTGCGGGTCATCCTGGTCAACTCCAACCCGGCCACGATCATGACCGACCCGGAGATCGCCGACGCCACCTATGTGGAGCCGATCACCCCGGAGTACGTCGAGAAGATCATCGCCAAGGAGCGCCCCGACGCGCTGCTGCCCACCCTCGGCGGCCAGACCGCGCTCAACACCGCGATCTCGCTGCACGAGGCGGGCACCCTCGAGGAGTACGGCGTCGAGCTGATCGGCGCCAATGTCCAGGCGATCCACAAGGGCGAGGACCGCGACCAGTTCAAGGAGGTCGTCGAGGCCGTCCACGCCAAGATCGGCCACGGAGAGTCCGCCCGCTCGGTCATCTGCCACTCCATGGACGACGTCCTCGCGGGCGTCGAGCAGCTCGGCGGCTACCCCGTCGTGGTCCGCCCCTCCTTCACCATGGGCGGCGCGGGCTCCGGCTTCGCGCACGACGAGGACGAGCTGCGCCGTATCGCCGGCCAGGGCCTGACCCTCTCGCCGACCACCGAGGTGCTTCTGGAGGAGTCCATCCTCGGCTGGAAGGAGTACGAGCTGGAGCTGATGCGCGACCGCAACGACAATGTCGTGGTCGTCTGCTCCATCGAGAACTTCGACCCCATGGGCGTGCACACCGGTGACTCGATCACCGTCGCCCCGGCGATGACGCTCACCGACCGCGAGTACCAGATCCTGCGGGACATCGGCATCGCCGTCATCCGCGAGGTCGGCGTCGACACCGGCGGCTGCAACATCCAGTTCGCGGTCAACCCCGAGGACGGCCGGGTCATCGTCATCGAGATGAACCCGCGCGTCTCCCGCTCCTCGGCGCTCGCCTCCAAGGCCACCGGCTTCCCCATCGCCAAGATCGCCGCGAAGCTGGCCGTCGGCTACACCCTGGACGAGATCCCCAACGACATCACCCAGGAGACCCCGGCGTCCTTCGAGCCCACGCTCGACTACGTCGTGGTCAAGGTGCCGCGCTTCGCCTTCGAGAAGTTCCCGGCCGCCGACGCCCGGCTCACCACCACCATGAAGTCGGTCGGCGAGGCCATGGCCATCGGCCGCAACTTCACCGAGGCGCTGCAGAAGGCGCTGCGCTCGCTGGAGAAGAAGGGCAGCCAGTTCGACTTCACCGGGGAGCCCGGGAGCAAGTCCGAACTGCTCCGGGCGGCCGTCGTCCCCACCGACGGCCGGATCAACACCGTGATGCGGGCCATCCGCGCCGGAGCCACCCCCGAGGAGGTCTTCGACGCCACGAAGATCGACCCGTGGTTCGTGGACCAGCTCTTCCTGATCAAGGAGATCGCGGACGAGCTGGCGGCCGCCGACAAGCTCGGCCCCGAACTGCTCGCCGAGGCCAAGCGGCACGGCTTCTCCGACGCCCAGATCGCCGGGATCCGCTCGCTGCGCGAGGACGTGGTCCGCGAGGTGCGGCACGCGCTGGGCATCCGGCCCGTCTACAAGACGGTCGACACCTGCGCCGCCGAGTTCGCCGCCAGGACCCCGTACTTCTACTCCTCCTACGACGAGGAGTCCGAGGTCGCCCCGCGCGAGACCCCCGCGGTGATCATCCTCGGCTCGGGCCCCAACCGCATCGGGCAGGGCATCGAGTTCGACTACTCCTGTGTCCACGCCTCCTTCGCGCTGCATGACGCGGGCTATGAGACCGTCATGGTCAACTGCAACCCGGAGACCGTCTCCACCGACTACGACACCTCCGACCGGCTCTACTTCGAGCCGCTGACCCTGGAGGACGTGCTGGAGATCGTCCACGCGGAGACGCAGGCGGGCCCGGTCGCCGGGGTGATCGTCCAGCTCGGCGGCCAGACCCCGCTGGGCCTGGCCCAGGCGCTCAAGGACAACGGCGTGCCGATCGTCGGCACCTCACCCGAGGCGATCAACCTCGCCGAGGAGCGCGGCGCCTTCGGCCGGGTGCTCACCGAGGCCGGGCTGCCCGCCCCCAAGTACGGCACCGCCTTCTCCTTCGAGCAGGCCAAGGGCATCGCCGCCGAGATCGGCTACCCGGTCATGGTCCGCCCCTCCTACGTGCTCGGCGGCCGCGGCATGGAGATCGTCTACGACGAGCCCTCGCTCGCCGCGTACCTGGAGCGGCACGCCGGGCTGATCTCCGAGCACCCCGTGCTCATCGACCGCTTCCTCGACGACGCCATAGAAATCGACGTCGACGCGCTCTACGACGGCCAGGAGCTCTACCTCGGCGGCGTCATGGAGCACATCGAGGAGGCCGGGATCCACTCCGGGGACTCGGCCTGCGCGCTGCCCCCGATCACCCTCGGCGGCTTCGACGTCAAGCGGCTGCGCGCCTCGACCGAGGCCATCGCGCGCGGGGTCGGCGTCCGCGGGCTGATCAACATCCAGTTCGCGATGGCCGGGGACATCCTCTACGTGCTGGAGGCCAACCCGCGCGCCTCCCGTACCGTCCCCTTCACCTCCAAGGCCACCGCCGTACCGCTGGCCAAGGCCGCCGCCCGGATCTCGCTGGGCGCCACCATCGCCGAGCTGCGCGCCGAGGGGCTGCTGCCCTCCAGCGGCGACGGCGGCACGCTGCCGATGGACGCGCCGATCTCCGTCAAGGAGGCCGTGATGCCCTGGAGCCGGTTCCGGGACGCCTCCGGGCGCGGCGTGGACACCATCCTGGGCCCGGAGATGCGCTCCACCGGCGAGGTCATGGGCATCGACTCGGTCTTCGGCGCGGCCTACGCCAAGTCGCAGGCCGGGGCGTACGGCGCGCTGCCGACCAAGGGGCGCGCGTTCGTCTCCGTCGCCAACCGCGACAAGCGCTCGATGATCTTCCCGGCCCGGGAGCTGGTCGGCCTCGGCTTCGAGCTGCTGGCCACCTCGGGCACGGCGGAGGTGCTCAAGCGCAACGGGATCAACGCGACCGTGGTGCGCAAGCAGAGCGAGGGCGAGGGCCCGAACGGCGAGAAGACCATCGTCCAGCTCATCCACGAGGGCGAGGTCGACCTGATCGTCAACACCCCGTACGGCACCGGCGGCCGCCTCGACGGCTATGACATCCGTACGGCGTCCGTCGCCCGCGGCGTCCCGTGCCTGACCACCGTCCAGGCGCTCGCCGCCGCCGTCCAGGGCATCGAGGCGCTGGGCCGGGGCGCGGTCGGCGTCCGATCGCTCCAGGAGCACGCGGAACATCTGATCGCCGCCCGCGAGGAGTGAGGCGAGGGAGGGGGACACCGGCCGGTGTCCCCCTCTTCATGAGCCCCACCGCTCTTCATGAGCCCACCCTTCTTCATGAGCCCGCTCGCCCACTGCCGCAGAAAGCCCCCTCATGTATGCGCTCCTCTTCCACCTGATCTTCCGGCGCATGGACCCGGAGAGCGCCCACCACCTGGCCTTTTCCTGGATCCGCCGGGCCGCCCGCATCCCCGTGCTGCGGACGTTCGCCGCCGCCGTCCTCGCCCCCCGCCACCCGGCGCTGCGCACCGAGGCGCTGGGCCTGCGGATGCACGGGCCCTTCGGACTCGCCGCCGGATTCGACAAGAACGCCGCCGGGATCGACGGCATGGCCATGATGGGCTTCGACCACGTCGAGATCGGCACGGTCACCGCCCAGCCGCAGCCCGGCAACCCCAAGCGGCGGCTCTTCCGGCTGGTCGCCGACCGCGCCCTGATCAACCGCATGGGCTTCAACAACGAGGGCTCGGCGGCGGTCGCGGCCCGCCTCGCGGCCCGGCGCCCGGCCTTCCGCACGACGGTCGGCGTCAACATCGGCAAGACCAAGGTCGTCCCGGAGGCGGAGGCCGTCGCCGACTATGTGACGTCCACCGAGCGGCTCGCCGCCCACGCCGACTACCTCGTCGTCAACGTCTCCTCGCCCAATACCCCCGGACTGCGGAACCTCCAGGCCGTGGACCATCTGCGGCCGCTGCTGACCGCGGTCCGCGAGGCCGCGGACCGCACGGTCACCGGCCGCAGGGTGCCCCTTCTGGTCAAAATCGCGCCGGATCTCGCCGACGAGGACGTGGACGCGGTCGCCGATCTGGCGGTCGAGCTCGGCCTGGACGGCATCATCGCCACGAACACCACCATCGCGCGCGACGGCCTCGGCCTCACCTCCCCCTCCCGGCTCACCGCCGAGACCGGCGGCCTGTCCGGCGCGCCCCTGAAGGCGCGCGCCCTGGAGGTGCTGCGCCGCCTGTACGCCCGGGTGGGGGACCGGCTGACCCTGGTCGGGGTCGGCGGGATCGAGACCGCGGACGACGTCTGGGAGCGGATTCTGGCCGGCGCCACGCTGGTGCAGGGCTACAGCGCCTTCATCTACCGGGGCCCGTTCTGGTGCCGTGAGATCCACCGCGGCCTGGCGGCCCGCCTGGCCGCGAGCCCGTACGCCACCCTCGCCGAGGCCGTCGGCGCCGAGGCCGCCGCGTAATGCCCGGGGGCTCCGCCCCCGCCCCCCCGCCGGGGCTCCGCCCCGGACCCCGCTCCTCAAGCTCCCCCAGCCACCGCTGGGAGGTGCCCCCTGGAGGGGCTGGGTTTGGGGCATCTGCGCCCCCATACCGCCGCTCCCCAAACGCCGGAGGGGCTGAATTTCCTGAGGAGAGACCGATGACGACCCCCGCCCCCACCCCCTTCGGCACCCGGCTGCGTGCCGCCATGGACGCCCGTGGCCCGCTGTGCGTGGGCATCGACCCGCACGCCTCCCTGCTCGCCGACTGGGGCCTGGGGGACGATGTGGCCGGTCTGGAGCGGTTCACCCGGACCGTGGTGGACGCCCTCGCCGAGCGGGTGGCCGTCCTGAAGCCGCAGTCGGCCTTCTTCGAGCGGTTCGGCTCCCGCGGCATCGCGGTGCTGGAGCGGGCCGTCGCCGACGCCCGCGCCGCCGGGGCGCTGGTGCTGATGGACGCCAAGCGCGGCGACATCGGCTCCACCATGGCCGCGTACGCCTCCGCCTACCTGGATCCGGCCGGCCCGCTCTTCTCGGACGCGGTCACCGTCAGCCCCTACCTGGGCTTCGGCTCGCTGCGCCCGGCGCTGGACGCGGCGCGGGCGGCCGGGGCGGGCGTCTTCGCGCTGGCGCTGACGTCCAACCCGGAGGGGGCCGAGGTGCAGCACGCGGTACGGCCCGACGGGACGACCGTCGCGGCCACCGTGCTGACCGCGCTGAAGGCCGAGAACGCCGCCGAGGCCGCCGAGGGCCGTCTCGGCTCGTACGGGGCCGTCGTCGGGGCCACCCTCGGCGGCACCGCGCACCGGCTGGGCGCCGATCTGGCGATCGACGGGCCGCTGCTGGCCCCCGGCATCGGGGCCCAGGGCGCGACCCCCGCCGATCTTCCGGCGGTCTTCGGCCCGGCGGTGCGAAATGTTCTTCCGAGCGTCAGCCGGGGGGTGCTCCGGCACGGTCCGGACGCCCCATCGCTGGTCGCCGCGGCCTCCCGAATGGCTGATGAAGTGCGTGCCGTGGCCGAATAACCCGGTTACTTTGTCCGTAAATGTCTGAGTCGAGCGAGTCTGACCAGGACTTTTCGTCTGTTCTCGCTGACTGGAGCGGGATCGGCCGCTAGTCTCCGACGAGAGCGAACGCGCGCTGCGTTGCGCGTTGCTCCCCAGGTGAGGGGCGACTAGGTTCCTCACCGGTCCATATCCGACAGTTCGACATCCGAGGTGACGTAGGCGTGGCTCTTCCGCCCCTTACCCCTGAACAGCGCGCAGCCGCGCTAGAAAAGGCCGCCGCGGCTCGCCGGGAGCGCGCCGAGGTCAAGAATCGACTCAAGCACTCCGGCGCCTCCCTGCACGAGGTCATCAAGCAGGGCCAGGAGAACGATGTCATCGGCAAGATGAAGGTGTCCGCTCTCCTCGAGTCCCTGCCCGGCGTCGGCAAGGTCCGCGCCAAGCAGATCATGGAGCGGCTCGGCATCTCCGAAAGCCGTCGAGTGCGGGGTCTGGGCTCCAACCAGATCGCGTCGCTCGAGCGTGAGTTCGGCGGCGCTGCGGGCTGACCCGGCCCGGCGTTTCCAGGCACTCCCGGGAACCTGGATAATCGCTCCATGGCAGCACACTCCGCACGACCGCGACTGACCGTGCTCTCCGGCCCCTCCGGGGTCGGCAAGAGCACGGTCGTCGCCCATATGCGCAAGGAACACCCCGAGGTCTGGCTCTCGGTCTCCGCCACGACCCGGCGCCCGCGCCCCGGTGAGCGGGACGGCGTCCACTACTTCTTCGTGGACGACGGGGAGTTCGACAAGCTCATAGCCAATGGTGAGCTGCTGGAGTGGGCCGAATTCGCGGGCAATCGCTACGGCACCCCGCGCGAGGCGGTCATGGACCGCCTCGACGCGGGCGAGCCGGTGCTGCTGGAGATCGATCTGCAGGGCGCACGGCAGATCCGCGAGTCCATGCCGGAGGCGCAGCTGGTCTTCCTCGCGCCGCCGAGCTGGGAGGAGCTGGTGCGTCGGCTCACCGGCCGGGGCACCGAGGCGCCCGAGGTGATCGAGCGGCGGCTGGAGGCCGCGCGGACCGAGCTGGCCGCCGAGTCAGAGTTCGATACGACCTTGGTCAATACCTCCGTCGAGGCGGTGGCCAATGAGCTGCTAGCCTTGATGCGAGTGGCTTGATCTTCGATTCACTCTTGCCATCAGGCGAAATAAGGAAGGCTAGAGAGTGTCCTCTCCCATGACCGCGCCCGAGGGGATCATCAACCCTCCGATTGATGAGCTGCTCGAGGCCACCGACTCCAAGTACAGCCTGGTGATCTACGCGGCCAAGCGCGCGCGTCAGATCAACGCGTACTACTCCCAGCTCGGTGAGGGCCTGCTCGAGTACGTCGGTCCCCTCGTGGACACCCACGTCCACGAGAAGCCCCTCTCGATCGCGCTCCGCGAGATCAACGCGGGCCTGCTGACCTCCGAGGCCATCGAGGGCCCCGCTCAGTAGGTTTCGGATCGCTTGAGCCACCGGCCCGGCAGTGATGCCGGGCCCGTGGTGTGTCATGGGTACGTGAGCCGACCCGGCGTACCGTGACTGCACGTACGGCCCGATGCGGCATACGACGTACCCGGTGGGGAGAGCCGAGCGATGGACAAGCCCGAGGTGGTCCTGGGCGTCAGTGGCGGGATCGCCGCCTACAAGGCGTGCGAGCTGCTGCGCCGCCTCACCGAGTCCGGCCATGACGTACGCGTCGTGCCGACCGCCTCGGCGCTGCACTTCGTCGGCGAGGCGACCTGGTCGGCGCTGTCCGGGCATCCGGCGACGACCGAGGTCTGGGAGTCCGTCCACGAGGTGCCCCACGTCCGCATCGGCCAGTCCGCCGATCTGGTCGTGATCGCCCCGGCCACCGCCGATCTGCTCGCCAAGGCCGCCCATGGCCTGGCGGACGACCTGCTCACCAATACGCTGCTCACCGCGCGCTGTCCGGTCGTCTTCGCGCCCGCGATGCACACCGAGATGTGGGAGCACCCCGCCACCCAGGAGAACGTGGCGACGCTGCGCCGCCGCGGCGCCATCGTCATCGAGCCCGCCGTGGGGCGGCTCACCGGCGTGGACACCGGCAAGGGGCGGCTGCCGGACCCCGGGGAGATCTTCGAGGTCTGCCGCCGGGTGCTGGCCCGCGGAGCCGAGGCGCTCACCGCCGATCTGGCCGGCCGCCATGTCGTGGTCAGCGCCGGAGGCACCCGAGAGCCGCTGGACCCGGTGCGCTTCCTCGGCAACCGCTCCACCGGCCGCCAGGGGTACGCCCTGGCCCGTGCCGCCGTTGCCCGGGGCGCGCGGGTGACGCTCGTCTCGGCCAACAGCGAGCTGCCCGACCCGGCGGGCGCCGATGTGGTGCGCGCGGGCACCGCGGCACAGCTGCGGGAGGCCGTCCTCAAGGCCGCCGCGGACGCGGACGCCGTGGTGATGGCGGCCGCCGTCGCCGACTTCCGCCCCGCGCGGTACGCCGAGGGGAAGATCAAGAAGCGTGAGGGCCAGGAGCCCGAGCCGCTCGCCCTGGTACGGAATCCGGACATCCTCGCCGAGATCTCCGCGGAGCGCGCCCGCCCCGGCCAGATCGTGGTCGGCTTCGCCGCCGAGACCGACGACGTGCTCGCGAACGGGCGCGCGAAGCTGGCGCGCAAGGGCTGCGATCTGCTCGTGGTGAACGAGGTCGGGGAGCACAAGACCTTCGGGGCCGAGACCAACGAGGCCGTGGTGCTCGGCGCCGACGGCACCGAGACGCCCGTGCCGTACGGCCCCAAGGGCGCGCTCGCCGACACCGTCTGGGACCTGGTGGCCCGCCGCCTGGGCTGAGCGGGGACCGGGGCTCGACGGGCTCGACAGGGGCAGGACACGGTTGCGGGACACGGCCGATCGGGCTCATGACACATTCCCGCCACGGCGGGGTGGGGCTGTATTTCGGCTTGAGGCAAGGTATGTTCCCGGTCACGGGCCTGCCCGTTCTGTGGGACGGGGATGCTTGACCGGTGGACGTGCCGGATAAACTGGCCCAGGAACCGCATCGGGCGCAGCTCCCGGGCGGTCCCGACCATGATCAGCCAGCAGCCGCTGCAACCCCAGGGAGCGATGTGTCCCGCCGCCTGTTCACCTCGGAATCTGTTACCGAGGGTCACCCCGACAAGATCGCTGACCAGATCAGCGACACCATCCTCGACGCCCTCCTGCGAGAGGACCCGACCTCCCGGGTCGCGGTCGAGACCTTGATCACCACCGGCCTGGTGCACGTGGCCGGCGAGGTGACGACCAAGGCGTACGCCGATATCGCGACGCTCGTGCGGAACAAGATCCTCGACATCGGCTACGACTCGTCGAAGAAGGGCTTCGACGGCGCCTCCTGCGGCGTCTCGGTGTCGATCGGCTCACAGTCCCCCGACATCGCCCAGGGTGTGGACTCCGCCTACGAGCTCCGGGTCGAGGGCGACGAGGACGAGCTGGACAAGCAGGGCGCGGGCGACCAGGGCCTGATGTTCGGGTACGCCTGCGACGAGACGCCCGAGCTGATGCCGCTGCCGATCAACCTGGCGCACCGGCTCTCCCGCCGGCTGTCCGACGTCCGCAAGAACGGGACCATCCCCTACCTGCGCCCGGACGGCAAGACCCAGGTCACCATCGAGTACGACGGCCACAAGGCGGTCCGCCTGGACACCGTCGTCGTCTCCTCGCAGCACGCCTCCGACATCGACCTGGACTCGCTGCTGGCGCCCGACATCCGGGAATTCGTGGTCGAGCACGTGCTGAACGAGCTGGTCGAGGACGGCATCAAGCTCGACACCGAGGGCTACCGCCTGCTGGTCAACCCCACCGGCCGCTTCGAGATCGGCGGCCCGATGGGTGACGCCGGCCTCACCGGCCGCAAGATCATCATCGACACCTACGGCGGCATGTCCCGCCACGGCGGCGGCGCCTTCTCCGGCAAGGACCCCTCCAAGGTCGACCGCTCCGCCGCCTACGCCATGCGCTGGGTCGCCAAGAACGTGGTGGCCGCCGGCCTCGCCCAGCGCTGCGAGGTGCAGGTCGCGTACGCCATCGGCAAGGCCGAACCGGTCGGCCTCTTCGTCGAGACCTTCGGCACGGCGGCGGTCGACGCCGAGAAGATCGAGAAGGCCATCTCCGAGGTCTTCGACCTCCGCCCGGCCGCGATCATCCGCGACCTCGACCTGCTCCGCCCGATCTACGCCCAGACCGCGGCGTACGGCCACTTCGGCCGTGAGCACTCCGACTTCACCTGGGAGCGCACCGACCGCGTCGACGCCCTCCGCGCGGCGGCGGGTCTGTAGGACCCCCGGCTCGATCCACGGCTCCCGACGAAGGCCCGGACGCCCCCGCGGCGTCCGGGCCTTCGTCTGCGTCCGGTGTCCGTGCGGTCTGCTAAGACTTGATCTGTGAGCAGGGACAACGAGCGGCCGAGGGATCCGGCGGAGGCGCCGGAGGGGGAGCAGCTCGCGCTCATTCGGGAGACGGTGCGCAAGGCCAAGGTGCCCAAGGCCAAGCCGCGGACCTGGCGGGGGGCGGCGCTGGCCGCGGAGCGGCCGGTGGCGCGGGTGCTGGTCGACAAGGGGCCGGTCCACCTCGACAAGCTGTGGGACTACGCGGTGCCGGCCGAGATGGATGCCGAGGCCCGGCCCGGGGTGCGGGTGCGGGTGCGGTTCGGGGCCGGGACGGGGAAGGTGCGCGAGGGGCGGCGCGAGGGGGGCGGGCTGCTCGACGGGTACATCATCGAGCGCGTCGCCGAATCCGACTACCGGGGTCCGCTGGCCGCCCTCGCGCAGGTGGTCTCCACGGAGCGGGTGCTGGGGCCGGGGCTGCTGGCGCTGTGCCGGGCGGTCGCCGACCGGTACGCCGGATCGCTCGCCGATGTGCTCCAGCTGGCCCTGCCCAAGCGCAACGCCCGCGCCGAGGGCGAGCCGTCGCCGCCGCCGCTGCCCCCGCCGGGGCCGCCCGCGCCCGGGACCTGGGCACGCTATCCGGCCGGGCCCGGGTTCCTGGAGGCGCTGGTGCGCGGGGACCGGCCGCGGGCCGTATGGACCGCGCTGCCCGGGCCGCACTGGCCCCGGGAGTGGGCCACCGCCGTGGCCGCCACGCTCGCGTCCGGGCGCGGGGCGCTCGTCGTCGTGCCCGACGGGCGGACCGCGGATCGGGTGGACGCCGCGCTCACGGAGGTGCTCGGCGGCCCGGGGCGGCATGTGCTGCTCACCGCCGACCTCGGGCCCGAGGAGCGCTACCGCCGCTGGCTGGCGGTCAGCCGGGGATCGGTGCGCGCGGTGGTGGGCACCCGGGCGGCGATGTTCGCACCGGTCCGGGATCTCGGGCTGGTGGGGATCTGGGACGACGGGGACCGCAGCCACAGCGACGACCGGCTGCCGCAGCCGCATGCCCGCGATGTGCTGCTGCTGCGCGCCGTCCACGAGAAGACCGGCTTCCTGCTGGGCGACCTCGGCCGCACCGTCGAGGCCGCCCAACTGGTGGAGAACGGCTGGGCCCGGCCGCTCGAAGCAGACCGTGAGCGGGTCCGGGCGGCCGCCCCGCTGATCCGTACGGTCGACGAGGGCGAGGTGGCCCGGGACGCGGAGGCCCGCGCCGCCCGGCTGCCCACGCTCGCCTGGCAGACCGTACGGGAGGCGCTGACCCGGGGCCCGGTGCTGGTGCAGGTGCCGCGCCGGGGCTATGTGCCGAAGCTGGCCTGTGAGCGCTGCCGGGAGCCCGCGCGCTGTGCGCAGTGCTCGGGCCCGCTGGAGGCACGCGACGCGGACCACCTGGTGTGTGGTTGGTGCGGGCGGGACGAGCCCGCCTGGCACTGCCGCGCATGCGGGGGCGTCCGGCTGCGGGCGTCCGTCGTCGGCGCCCGGCGCACCGCCGAGGAGCTGGGCCGCGCCTTTCCGTCCGTGCCCGTCCGCACCTCCGGCCGTGATCATGTGCTGACGTCCGTCCCCGACCGTCCGGCGCTCGTCGTGAGCACACCGGGCGCCGAACCGGTCGCGGAGGGCGGCTACGCCGCGGCGCTGCTGCTCGACGGCTGGGCCCTGCTCGGCCGCCCCGACCTGCGCGCGGGCGAGGACGCGCTGCACCACTGGCTGGAGGCGGCCTCGCTGGTCCGTGGCCATGGGGAGGAGGGGGACGACGGCCGGGGCGGCACGGTGGTGATCATGGCCGAGCCGACGCTGCGGCCCGTCCAGGCGCTGGTGCGCTGGGACCCGGCCGGTTACGCGGCGCGCGAGCTGGCCGAGCGGTCCGACCTGGGCTTTCCGCCGATCTCCCGGATGGCGGCCGTGACCGGCCCCGCGGAGGCGGTGGCCGAGCTGATCGCCTCGACCCGGCTCCCCGAGGGGGCCGAGACCCTGGGCCCGGTCCCACTGCCCCCGCCGCCCCCCGGCCGCCCGCGCCGCCCCGGCGACCCGCCCGCGGGCGAGATCTGGGAGCGCGCCCTGCTACGGGTCCGCCCCGGCCAGGGCAGCGCCCTCGCGGCAGCCCTCAAGGAGGCGAAGGCCCGCCGCCTGGCCCGCGGCGACAGGGACCCCGCGGTGCGGGTGGATCCCCTGGACATCGGGTGATCCCGATGCCGTAGAGGATCCGGTGGCTCGGGTCTTCCGGCCGGGGCCCTCCCGGCGGTAGCCGGAGAAGACTCTCGCACCCCGGCGGGGCAGACCTCCCAGCGATGGCCGGGGGAGAACCGAGCCTGTGGACCGAGCTTCTAGAGAGACGGCCGGGGACTCGGGAAAGCGTTCGGGCGGGGGTCCTCGCGGAGGGACGGTGTCGACTGCGGGGGGACCGTGCGGGCGGCGGGCACCGAGGGCAGGGGGGCGGGCTCGGCCGGGCGGCCCGTGGACGGTTCGCCGCCCTCGGTCGCGTTCTGCGCGGCGGCCCGGCGGGCGCCGTAACGGCGGTGCACCGCCTGCTTGGTGACGCCGAGCGCGGAGCCCACCGCGTCCCAGGAGAAGCCGAGCGAGCGGTCGAAGTCGACTGCGGCCGTGACCAGCGTCTCGACGCTGTCCCGCAGTTCCTGGGCGAGCCGCACGGTGGGGGCCGGGGCGCGTCCGTAGACCACGAAACCGGCGGACGGGCCGGTGCGACGGGGGCGGTAGACATTGCCGAGCTGGGCGGTGAGCGTGCGCAGCGCGTCCACCTGGCGGCGGACCCGCTCGATGTCCCGGACCAGGAGGTGCAGGCTGGCCCGTGCCTGGGCGTCATGAGTTGCGTGGTCGGCCATGAACAAGCCTCTCGAACCGGCGTTACGGGGGATGAAGGGGATGGGGCGTGAGGTACGGGGAGTTGGGGGGTAAGGGCTGGGGCTGGATCGGGGAGTCGGACGGACGGCGGGAAATGGATCGGGCCGCGACAGCGGCCCGATGCGGTCAATCTGCCTTGACCAACGCGGCACCCGCCCGTCGGTCACGGTCCGGGGCGTGCGGCAGTCCGCCCGTACGCCCCCTCGGACGGCGGACCATAGACTTCAGACGCTGTTCGCGACGTATCCGCTGTGTGAGAGGTAGTTCGCCACCCATGAGGCTCGTCTTCGCCGGTACCCCCGAGGTCGCCCTGCCCGCTCTGGACGCGCTGATCGCGTCCGGGAAGCACGAGGTGGTGGCCGTGGTGACCCGTCCCGACGCGCCCGCCGGGCGCGGCCGTCGGCTGGTGGCCAGCCCGGTCGCCGAGCGGGCCGAGGAGGCGGGTATCGAGGTGCTCAAGCCCGCCAAGCCGCGCGATCCGGAGTTCCTGGCCCGGCTCACCGAGATCGCGCCGGACTGCTGCCCGGTGGTGGCCTACGGCGCGCTGCTGCCCAAGGCCGCGCTGGAGATCCCCGCGCACGGCTGGGTCAATCTGCACTTCTCGCTGCTCCCGGCCTGGCGGGGCGCGGCTCCCGTGCAGCACTCCCTGCTGGCGGGCGACGAGATGACCGGCGCCTCGACCTTCCAGATCGAGGAAGGGCTGGACTCCGGGCCGGTGTTCGGGGTGGTGACGGAGGAGGTGCGGGCCACCGACACCAGTGGCGATCTGCTGACCCGGCTCGCCTTCGCCGGTGCGGGGCTGCTCGAGGCGACGATGGACGGCATCGAGAACGGCAGCCTGCACCCGGTGCCGCAGTCGGCCGAGGGCGTCTCGCTCGCCCCGAAGATCACCGTCGAGGACGCGGAGATCGACTGGACGGCGCCCGCGCTGCGCGTCGACCGGCTGGTGCGCGCCTGCACCCCCGCCCCGGGCGCGTGGACCACCTTCCGGGGGGAGCGGCTGAAGGTCGTCTCGGCGCGGCCGGTGGCGGACCGTACGGATCTGGGGCCCGGTCTGCTGGCCGCCACCAAGAAGGCCGTGTACGTGGGCACCGGCAGCCATGCCGTCGAGCTGACCTGGGTGCGGCCGCAGGGCAAGAAGCCGATGCTCGCGGCGGACTGGGCACGCGGGGTGCGGATCGCGGAGGGCGAGCGGCTCGGGGCCTGAGCGGGCCGCCGCGCCAACGCCGGCAGCTCCGACGCGCCAATGCCAGCCGCTCCGAAACCAGCCGCCCGATGCCGGCCGCGCCGGAACCAGCCGCGCTGCGGACGCGCCGAGGAGGCGGATGTTGACTTCAATCTATGTTGAAGTCTTACGTTCCTCACGAGACCTCGGAGGTACGTGATGGACATGCAATCGACCGCCTGGCATTCCCTGTATCAGACGGCCAATGCCCAAGACGACCGGCGGCCCTTCTCCCGCGAGACGTTGCGCCGCATCGGCGCCTTCGCCCGTCCGCACCGCCGCCAACTGCTGCTGTTCCTGGTGCTGAGCACGGTCACGGCGGTGCTCGCGGTGGCGACACCGCTGCTGGCCGGCCGGGTGGTGGACGCGATCGTCCACCGTTCGGGACAGGGCACGGTGCTCTGGCTGGCCGGGCTGATCGCCGCGATCGCCGTGGCGGAGGCGGCGCTCGGGCTGCTGACCCGCTGGCTGTCGGCGAACATCGGCGAGGGGCTGATCCTCGATCTGCGCACCGCCGTCTTCGACCACGTCCAGCGGATGCCGGTGGCGTTCTTCACCCGGACCCGCACCGGCGCGCTGGTCAGCAGGCTCAACAACGACGTCATCGGCGCGCAGCGGGCGTTCAGCGACACCCTCTCCGGGGTGGTCGGCAATGTGGTCACGCTGCTGCTCACCTTCGTCGTCATGATCGGGATCTCCTGGCAGATCACCCTGCTGACGCTGCTGCTCCTGCCCGTCTTCCTGCTGCCCGCGCGCCGGGTGGGCGGACGGCTGGCGAAGCTGCGGCGCGAGGCGGCCGCGCACAACGCCGCGATGAGCACCCAGATGACCGAGCGCTTCTCCGCGCCCGGGGCGACCCTGGTCAAGCTGTTCGGACGGCCCGCCGACGAGTCCGCCGAGTTCGCCGCGCGGACCCGGCGGGTGCGGGACATCGGGGTGCGGACCGCGATGGTGCAGGTCTCCTTCGTGACCGCCCTGACCTTCGTCTCCGCCCTGGCCCTCGCCCTGGTCTACGGCCTCGGCGGCTGGTTCGCGCTGCACGGGCGGCTCGACCCCGGCGCCGTCGTCGCGCTCGCGCTGCTCCTCACCCGGCTGTACGCGCCGCTGACCGCGCTGGCCGGGGCGCGGGTCGAGGTGATGAGCGCGCTGGTCAGCTTCGAGCGGGTCTTCGAGGTGCTCGACCTCGAGCCGCTGATCAAGGAGAAGCCGGACGCCCGGGAGGTCCCGGAGGGGCCCGTGTCCGTCGAGTTCGACCGCGTCGACTTCGGCTACCCGGCCGCGGACAAGGTCTCCCTCGCCTCTCTCGAAGAGGTCGCCACCCTGGACACCCGCGGCGGCGTCCCGGTCCTGCACCAGGTGTCCTTCCGCGCCGAACCGGGCCAGATGGTCGCCCTGGTGGGCTCCTCCGGCGCCGGGAAGTCGACCATCGCACAACTGCTGCCGAGGCTCTACGACGCCGACCACGGCGCCGTACGGCTCTCCGGGGTGGACGTCCGCGACCTGACCGCCGCATCGATCCGCGCCACCCTCGGCATGGTCACGCAGGACGGCCATCTCTTCCACGACTCGATCCGCGCCAATCTGCTGCTGGCCCGGCCGGAGGCCACCGACGAGGAGCTGTGGGAGGTGCTGCGCCGGGCCCGTCTTGAGGGGCTGATCGCGGCGCTCCCGGACGGTCTCGACACCGTCGTCGGCGAGCGCGGCTACCGGCTCTCCGGCGGTGAGCGTCAGCGGCTGACCATCGCGCGGCTGCTGCTGGCCCGGCCCCGCGTGGTGATCCTCGACGAGGCCACCGCGCACCTGGACTCCACCTCCGAGGCGGACGTCCAAGAGGCGCTCGGCGAGGCGCTGGACGGGCGCACCGCGGTGGTGATCGCCCACCGGCTGTCCACGGTCCGGGCCGCGGATCTCATTCTCGTCGTGGAGGACGGACGGATCGTGGAGCGCGGTACGCACACCGCGCTGCTGGCCGCCGGGGGCCGCTACGAGGAGCTGTACCGCACCCAGTTCGAGCAGCCGACGGCGGTGGGCGACGGAATCGCCGTGGACGGAGCGAGCGTGTCCGGCGCGGCGGTTGCCCCCACGACCGTGGACGCGACGACTGCGGACGCGACGACCGTGGACGGGACCATCATGGACGCGACGGCCGTGGACCGGGGCCTCGTGGACGGAACCCCCCTGGACGGCGGCCCCACGACCGCCGACGCCCCGGCGACGTAGGCTGGTCCCTTCAGCCCGATCCGTCCCCCGGAGCACATTTCCCGTGACCGACCAGCCCCGTCGTCGCCGTCCCCACGCCCCGAACCGGCCTGGCAAGCCCTACCGCCGCCCGCAGAAGGACCCCGTGCGGATCCTCGCCTTCGAGGCGCTGCGGGCGGTCGACGAGCGGGACGCGTACGCCAACCTCGTTCTCCCGCCCCTGCTGCGCAAGGCGCGGGAGAGCGCGGAGGCCGGCAGCGGGCCGCGGTTCGACTCCCGGGACGCTGCGCTCGCCACCGAGCTGGTCTACGGCACCCTGCGCCACCAGGGCACCTACGACGCGATCATCGCCGAATGCGTGGACCGCCCGCTGCGCGAGGTGGATCCGCCCGTGCTCGACGTACTGAGCCTCGGCGCCCACCAGTTGCTCGGAACCCGCATCCCCACCCACGCCGCCGTCTCGGCGAGCGTCGAGCTGGCCCGGGTGGTGCTCGGCGACGGCCGGGCCAAGTTCGTCAACGCCGTGCTGCGCAAGATCGCCACCCATGACCTCGACGGCTGGCTGGAGCGGGTCGCCCCGCCCTACGACGAGGACCCCGAGGAGCATCTGGGCGTCCGCCACTCGCATCCGCGCTGGGTCGTCTCCGCCCTGTGGGACGCGCTCGGCGGCGGCAGCGCCGGTGTGGAGGAGCTGCTGGCCGCCGACAACGAACGGCCCGAGGTCACCCTCGTCGCCCGGCCCGGCCGGTCCACGCCCGCGGAGCTGCTGGAGGCGGTCGGCGGGCAGGCCGCGGTGCCGGGCCGCTGGTCGCCGTACGCGGTGCGGCTCACCGAGGGCGGCGAGCCCGGTGCGCTGGAGGCGGTGCGCGACGGGCGGGCCGGAGTGCAGGACGAGGGCAGCCAGCTGGTGGCCCTCGCGCTGGCGAACGCCCCGCTGGAGGGGGACGACCGGCGCTGGCTGGACGGCTGCGCGGGCCCCGGCGGCAAGGCCGCGCTGCTCGGCGCGCTCGCCGCGGAGCGCGGCGCCTCGTTGCTGGCCGCCGAGAAGCAGCCGCACCGGGCCCGGCTGGTGGCCAGGGCCCTGGCGGGCAACCCCGGGCCGTACCAGGTGATCGCCGCGGACGGCACCCGGCCGCCGTGGCGCCCGGAGTCCTTCGACCGGGTGCTGGTGGACGTCCCCTGCACCGGCCTGGGCGCCCTGCGGCGCCGCCCCGAGGCGCGCTGGCGGCGCCGCCCCGAGGACCTCGAGGGCTTCGCACCGCTCCAGCGCGGGCTGCTGCGGGAGGCCCTGGCCGCGGCGCGGATCGGCGGGGTGGTCGGCTACGCCACCTGCTCCCCGCATCCGGCCGAGACCCGGGCCGTGGTCGAGGACGTCCTCAAGGGGCGGGGCGGCGCGGCCGTCTCCGCGGAGTGGATCGACGCCCGGCCGCTGCTGCCCGGGGTGCCCGAGCTGGGCGACGGCCCGGACGTCCAGCTGTGGCCGCACCGGCACGGCACGGACGCCATGTATCTGGCCCTGCTGCGCCGCACCGGCTGACCGCGCCCACTGCCCGCTGCCCGGCATGTTCCCGGGCCGGCGGGTCAGTCCTTCGGAACCGCCGGAAGCGCCTCCTCGGGCCGGTCGGTCGGGGCGTAGAGCGTATCGGCCCGGGCGGTCGGGTTGAGGTCCCTGTGCACCGCGCGCGCCACCGCCTCGATGGTGGCCACGCCCGCCTCCATGGTGCGATTGCCCTGGGTGAGCACGGTGAGCGTGTAGTCGTGGCCGCCGCCGGTGAAGGCGCCGACGCTGTGCACCCGCCAGCCGTGGGTGGACCGCTCCAGCCAGCCGTTCTTCACATGGATCCTCGTACCGCCCGGGGCGCCGGCCGGGGTGCCCCAGCGCTGTTCCGGGATGACCTTGCCCATCAGCGAGAGGACGTAGGTGCGGGAGGCGTCGGTGAGCACCGTGTTCGCATGGGTGATCAGATCCAGGAGCCGCTCCTGGTCGTTCGCGGTGATCTGGGTGAGACCCCAGTAGCCGTCCTTGCCGGGCACGGTGGCGTCCATTCCGGCGGCCCGCAGGAACGCCGTGACTCCGGAGGGCTTGAGCTGCTTCCACAGCTTGCTGGTCGAGGCGTTGTCCGACTTGGTGATCATGGCCTTGGCGAGGGTCTTCTCGCGCTTGGTCAGCCCCCGGTGGTGCCGCTGCGCGTCCCACAGCAGCGTCCCCAGGACCGTCACCTTCACCACGCTCGCGGAGTCGAACCTCTGGTTCGCGCGCAGGGTGCAGCGGGTGTGGGTGGCGTGGTCGCGGAGGCTGATCGCGACGGTGCCGGACCGGCCGCGCAGCGCGCCGACGATGTCCTTGGAGATCCTCCCGGCCAGCCCGGACTGGTGGGAGACGCAGACCGGCCGCGGTGCCGTGGCCGCCGCGGAGGCGGGCCAGGTCACGGCGACCGGCGCCGCGACGACGGCCGCTGTCAGCGCCGCGCACACCGCGGTGCGGGGGAGCCGGGGTATTCGATCGCTGGTCATGGTGGGTTGCCTGTTTCCCTTGCCTTGTCACACGAGCCACTTACGTCGCAAGAGCCACTTCTGCGCTCTCGACTCACATGACCTATGCGCGACGGCCAGGGGTTGCTCGACCATCTTCATGATCTCGTCTCCCTCGGCGTCCGTCGATCCGAGCGGGACCGATGATCAGATCCCGGCTCCATGGACCGGTGCCGATCGTGGGAGGCTTGGAGCCATGGCCCCGCAGATCAATCCCAGCATCCTGTCCGCAGACTTCTCCCGCCTGGCGGATGAGGCGAAAGCGGTCGAAGGCGCCGACTGGCTCCACGTCGACGTCATGGACAACCACTTCGTCCCCAACCTCACCCTCGGCGTGCCGGTGGTCGAATCGCTGGGCAAGGCCACGGAGACCCCGCTGGACTGCCATCTCATGATCGAGGACCCGGACCGCTGGGCGCCGCAGTACATCGAGGCGGGCGCCGGCTCCGTCACCTTCCACGTGGAGGCCGCGGCCGCACCGGTGCGGCTGGCGCGCGAGATCCGGGCCAAGGGCGCGCGGGCCTCGATGGCGCTCAAGCCCGCCACGCCCATCGAGCCGTACGAGGATCTGCTGCCCGAGCTGGACATGCTGCTGGTGATGACCGTGGAGCCCGGCTTCGGCGGGCAGGCGTTCCTCGACATCATGCTGCCGAAGATCCGCCGCACCCGGCAGCTCATCGACAAGCACGGCCTTCAGATGTGGTTGCAGGTGGACGGCGGGGTCTCGGCCGAGACCATCGAGCGGTGCGCCGAGGCGGGCGCCGATGTGTTCGTCGCCGGCTCGGCGGTCTACGGCGCCGACGACCCGGCCAAGGCCGTACGGGAGCTGCGCCACCTCGCCGAAAAGGCGACCGGCACCCCCGGTTCATGAGGCGACGCAGCTACCGGTCGGTGAACTCAAAGGGTGAAGGCCAAACCAACTCCGCCGTTTCTGACAGGATGAACGGTGAGTCCGGACAGTGAATAGTGAGGAGACCGCGGTGTCGACGGGCCGTTCAGCCACGCGGATGGGACCCGCCGAACTGGTGCAGGCGGCCGCCATGGCGCGCCGCTTCTACCTCGAGGGCAAGTCCAAGATCCAGATCGCCGAGGAGTTCGGCGTCAGCCGCTTCAAGGTCGCGCGGGTGCTGGAGACGGCGCTCGAGCGCGATCTGGTGCGCATCGAGATCCGGGTTCCCGCCGAGCTCGACGCGGAGCGCTCCGACGCGCTGCGCGCCCGCTACGGGCTGCGCCACGCGGTCGTCGTGGAGTCCCCGGCCGACGCCGAGGCGGACACCCCGGACCCGGAGAACCTCGGCGAGGTCGCCGCGGACCTGCTGGGCGAGCTGGTGACCGAGGGGGATGTGCTGGGGCTGGCCTGGGGACGGTCCACGATCCACATGGCGGCCGCGCTGCACCGGCTGCCCCCGTGCACCGTCGTCCAGCTCACGGGCGTGTACGACGCGGGCACGGCCGAGCGCGGCTCGGTCGAGGCGGTGCGCCGCGCCGCCGCCGTCTCCGGCGGTGAGGCGCATCCCATCTACGCGCCGATGCTGCTGCCGGACACGGCCACCGCGGACGCCCTGCGCGGCCAGACCGGTATCGCCCGCGCCTTTGAGTACTTCGACAAGGTCACCGTGGCCTGCGTCTCCATCGGCTCCTGGGAGGCCGGGATCTCCACGGTCTACGACATGCTGACGGAGGAGGAGCGGGCCCACTACGAGAGCCTGGGCGCCGCCGCCGAGATGTCGGCCCACCTCTTCGACGCCGAGGGCCGCCGCATCGGCCGCGACCTGGGCGAGCGCTGTATCACCGTGGAGGCCGACCGGCTGCGCCGGATCCCCGAGGTGGTGGCCATCGCCGGTGGCCGCCGTAAGGCCGAGGCGATCGGGGCGGTGCTGCGGTCCGGCCTGGTCACCAGCCTGGTGACGGACACCGCCGCCGCGGACTACCTGCTGGCCGAGACCACCCCCGCCGCCCACCCCGCCCTCGACCGCGCCGACCCGGACGGGCCGTAAGCCTCCTCCCCGGCTCGGGGAAGTCCTCGTTGAGCCCCCGCGGCGCGCCCCGGGCCCACTCCGGCCCGGGGCGGCCGCATCGGCCCTGGTCAGAGCCGAACCGAGCGCCGCGGTCGAGAGGTCCACGTCGGCCTCGGCGCCCGCGGAGAGCGTCGCCGACGCCATCATCACCAGGGTGGCCAAGCTGAACGACGCGACCACGGCAGAGTGAGACCCCCGACGTGCCGCCGCCCGGCGGCCTCAATGGCCGAGCGGGGGCGTGGGCTCGTCGAACGTCCTGACCGCTGAGCGGTCAGCGCCAGCCCACCAAGATCATCGCTTGGCGGGCCGGCCCATCTGTGCCATGCCCCCGCTTCAGATGCAGATCACGATCTTTCCGCGTGTGCGTCCGCGCTCGGCGTGCGCATGGGCGTCGGCGACCTGCTCCAGGGGGTAGGTCTGTTCAATGCGGGGCGTGTAGCGGCCTTGCCGGCCCAGTTCCGCGGCCGCGGACAAGAGGGTGGAGTCGTTCTCCGCGTTGACCACATGCGTGCCCAGGCGCTGCCCGCCTGCGTGGTCGGCGACCGTCGCGACGCGCGTCGGGTCGCCCGTGATCGCGACGAGGTCGTCCAGGGATCCGGAGGCCGCGGTGTCGAGCGCGATGTCGACGCCGTGCGGAGCGAGAGCGGAGAGGCGCCGCGCGAGGCCGGGGCCGTAGGTGGTGGGAACGGCGCCGAGAGAGGCGAGGAACTCGTGGTTGCGTTCGCTGGCTGTCCCGATCACGGTGGCACCTTGTGCCACAGCGATCTCGACTGCCGCGCTGCCCACGCCCCCGGCGGCGCCCTCGACGAGAAGGGTGCGCCCCGCGAGGGAGTCGAGCGCGTTCAGGCCACGCATCGCGGTCACGGACGCGAGACCGGCGCCAGCGGCCTGCTCATCGTTCCACGTGTCGGGGGCGTGGGCCCAGGCCGAGAGGATGACCAGCTCTGCGGTTGCGCCAGTGACGCCGCCCAGCCCGAAGACGCGGTCGCCGATGCTCACCCCCTGCACTCCGTCACCGATTTCGTCGACCACGCCGACGGCGTCGCGCCCGGGAATGGCGGGCAGCTCCAGGGGGATCAGCTGGTGCAGGGCGCCGACGCGCAGCTTCCAGTCGATGGGATTGACGCTGGCCGCCGCGACGCGGACACGGATCTCACCAGGCCCGGGGTGGGGGTCGGGGGCCTGCTCGATCACCAGGCTCTCCGCTCCGCCGTATTCATGGAAGCGGGCTGCACGCATAGTGTCCTGCCTTACCTTTGTAGGTCGAAATGGTGGTGTTCGTTCGACGCCCGTTACTCACAACCTGACGCTGATGTGAGGTGCGGATCGGTGAGGTTGCCGAGTAGGCGGGCGGTCACCCGCCCCGAAAACCACGAACTTGCCTACCGTCGGAATACCTTCCGTTGAGTCGATGCTCCGGAAGATATCCAGAGAGTCGGTCACCAGCTGGATACCTAGACCGGAGACGGGAGACCTCGATGACGCAACGGCCACCGCTGCCACCCGACTTGTTCGACGAGCTGTGCCCGTCCCCGCTGCTGCCTTTCCGCTTCGGTGACAAATGGGCACCCATGGTCCTCCGCTGCCTGGACGACGGCCCGCGCAGATACTCCGAACTCCGCGTGCCACTGGGCCGCGTCACCCCGAAGTCGCTCACCCAGTCGCTCCGCGGCTTGGAGCGCGACGGGTTCGTGTCACGCACGGTGTACGCCGACCCGAAACTGCGGGTGGAGTACGCGCTGACACCGCTGGGCCGCAGCGCGCTGGAGCCGCTGGCCGCCGCGTGCCGATGGGCGACCGAGCACTGGGACGAGCTGCTCGACGCCCGCGAGGGCGGCGGGGGCGGCGAGGGCGGCAGCTCCTCCATCGATTGACCCGAACCTGCGTTGGCGCCCGCCGCAGTGCGTGCCTGACCGGGCGGTAAGACGAAACTGCTGGTCAGCGTAGATCTGTACCGAGGGGTACCCTTGTGGCATGGGTGACTCCCGTAGGGCCGTCATGGGTCGGCCTCGAGGATTCGACATCGACCAGGCGCTGGAACGCGCGATGCGGGTGTTCTGGGCGCGAGGTTACGAAGGTGCGAGCCTCGCCGAACTGACCGGCGCCATGGGCATCACCAAGACGAGCATGTATGCGGCCTTCGGCAACAAGGAGCAGTTGTTCCGCAAGGCCCTCCAGCGCTACGGCGCGGGGCCGGCCGCCTACGCCACGCGCGCCCTGGAGGAGCCCACCGCACGGGCTGTGGCCTTGGCGTTCCTCCGCGGAGCGGTCCGCACCACGACCCCTCCCGGCGGCCCCTCCGGGTGCCTGGCCGTGCAGGGTGCGCTGGCGTCGAGCGACGAGGGCCGGGCCGTCCACGACCTGCTTGTCGACTGGCGCAACGACGCGGGGGTCCGCCTTGAGGAGCGCTTCCGGCGTGCCGTCAACGAGGGTGATCTTCCGCGCGACGCCGACCCTCGGCGTCTTGCCCGGTTCGTCATGACGATGGGTTTCGGCATCGCGGTGCAGGCCGCCAACGGCCTCGGTCCCGCTGAGCTCGATGAGATCGTCGACACGGCGTTGCTCGGCTGGCCCGCATAGCGGCTGTACCCCTTCGCTCGCCCCGGTGAGACATTCTCCTCGCATGAGGGCCGTGACGATGCGGCAAAACTTCGGTACCGTTCGGGACAGAAGTTTCGAGCGGTGGTTCCTCCCCCTGCCGACGATCACCGCGACGAAACCGTCAAGGGCCGTCGCGAAACACCGCGCACGACCTCCGCTCCGGGGGCCGAAGAAGGGGATCATGTCCGACACCGACCTGCGCGAGTTCTACGTGCGCTACATCGGGGCGCTCAACGCCCACGAGATCGACCGCATGGACGAGTTCATCAACGACGAGACCACCCTGAACGGCGAGCCGGGCACTCGGAACCAGGTCATCGCCGTGCTGAACGGCGACATCGACGCGGTCCCGGACTTCCACTGGGAGCCCCGGGAGATCGCGGTCGATGGTGATCGCCTGGCCGCCCGTCGGTGGCAGCTCGGTGCCTGACCCCCGTAAGCCGATCGGCGTCGGCATCGTCGGCCTGAGCGCCACGGGAGGCTGGGCGGCCGGGGCTCACCTGCCCGCGCTGAGCGCCGTCGACGGGATCGAGCTTCGCGCGCTGGCGGCGAGCTCCGAAGCCTCGGCCCAGGCCGCGGGAGCGGCGTATGGCGTACCCGCGTACACGTCGGTCGAGCAGCTCGCCGGCGACGAGAACGTCGACCTCGTCGTCGTCGCCGTCAAAGTGCCTCAGCATCGCGAACTCGTGTTGCCCGTGCTGAAGGCGGGCGTGCCGGTGCTCTCCGAGTGGCCGCTCGCCGTCGACCTGCGCGAGGCCGAGGAGATGGAGCATGCCGCCGGGACGACGCGCACCTTCGTCGGCCTTCAGGGACGCTCCTCGCCTACCTTCCGCTGGCTGGCCGACCTCGTGTCCGAAGGATTCGTGCGGGACGTGCTCTCCGCCACCGTCGTGGCGTCTTCGACCGAATGGGGCACTCCGGTGTCTCCGAACATGGTCTACACGCTCGACCGCAAGCTCGGGGCCACGATGCTGACCATCGCGTTCGGACACGCGATCGACCTGGTGTCGATGGTCGTCGGCGAGCTTCAGGAAGTGGTTGCCACGACCGCGACCCGGCGCCGCCAGGTTCCCCTCGGGCGCACCGGGCAGGTCGTTCCGATGACCGCCGAGGACCAGATCGCGATCTCGGGCACCGTGGCGGGCGGGGCGATCCTGTCCGTCCACCACCGTGGAGGCGCGGCATCGGGTGCAGGGTTCTCTCTGATCATCGACGGCACGGAGGGGAGACTCGAGATCACCGCCGCCGAGTTCCCGCACATCGGTCCGGTCACGGTGTGTGCCACACGCAGCGGCGGTCGGCCTACGAAGGTCACGCTGCCCAGCGGCTACGACGACTATCCCGGCCTGGCCGGAACCGTGACCCACACGTTGGCGCACGCCTACGCCGCGATTCGGGACGACCTCATCCACAGAACGGCTGTCGCCCCGGACTTCACTCACGCGCTCAAGCGCCACCGACTCCTTGACGCGATCGTACGGTCCGCCGCCACAGGGCAACGAAAAGCCCTCCACCCTTAGCGGTATCCGCTGGTCTGTCCGGCTCTTCCACGTATGCGGCTCCGGTCGGGCCCTCGCGGGCGAAGGTGGTCAGGGGCGTGCGGTGATGCGCCGTGCGGAGCGGGCGATCCGGGCCGGGACGTGGACCAGGTGGGCGCGGAGGGGCGCCCGGCGTCAGGCGCTGTGCGTGGCGCGGATGCCGGCGAGCACTACGCCGGTCACTCGGACGGCGTCGGCGCGGGTGAACGCGCGGGCCCCGCGGGTGACGAACATCTGGACGGGTCCGGCGAGCATCCCGGCGAGGAAGGAGCTCTCGACCGGGGGCAGCTCCCCACGCTCGATCGCCATCTTCAGACGATGGTCGAGCGTGCTCAGGCGCCGTTCGAAGACCTCGTCGACGACGGCCCGCAGCTCGGGGTTCTCTCGAGCCGAGGCCACCACGTTCAGCAGCGCCCGGCCTTGCGGGCTTGCGGTGGCGGCGGCGAGGACTTCGAGGAAGTCGGCGAGGTCGGCGTCGATGTCGCCTGAATCGTGCAGGGGCGCGGCGTCGGCACCGAAGGCAGCGAGCGCGTCGGCGACCAGCGCGTTGCGGTCGGGCCAGTTGCGGTAGACGCTGGTCTTGTTGACCTCGGCGAGCTCGGCGACCTGGTCGTAGCGCAGCCCGCCGATCCCGTCCCGGGCGATCAGCTCGGCAGCGGCCTGGAGAATCCGGCGCCGCACCCGGGCGGTGCGCCCGCCCGGGCGGCGGGCCGGTTCTCGCGTGTGTCTGTCCTCGGCCACGGCTGGCAGCCTACAGCGGCTGCGCCGCGCGCAGCCGTGTGTTGCGTGCCTCAATGGCCTCCCAGGTGGCGGGGACCACGAGGTCGGCCCCGCCGCGCGCGAATTCCTGGGCCGCCGCCGCGTGGGGGCGCTGGCGGTGCTCGTAGGCGCTGAAGGCCGCCTCGATGTCGTCGCCGTGACGACCGAGCTCCTCGGCGAGCGTCCACGCCCCGAGCAGGGCCAGCGAGGTGCCGCGCCCGGCCATCGAAGTCGCGCAGTGCGCGGCGTCCCCGATCAGCACGACCCGTCCCCGGTGCCAGGTCGGCATGTGGATCTGGGCGATCGCGTCGAAGTAGAGCTCGGGATCGCGCTGGGCGGTCTCGATCAGCTCGGGGACCTTCCAGTCCTCGATCCCGGCGAAGGCCTCGGCCAGGATGCGCTTCTGGGCGGCCAGGTCGTGGTAGTCGTAGTCGATCGGGCCGGACCGGAACTCGAAGATTGCCAGTGCCTTGTCGCGGTAGCGGGCCACACCCGCGAAGCGCCCCGGCAGGTTGAGGATCTCCGTCACGCGGGTGTCGCCGGGCTTCGCCTGGCCGGGCGCGTCCCCGATCGCGACGTACACCCCGAGGGGCTCGGTGAACTCCTTCTCGGGGCCGAAGACCAGCCGGCGCACCGCCGAGTGCACCCCGTCGGCGCCTACGACGATGTCGTAGGCGGCCTCGCGGCCGGAGGCGAAGGTGACCGCGACCCGATCCCCATCGTCGACCAGCGTCGCGATGGACTCCTCGAAGCGCAGGTCGACCTGCTCGGGCAGGGCCTGCCGCAGGATGATCATGAGGTCCTCGCGGGGGAGCTCGATGTCATCAGGAGTCTCGTTGATCTCCTGCATCACCAGGGAGGCGACCGTCGCGCCGGAGCGGTCGACGAACTTCGTCTGCTCGGTCATCGTGATCCGCCGCTCGCGCACCGCATCCAGGATGCCCATCTGCTCGGCCGTCTCGAGCGCGTCGCCGCGCACGTCTATGGGCGAGCCGTTGACGCGCAGGTGGTCCGACCGCTCGACGACCTCGACCTCGTGCCCGGCACGCGCCAGATCGATGCCCGCACACAGCCCGGCCGCTCCTGCACCACTGACCAGGATCTTCATCATGTCTCCCCTCGAGCCCCCGTACCGACGCCCCCGCTATAGCAACAATAAGTTGCTTTAACACCGGGCGAACGGTCTCCGAGCAGGATGTGACCCGATCGTTGTGCCCGCGTGCTGACACGCCCCGCGGGCCGGCGGCCCCCGGCCAACTCCACGACAGGGGCGAGGCCGATCCCCGCGGGCCTGGGTGGGCGGCCGAAGAGGAAGCCGGCTTGCAACAAGGGCCACCACGATCGGATGCCGCGGCGACGGAGCGCGGGTCGTCGACGTCGGGCATCGACCCTGTGGATGCGAAACGGGTGCAAAGTGGGCGCCCCCGCAAGACCGCGGAGCCGTTTGGTGATTCTGCCGGGTGGGCACGGCAGGGCGACCACCGTACGGGCGGTGCTGCCGGGGCCACGGGCCGACGAGGGTTTCCAGGGGGCGAAGGGGTAGGCGGCAGCCGGGCGGAAGCCCGGCCAGGCTCGCGGCCGCCGCGGTGGAGAGCGGTTCGGGTGTTCAGCCGGGGCGGGCGTCGCGGCTGTGGGTGATGGCGGCGCGCCCGGCCAGGACGGGGTCGCTCCAGGTGCCTCCCGGTGGCGGGAAGGGGTCAGTCACCTGTGGTGATCTCGATGTGCCGGGGCTTGGCCGCCGCCACCTTGGGGATCTCCACGCTCAGCACGCCGTCGTGCAGAGCCGCGCGGACGCCGTCGGCGTCGATCTCACCCGGGAGAAGAGCCCGGTACTCGAAACGGCCGGTACGGCGGGTGCCGCGCCGCAGGACGCCGGCGCGTTCGCGTTCCTTGAGCTCGCCGCTGATGACCAGTTCCTGCCCCGCCATCTCGATGTCGACATCCTCGCGCTTGACGCCGGGGAGGTCGGCTTCGATCTGGTAAGCGTCATCGGTCTCGGAGACATCGGCCGACGGCGACCACGTCGTCCCCTCGGTCATCGGCGCCAGGGAACCCACCGTGGACTCCAGCAGGCTGCCCATGCGGCTGAACAGGTCGTCGAACTCGGCGAGAGGGCCCGTGGTCCAGCCCGGGTGACGGCGTTCCGCCAGCGGTGCCCGGCTGACGCGTCGCACAGGAAGCGTCATCTTCGTTCACCTCCGTCCTTCGCTCTTCTTCTATTCTATTTCGCGCCCAAAAATAATGACCCTGTGCGACCGTCTCCGGTCAGGGCGTGGCCGTGCCTCCCCGTCCCCGTCGGTCACCTCGCCTCCGGCCGTCACAACGTCCATCGCACGTTCTGTTCCGCGAGGCGCCACCTCAGAGATTTCTCGCGGGGAGGATCAGAACAGGCTTGTCGAAATGCTCGAAATTTGGTATATGCGGGCGTATGGGGGGTGGTGAAAGCGGGGATGAAGATCAGGGGACAAGCAACGGCTACGCCTTGGCGAGGCGGAGCCGTGCAACATCGGAATCCCGGCAAGCGCAGGAGTTCAGAGCTGCTCCGGCATCCTGTCGGAGTCGGGAGTGACATCGATGAACGCGCTGAAGGTTTCTTTTCATGGCCAGGCCGCGTGGCCGGTCATCCAGGTGGCCGGGCAGCTCGACCCCGAGACGCGGGACCAGCTGCGCCACCAGCTCGATCAGCTCATTGCCACGCGCAATCCGGCCAGAGTCATTGTCGACTTCTCCCAGCTGCGCCTCTGTGACGCCAGTGGTCTGAGCGCGCTCGTAGCCGCGAACCGGGAAGCCCGGAGGCGCCACGGTGAACTTCGTCTGGTGTGCCCGGAGGGAAAGGTCCGGCGACTGCTGAGACTCACGCAACTAGCCCGGATGATTCCGGTCTTCGACAGCGTCCCCCAGGCCATCGCCAACGGCGAAAGCGGCCTGTACCCCACCGCACTGCGCGAAGGAACGCAGTGAGCGGCCGCATGGCCGAAAGGGAGCCAAGGAGGGTGTCGCACTCGTTCCGGCACTGAGTGTGGTTTCCGATGCCCTTTCCCCGCATGCGTCGGACGACGTCGGCCACTGATCGCCGTCACTCCCGACGATAAGGTAAAAGGGCCGGAAGACAACGGGCCTCCTGGGCCCGTTGTCCTGCGGTCACGCCGGGCGAGCCGGCGATAGCACCGGACCCCGCATATCGGGAGGACAATCGTGCGCATGCAGTGGGAGGCGTTCCTGACGGCGGTCCAGGAGCGGGGCGAATACCCTTCACCGCAGGAGGCCGAGCGGTCGTCGCGCGTCGTCCTCGCTCTGCTGGGAGCTCACCTGGTGGGCGATGTGCGAGCCGAGCTGGCCGCCCGGCTCCCGGAGACGTTCGCGCTGGTACTGCTCAACCCGCTCCAGGCGCATGAACCGCTCTCGCCCGAGCGGTTCATCCGTGCGACAGCGGCATGGATCGAGGGAGCCAGCGAGCAGACCGCGACATGGGATGTCAGCGCCGTGCTCAGCGTCGTGGCCGACCTCGCCGGCGAAGACCTGCTGAACCGGATCCTGCTGCAGCTTCCCTCGGGCTACGACCTGCTGTTCGGCCGGCCGCTGCCCGGCTGATCCGCATGGCTGCGCCCCGTGGCCGCGCACCGGCGCGGCAGCCGGAACGGCGAACGCGACGACGGCACCGCGGACGGCCAAGGCCCGGTGACGAGACGGTTCGGACCTGAGCTCAGACCGGCATATTCGTCTTCACTCGACGGAGTAAGCCTTGGCTCGTAGACCGTATAAACGCTCGGGTAGCGTTTCGTGTAAGGCAGGTCACTGCCCGTTCACCGGAGCTTCCGTACCTCCTTGGAGGATTCCATGATCACCAGGGTCGTTTGCTGGATCTTCATGGGAGTGACCTGCGTTCCTTCGTGTGAAAATGTGGAAGTATGCATTTCCTTGAGCCCGGTACCGGACGCTTTGTAAAGTCATCTCCGGCTCCCTACGACCTGACGTACGACGATGTGTTCATGGTGCCGAGCCGTTCCGCGGTCGGCTCCCGCCAGGGGGTGGACCTGTCGTCCCCCGATGGCACCGGCACCACCATCCCGCTCGTCGTCGCCAACATGACCGCGATCGCCGGCCGCCGCATGGCCGAGACGGTCGCCCGGCGCGGTGGCCTCGTCGTCATCCCGCAGGACATCCCGATCGACGTCGTCACCGACGTGGTCCGCTGGGTCAAGAGCCGCCATCTGGTGCTGGACACCCCGATCGTCCTCGCCCCGACCGGCACCGTCGCCGACGCGCTGTCGCTGCTGCCCAAGCGGGCACACGGCGCGGGTGTGGTGGTCGAGGACGGGCGCCCGGTGGGCGTGGTGACCGAGTCCGACCTGACCGGCGTGGACCGCTTCACCCAGCTGTCCGAGGTGATGTCGCGGGAGCTGATGGTGCTCGACGCCGACATCGACCCCCAGGAGGCGTTCAGCCGCCTCGACGCCGCCCACCGCAAGCTGGCGCCCGCCGTGGACGCGGACGGGAAGCTGGCGGGCATCCTGAGCCGCAAGGGAGCGCTGCGCGCGACGCTCTACACGCCCGCGGTGGACGCCGCGGGCCGGCTGCGGATCGCGGCCGCCGTGGGGGTCAACGGCGATGTGGAGGGCCGTACGAAGGCGCTCCTCGACGCCGGGGTGGACACCCTCGTCGTGGACACCGCCCACGGCCACCAGGAGTCGATGATCAGCGCGCTGAAGGCGGTCCGGGGGCTGTCCCCGCGGGTGCCGGTGGTGGCGGGCAACGTGGTCGCCGCCGAGGGGGTGCGCGATCTCATCGAGGCCGGGGCCGACATCGTCAAGGTCGGCGTCGGGCCGGGCGCCATGTGCACCACCCGCATGATGACCGGTGTCGGCCGGCCGCAGTTCTCCGCGGTGATGGAATGCGCCGCCGAGGCGCGGAAGTTCGGCAAGCACATCTGGGCGGACGGCGGTGTCCGGCACCCCCGCGACGTCGCCATGGCGCTGGCCGCCGGGGCGTCCAACGTCATGATCGGCTCCTGGTTCGCGGGCACGTACGAGTCGCCCGGCGACCTCCAGCACACCGCCGACGGCCGCCCGTACAAGGAGAGCTTCGGCATGGCGTCGGCGCGCGCGGTGCGCAACCGCACCAGCGAGGAGTCGGCGTACGAGCGGGCCCGCAAGGGGCTGTTCGAGGAGGGCATCTCCACCTCGCGGATGTTCCTGGACCCGGTCCGGCCGGGCGTCGAGGACCTGATCGACTCGATCGTCGCGGGTGTGCGCAGCTCCTGCACCTACGCGGGCGCGGGGTCGCTGGAGGAGTTCCACGAGCGGGCCGTCGTCGGCATCCAGAGCGCCGCGGGCTACGCCGAGGGCCAACCCCTCCACGCCTCCTGGGACTGATGGTTCAAAGGGTTCGGCGGGCGCCGGGCCCCACACGGCGCCACAGCCCCACTCGGCTCGGGTGAGTGGGGCTGTGGCGCCGTGGTGCGACGGTGTCTCATCTCGCCATTCCACGCTGCTCGCCCCGGGTGCGGGGCAGCGCGTGGCGTGGCGGGCTGGTGANCATTCCACGCTGCTCGCCCCGGGTGCGGGGCAGCGCGTGGCGTGGCGGGCTGGTGAGGGTGATCTGCCGCACCAGCTGGTGGAACGAGACCAGCGCGGCGACCGGGGGAAGACCGGCCACGGCCATGCTGGGCGCGTTCCTCGGGGCGTGGGCGACGCACAGGAACACCGCGATGGTGGAGAAGAGCACCACCACGGCCCATGAGTGCGCCGCGCCCCGCCGGTGCAGGGCGGCCCGCAGCACCGACAGCGAGGCGACCAGCCAGGGTCCGTAGACCAGCAGGGGCCACCACGCCGCCATGGACTCCGAGGTGCTCGGGGAGGCCAGATAGCGCAGCGGGCGGTAGGAGATCATTCCGCCCAGCACGCTCAGCATGGCGACGATGACCGTGGTGACCGCCGCGAAGATCAGGCTGATCACATGCAGCCACGGCATGGTCGGCAGCCGGAAGCGGACCCGGCGGCGCTTGCCGCGCCCCCGCACATGCGCGGGGGAGGGGGCGCGCAGGGGGGTGACCGGTGGTCCGATGGGGCCGGTGGTGTGCACCGCCTCCTCGGCGGAGGAGGTCTGGAGCAGCCGGGCCAGGTCCCCCTCCAGGTCCCAGCGGCCCTCGATGGTCTCCGGGTCGGGCAGGGGGAAAGGATGCATCTCATAATCGGCTACCGCCTCGAACCGCTCCCCGGGAGGGGGCGCGGGGGCGGGCCGGTGGCCGGTGGGAGGGGGCCCGTAGCCGCCCGGCCTCGGCTCGGTGTACGTCATGCCTTGACGCCCGGTTCCGTGGTACCGGAGCGCTGGAGGAAGTCCGCCTCGATCCGGCCCAGCGTCCGGATGAAGTCCTCCCACACTCTCGCGCAGTATTCGAGCGGGTAGCGCTCGCTGTCACCCCCCTGGTCACGAGGCCGGAACACCGGTTCGGCACCGAGGCGGGAGTGATCGGGTGGTTGCAGACTGTCAGTGGTCACGTCCCCACCAACGACCGCTAAAATGGTGCAGTATCGCGGCATTCGGGTGAAACGCGCGCTGACGAGCTCAGTGTTTCGCAACGATTCACCGTCGGGCGCCCCCGCGCGCAACGTTGCGACACGTATGCGCAACCATGGTCCATTACGGCCGTCGGCGGACGGCTCATAGGGTCTTGCGCTGACGTGGAGTGGCGGAGACCGGCTGCTCGGCGATTCCCACCTGCGGGTCTCCCTCCCGGGTACCCGTATGTCCGCAGTCGGTCGCCACCACCTGATGGCAGCGATTAAGGAGCCACCCAAGTGTTGGAGCACGGCGCAGCACCGCCCGCCACCCAGCAACCGGAACCAGACCCTCCGGTCGGTGGTCTGGGCGCCCGGCTGATGCGGCGCAAGCCGGTGGAGCGGCTGGTCGCAGAGGGCGGCCAGGGCGAGGGGGGAAGCCTCCGGCGCTCGATGGGCGTATGGCAGCTCACCATGATCAGCATCGGTGCCACCCTGGGCACCGGAATCTTCGTGGTGCTCGGCGAGGCCGTGCCGGACGCGGGCCCCGCGGTCGTCGTGTCGTTCGTCATAGCCGGGCTCACCGCGCTGTTCTCCGCGCTGTCGTACGCCGAGCTGGCGGGCACCATCCCGGTCTCCGGCTCCTCCTACTCGTACGCCTACGCCACGATGGGCGAGCTGATCGCCTGGGTCTGCGGCTGGTGTCTGATCCTGGAGTACGGCGTCTCGGTGGCGGCCGTCGCGGTCGGCTGGGGCGAGTACCTCAACGAACTCCTCGACGGCACCCTCGGGATCACCATCCCCGACGCCCTGGCCGCCCCGCCCGGGGACGGCGGGATCTTCAATCTGCCCGCGCTGCTCGTGGTGCTGCTGGCCATGGCGTTCCTACTGGGCGGCGCCAAGGAAAGCGCCCGCGCCAACGCCATCATGGTCGGGGTGAAGATCGCGGCCCTGATCCTCTTCTGCGCCGTCGCCTTCACCGGCATCCGGGCCGGCAACTACACCCCGTTCATGCCGCTGGGCATGGCGGGCGTCAGCGCCGCCGGCGCCACCCTCTTCTTCTCCTACATCGGCTTCGACGCCGCCTCCACGGCCGGTGAGGAGGCCAAGAACCCGCAAGCCGACCTGCCCCGCGCGATCATGCTCTCGCTGATCATCGTCACCGCGCTGTACTGCCTGGTGGCCGCCGTGGCGGTGGGCGCCCTGCCGTGGAAGAAGTTCTCCGGCTCCGAGGCCGCGCTCGCCTCGATCATGAAGGATGTCACCGGACAGAGCTTCTGGGCCGTGCTGCTGGCGGCCGGCGCGGTCGTCGCGATCGCCTCCGTGGTGCTGACCGTGCTCTACGGGCAGACCCGCATCCTCTTCGCGATGTCCCGGGACGGGCTGGTGCCCAAGGTCTTCTCCACGGTCCACGCCCGGACCGGGGTACCCCGCGCCAACACCGTCATCGTCTCGCTCTTCTGCGGCGTCCTCGCCGCCGCGATCCCGCTCGGCCAGCTCGCCGACGCCACCAGCATCGGCACGCTCTTCGCCTTCGCGCTGGTCAACATCGCCGTGATCGTGCTGCGCCGGACCCGGCCCGACATGCCCCGGACCTTCCGGGTGCCGCTGTCCCCGCTCTTCCCGGTGATCGGCTTCGCGCTGTGTCTGTGGATGATGGGCAGTCTGCAGTTCGTGACCTGGGTGGTCTTCGGCGTATGGATGGCCGTCGGCCTTGTGCTGTACTTCGGATACGGCATGCGCCGATCCCGACTGGCCACAGCAGAGAAGTGATTGCCCCCCAGTGCGACTGAACGATCTCGACGAACGCATCGTCCACGCCCTCGCCGAGGACGCCCGCCGCTCCTACGCCGACATCGGCGAAATCGTCGGGCTGTCCGCGCCCGCCGTCAAACGGCGGGTGGACCGGCTGCGCGCGGAGGGAGCCATCACCGGCTTCACGGTGCGGGTCGACCCGGCGGCGATGGGCTGGGAGACCGAGGGCTTCATCGAGCTCTTCTGCCGCCACAACACCTCGCCGGAGGACATCCGCCGGGGCCTGTCGCGCTACCCCGAGGTGGTGTCCGCGTCCACCGTCACCGGTGACGCGGACGCCGTCGTCCAGGTCTTCGCCGCGGATATGCGCCACTTTGAGAGGGTGTTGGAGCGGATTGCGGGGGAGCCGTTCGTGGAGCGTACGAAGTCTGTGCTTGTGCTGTCGCCGTTGCTGCGGAGGTTCAGCTCGGGTGCTCCTACGTAGGCGCTTCGCTGGGTGTGCGGTTCTTGGGCGTCTGCCATGAGCTGTTGTTTTTCGGCTGCGGCGTTCGTTGTGGCTGGGCGCGCAGTTCCCCGCGCCCCTGCGGGGCGCCCTCCACGCGGCGGGGCCGCGTATCGACACAGCCCCGCGCCCCTTTGGGGCGCGCTATGCGCAATGAATCGTCGTGTGCCGGGGCCCATACGTCATGAATCGACGCCGGACGCAATGAAGTCGTCTTGTTGGGCGATCCGGAGGCAACGTACTGTTTTTACGCCCGTACTCCTCGCCCCAAGGTCTGCCCATGCCGCCGCTGCGCACCGCTCTGCTCCAGAACTCCGGTCACCCCGGCGACCCCGCCCGTAACCTCAAGGTCCTCGACGAGGCCGCCGCCCGCGCGGCCGCCGACGGCGCCGGGCTGCTGGTCACTGCGGAGATGTTCCTCACGGGCTACGCCATCGGCGGCGGCGTGCGGGAGCTGGCCGAGCCCGCCGACGGGCCGAGCGGCCGGGCCGTGGCCGAGATCGCCGCGACGCACGGCCTCGCCATCCTCTACGGCTACCCCGAGCGCCACGCGGGCGCCGTCCACAACTCCGCGCGGCTGGTGGGCGCGGACGGCACCGAGCTGGCCAACTACCGCAAGACCCATCTCTACGGCTGCTTCGAGCGGGAGTCGTTCACTCCCGGTGAGACCCCCGTCGTCCAGGCCACCATCGGCGAGCTGACCGTCGGCATCCTGGTCTGCTACGACGTGGAGTTCCCCGAGAACGTACGGGCCCACGCCCTGGCCGGGACCGATCTGCTGGTGGTGCCCACCGCGCAGATGCACCCCTTCGAGTTCGTCGCCGAATCCCTGATTCCGGTGCGGGCCTTCGAGAGCCAGATGTATATCGCGTACGTCAACCGCAGCGGCCCCGAGGGTGAGTTCGACTTCGTCGGGCTGAGCTGTCTGGCCGGGCCCGACGGCGCCACCTGCCTGCGCGCCGGCCGCGGTGAGGAACTCCTCCTCGGCGACGTCGACCCCAAACTGCTGACGACCTCGCGCCGGATCAACCCGTATCTGCGCGACCGCCGCCCCGGTCTCTACACCTCCCTCAGCTGATCCGTCCGGCCCCTGCCGCACCCGAACCACCCCTTTGAGCACCAAGCAGCAAGGAGTCCGTACCCCATGACGTCCACGGTGCCCACCGCCGTCCATGACGAGCAGGAAACGCAGGCCCTCGACGCCCTTCCGCCCATCACCATGTTCGGCCCGGACTTCCCCTACGCCTACGACGACTACCTCGCCCACCCCGCGGGCCTGGGCCAGATACCGGCGACCGAGCACGGCGCCGAGGTCGCGGTCGTCGGCGGCGGTCTCTCCGGTGTCGTCGCCGCGTACGAGCTGATGAAGATGGGCCTGCGGCCCGTGGTCTACGAGGCCGACCGGATCGGCGGACGGCTGCGCACCGTCGGCTTCGACGGCTGTGACGACACGCTGACCGCCGAGATGGGCGCGATGCGCTTCCCGCCGTCCTCCACCGCCCTCCAGCACTACATCGACCTGGTGGGGCTGAAGACCCGGCCGTTCCCCAACCCGCTGGCCCCCGAGACCCCCTCGACCGTGGTCGACCTCAAGGGCGAGTCCCACTACGCCCGCACCATCGACGACCTGCCGCCGGTCTACCGCGAGGTGGCCGACGCCTGGAACGCCTGCCTGGAGGAGGGCGCGGACTTCTCCGACATGAACCGCGCCATCCGCGAGCGGGACGTGCCCCGGATCCGGGAGATCTGGTCCCGGCTGGTCGAGAAGCTGGACAACCAGACCTTCTACGGCTTCCTCTGCGACTCCTCGGCCTTCACCTCCTTCCGCCACCGGGAGATCTTCGGCCAGGTCGGCTTCGGCACCGGCGGCTGGGACACCGACTTCCCCAACTCCATCCTGGAGATCCTGCGGGTCGTCTACACCGAGGCCGACGACCACCACCGCGGCATCGTCGGCGGCAGCCAGCAGCTTCCCCTGCGGCTGTGGGAGCGTGAGCCCGAGAAGATCGTCCACTGGCCGCAGGGCACCTCGCTGGCCTCGCTGCACGAGGGCACGCCCCGCCCGGCCGTGACCCGGCTGCACCGGGCCGCGGGCGACCGCGTCGTGGTGACGGACGCGGGCGGTGACATCCGCTCGTACCGCGCGGTGGTCTTCACCGCGCAGTCCTGGATGCTGCTCTCCCAGATCGACTGCGATGACTCGCTCTTCCCGATCGACCACTGGACGGCGATCGAGCGCACCCACTACATGGAGTCCAGCAAGCTCTTCGTGCCGGTGGACCGGCCGTTCTGGCTGGACAAGGACGAGGTCACCGGGCGGGACACGATGAGCATGACGCTCACCGACCGGATGACCCGCGGCACCTATCTGCTGGACGACGGCCCGGACCGGCCCGCCGTCATCTGCCTCTCCTACACCTGGTGCGACGACAGCCTCAAGTGGCTGCCGCTGTCGGCGAACGAGCGGATGGAGGTCATGCTGAAGTCGCTCTCGGAGATCTATCCCAACGTCGACATCCGCAAGCACATCATCGGCAGCCCGGTCACCGTCTCCTGGGAGAACGAGCCGTACTTCATGGGCGCGTTCAAGGCCAATCTGCCCGGCCACTACCGTTACCAGCGCCGGCTGTTCACCCACTTCATGCAGGACCGGCTGCCCGCCGACAAGCGCGGCGTCTTCCTCGCGGGCGACGACATCTCCTGGACGGCGGGCTGGGCCGAGGGCGCCGTCCAGACCGCGCTCAACGCGGTGTGGGGCGTCATGCACCAGTTCGGCGGCCGCACCGACCCGAAGAACCCCGGCCCTGGCGATCTGTACGACGAGATCGCGCCCGTCGAGCTCCCCGAGGACTGAGCCGGTCCGGGGGGCGGTTCAGCACGCGGTCCGGGGCCGTTCAGCGCGCGGTCCGGGGGCCGTTCAGCGCGCGGACGGCAGAGGGGTGAGCAGAAAGCGTCCGACCAGGCCCACGGTCGCGTCGACGCGCTCCGCGAACTCCTCCGCCAGCTCCGGCACCGCGCGCAGCCCCCACAGCGCGCGGAACGCCGCCCATGCGGCGTCCCGCGCCTTCTCCAGGCTCCAGGAGCCCACGAGATGGGTGAGCGGATCGGCCACGTCCAGCAGGTCGGGGCCGGGCATCAGCTCCTCCCGGATCCGCTCCTCCATCCCCGTGAGCAGCGCGCCGATCCGGTCGAAGTCGCCCTCCAGGGCCTCCGGTTCGAGGTCCCTGGCCCGGCAGGTGTCCAGCAGCGCGAGCGCCAGGTCATGGCCGATATGGGCGTTGATCCCGGCCAGCGCGAACTGCACCGGGCGGACCCCGGGATGGCACCGCAGCTGGAACAGCGGCCGCCAGCAGTCGGGCGGCCGCCCGCCGGTGGCCACCGCGTCGACCGCCGCCAGATAGCGCTCGGCGAACCGTACGTCCAGCTCCTCGGTGGCGGACGGGTCGTGGAAGTACCCGTCCGCGAGCCGTCGGCCCACCTCCTGGGTGACCGACAGATACACCCCGTTGAAGACCGCCACCCCGTCCCCGGGCGGCAGCGCCGCGCCGAGCGCGCTCATGCGCGCCACGACGCTTCTCACGGTGCGCGGTGCGAGCCGCGCGGGCGTGGGCATGGGCATGGGCATCGTCATGGACGCCAGGGTGGCAGGCCGGAGGGATGCGGTCCCGCCGTACGCCGCCGCTTCCCCTGGACGGTCTAACGCCCCGTCAACCGCCGTATCACAGCACACCCGCGTCGCGCGCCGTCCACATCGACGGATACAGCGGCCGCCAGCCCAGCTCGTCGCGCAGCCGGAGGTTGGAGGTGATCCCGAACCAGGGGTCCTCGTCGGTCCGCTCGGTCATGCCCTCGGGCAGCGGCACCCCGTTGATCTGGAAGAGCTCGACCGTGGTCGCCGGGGCGTCGTCCACGATGTTGTACTTGCGGCCCGACACCGAGCCGCCTGCCGTGCCGCCCGGGGCGCGCAGCAGCCGCAGCAGCGCCTGCGTCGCGTCCGCGTGGTGGACCATGGCGAGTCGCTGGTTCCCGGCCCATGCCGCCGCGTGCGGCAGGACGTTCGCCAGATGCGGATCGCCGTCCCCGTAGACGAAGGCCAGGCTGCCGATCCGCAGATCGAGGCCGTGCTCGCGGTGCAGCGCCAGCAGCTCCCGCTCCGCCTCGGCCTTGGACGCGGGGTACGCGCCCCACAGCAGGCCGCCGGGCCTGCTCTCGTCGTCCTCCGTCAGCGGCCGCCCGCGCGAGGCGCCGTACACCAGATTGGTGCTGACCTGGAGGAACCGGCTCGTCCCGGCCTCGACCGCGGCCCGCCCGAGCGCGACCGCCGCGTCCCGGTTGACCGCCCACGCCTCCTCGTCCGGCACCCCGCGGAAGGCCGCCGCGATGTTGACGACCGCGTGCACCCCCTCCATGGCCCTCCGCAGATCCTTCTCCTCGCGCAGATCGCCGACCGTGAGCCGCGCGCCCTGGGCCGCGAAGGGGGCGCCGCGCTCCTCGTCGCGCACCAGCACCCGTACCTCGGTACCGGCCGCCGCCCGCTCCAACAGCCGCTTGGTGAACCGCCGTCCCACCTGACCGGTCGCGCCCGTCACCAGAATCAAGGGCATGAGCATCCGCCTTTCGTCTCGTCGCTCGGCCTCAGCCTGCGGCGGGCGGTGCGGGGCCGGGAGAGACCTCCTCATCCAGGGATCCGCAGACCCTGGATACGGGACGCGGACGCGGCGACGATGGGGGCGTGCATCGAACGGAACTCGCCGACTTCCTGCGCCGCTGCCGCGCCCGCCTCGGTCCCGCCGAGGTGGGGCTGACGCCCGGCCCCCGCCGCCGTACGCCCGGGCTGCGCCGGGAGGAGGTGGCCCAGCTCGCGGGCATGTCCGCGGACTACTACACCCGGCTGGAGCAGGCCCGCGGCCCGCGCCCGTCCCGCCAGATGCTGACCGCGCTGGCCCGGGCGCTGCGGCTCACCGACGACGAGCGCGACTACCTCTTCCACCTGGTCGGGGAGGAGCCGCCGCGCGACCGCAGCAGCTCCGAGCATGTGCGGCCCGGTCTGCTCAGGGTGCTGGACCGGCTCTACGACACCCCGGCCCAGGTGATCACCGACTGGGGCGAGGTGCTGGCGCAGAACGCGATGGCGGCGGCGCTGGTCGGCGACATCATGGGGCGGCCGCCCGGCGAGCGCAATATCGTCCGGGGCTTCTTCACCCGGCGGAACGACGCTCCCGGGATCTTCCCGGCCGAGGATCTCGAGATGCACGGCCGGCTCCATGTCGCCAATCTCCGGGCCGTGCTCGCCGCCCGCCCCGACGACCCGGGCCCGGCGGCGCTGGTGGCCGAACTGCGGTCGGTGAGCGCGGAGTTCGCGGCGCTGTGGGAGGCCCATGAGGTGGCGCTACGCCACTGCGCGGTCAAGCGGTTCATCCACCCCGTGGTGGGTGAACTGGAGCTGGAACCGGAGATTCTGCTGAGTTCGGAACACGCCCAGCGGCTGATCGTCCACACCGCCCGCCCCGGCAGCGAGTCCGCCGAACGGCTGGAGCTGCTGCGGGTGGTGGGCCTCCAGGACCTCGCCCCGCGGCAGGAGTGGGCGCTCTAGAGCTGGGTCGGCCGCTTGTCGTCGTATCCGCTGGTGCCCGCGTCCAGCAGGGGCTCCTGCCGCTTCAGGTGTGCCGGGGCCAGGGCGCGCAGCACGTGGTAGCCGAGCAGCACCACGATCGTGCCGAGCGCGATCCCGCCCAGCTCGAAGTTGTGGCCGATCTTCAGGCTGACGCCGCCGACGCCGATGATGACGCCCGCCGCGACCGGCACCAGATTGAGCGGATTGCGCAGGTCCACCTTGTTGTGCACCCAGATCTGCGCACCGAGCAGCCCGATCATGCCGTAGAGGATGACGGTGATCCCGCCCAGCACGCCGCCCGGTACCGCCGCCACCACCGCGCCGAACTTCGGGCACAGCCCGAAGAGCAGCGCGAAGCCCGCGGCGGCCCAGTACGCGGCGGTGGAGTACACCCGGGTGGCCGCCATGACCCCGATGTTCTCGGAGTACGTCGTATTGGCCGGGCCGCCGACCGAGGTGGAGATCATGGTCGCCGCGCCGTCCGCGGCGATCGCCGTGCCCAGCTGGTCGTCGAGCGGATCGCCGATCATCTCGCCGACCGCCTTCACATGCCCGGCGTTCTCGGCGATCAGCGCGATCACCACCGGCAGCGCCACCAGCACCGCCGACCAGTGGAAGGTGGGCCCGTGCAGGGACGGCAGGCCGATCCAGTCCGCCTTGGTCACCCCGGAGAGATCCAGCCGCCAGTGGTCGGTGACCCGTCCGCTGCCGTCGATGGAGTGGATCTTGCCGAAGACGCGGTCGAAGACCCAGGAGACCGCATAGCCGAAGACCAGCCCCAGGAAGATCGCGACACGCGACCAGAAGCCCCGCAGACAGACCACCGCCGCCCCGGTGAGCAGCATCGTCAGCAGCGCGGTCCACTGATCGGCGGGCCAGTACGTACCGGCGGTCACCGGTGCCAGGTTGAACCCGATCAGCATGACCACCGCGCCGGTCACCACCGGCGGCATCGCCGCGTGGATGATCCGGGCGCCGAACGTCCGTACCGCCAGACCGCTCAGCAGCAGCACACCGCCGACCACCAGGATCGCCCCGGTGACGGCCGCGCTGCCGCCGCCCTGCGCCCTGATCGCGGCGGCCACGCCGACGAAGGACAGGCTGCACCCCAGATAGCTGGGGATCCGGCCGCGGGTCGCGAGCAGGAAGAGGACGGTCGCGACCCCGGACATCATGATCGCGAGATTGGGGTCGAGCCCCATCAGCACCGGGGCGACGAATGTAGCTCCGAGGGTACATGGCTAGGTCCTTGTCACGGCTCTCACCTGGGAATTTGCCCGTTGAGTGTGCTGAGCGGAGCCTCCGGCAAGGCGTGGATGGTGCACTTGGCGTGGGGGTTCTGTGCCCTGTTGACCCGATTTCTCGGATGAGGTCTTGGAGGATGTGCCTCTGTTCGGCTGGTTCGGTGTCCGCGTAGTCTTCCAGGGCCATGGCGAGCGTGGCCGTGTCGGGTTTGAGGATGCGGACGGGTCTTCCGGCGATCCGCTGGCTGAACAATGTGCTCTCTTCCCGCAGGATCTTCTGCTGGGCCTCGTACTGGGGCTTGCGGCGGTGGGCGGCGTCGTGGCTGATCCAGGTCGGCCAGGACCAGGTCGGTGAGTTTGTCTTCCAGGGCGCGGAGTGCGGGGCGATCGGATTCGATCGCTTCCAGGAGTTCAAGGTCGGCGGCTGGGCGCGGGTCGTCCCGCTGGTCCTGGACTCTTTGAGTGCTCTGCGCCGATGCACTTGCCTCCCTGACGAGCCGGTGCCGGGCGGAGCGCCACTCGCAATGCGTCGACTGGCTCGGTTTGTCTCGATGAGGGTGTTCGGCTATTAATCACTTCGGCTCCGCGGCGCGCGGGCCGCAGGAAGGCGGAGAGTGATCATGGCGGGCGTCGGGTGGAAGCTACACGGCGATGGCAAGCACCTGCGGCCGGGCGAGGTTGTCAGGCCCGATGAGCGTCTGTCCTGGGGGCGCACCATCGGCCTGGGTGCCCAGCACGTCGTTTCGATGATCGGCGCATGTTTTGTTGCCCCGGTCCTCATGGGCTTGGACCCGAGCCTGGCATTGATGGCGTCGGGGGCGGCGACGGCGCTGTTCCTGTTGATGACCCGTGGCCGCATCCCCAGCTACCTGGGGTCCTCGCTGTCCTTCGTGGGCGTGTCCGCGGTCATCGCGAGCCAGGGTGGGGGTGGTAGGCACGGGTGGGGCCGTATACGCCCACAGGGCAAGAATATCGATATTCTGATAATATAGCGACGCTGATAGCAAGCCGCAGGTCAACGCCGTCGCGCACACGATCGCGCACCACCGGGCTGATCAATTGCTGTCTTCCCAGGACTGAACAACCACCGTCCAAGAGAGGCACAACGATGTCTGAGAGAGAACTCCCTGTCCTGCAGGTGATCGTGGGAAGCACCCGCCCCGGTCGCGCCGGCCTGCCGGTGGGACGTTGGGTGGTGGAGTAGGCGGAGAAGCACGGAGCTTTCCAGGTCGAACTCGTGGACCTCAAGAAGTGGCGCTCCCGATCGTCGACGAGCCGAACCACCCGATGCTGCGCCAGTACACACACGAGCACACGAAGCGATGGAGCGAGACCGTCGATCGCGCCGACGCGTACGTCATGGTCCTCCCGGAGTACAACCACAGCTTCAACGCCGCGATCAAGAACGCCATCGACTATCTCGTCATGGAGTGGACGCACAAGCCCGTAGGACTGGTGAGCTACGGCGGTGTCTCCGGCGGAACACGCGCCGTGCACGCACTCAAGCCAACGCTGTCAGCGCTGAAGATGGTGACCCTCACCGAGGGAGTGATCATCCCCTTTACCAACACGTTTCTACGCGACGAGGAAGAAGGCCGCCGGTTCGAGCCCAATCAGGAGATCGCAACTGGGCCTCGATGATGTTCGATCCATTGACGCGGACGGCGGCAGCGCTCGCGCCACTGCGCGGCTAGCCGTACCAGGGCCGGCCACAGTGACTGCCCTGTCCGCGGGTGCGGCAATGGGCGACGCGGGCCGACCCTCACAGCCGGAAGAAGAAGAGGAACGACGATGCGGTCGCCGTCGTCGATTCCGGCGGGCACCTGGTCAGCCTCGCGCGCATGGACGGCGCAGCTTTCGTCGTCACCGAGATCGCGATCGGCAAGGCCTTCACCGCCGCGTCCTTCGGCGTGCCGACCAGTCAGCTCGTCGACCTGTTCAAAGACCGTGAGCAGTTCACGACCTCCATCCAGGTCGCTACGAACGGACGCTTCACGCTGAGCAAAGGAGGCCTCCCCATCATCGTCGACGGACAGACCATCGGCGGCATCGCAGCGAGCGGCGGCACCGGCGAACAGGATCTGGCGGTCGTCCAGGCCGCCCTCGCGTCGCAAGCCTAGGTCCGCTCGCTTGGCTCGCTGCCGACGCGTAGGACACCGACCTTTGTACGTCTGCCTGAAACGCGTTCGGCAGCGCGACGGGAAGTTCGAACAGAACCGAGAAGACATGTCGATCACACACGTCGGAGTCGTCCGGCATGGCCATGCAACGACTGACCGGTATGAACCGGCACAGTGTGTCCGTGAACGGGCACAGGGTGAACGTCTTCGAGGTCGGTACAGGTCCTGAGACCATCGTGCTCGTGCCGGGCCTGAAGATGTTCCTTTCGAGTGGGATGCCGTCAACTGGCGTTCGGTCGAGCGGCAGGCCGAGGGCGAAACCAACAACACGTTCGCCTACGCCGGTAACGTGACAGCACCACTGTGGGAGTGACGCGTGGAGGTGGATCGGAAGGGTGAAGAGCGGAGCTGGAGCGGGGGCTGACGGCTTGTTCGGGGGGTACTCCCTGGACTCCACCATCCCCGGCGCCGTACCGGAAGGATTCCATGCCTTCCGATACAAGTGGGAGAGGCAGATAGGCGACGCTTTCCCCATGCCGGACTACAGTCCGGCCACGATCAGCGACCTCCAGGCCAAAAGCCGCGTCACCAAACTGCTTGAGGTGGTGATGATCAATACCCACAACGCGTCGTCCATCAGCGGCGCGGGTTCTCCGGGTGGCAGTGAGGAGCTGGTATGGCTGCACGTGGTCCGGCGGGGTGCATATGTGGAGGGTGAGCCGACCGATCGCGGCAAACACTCCATATCGGGCGGGCAGTTCCTCATCCGCCACCACGGACGGCCCGTGCACTTCTGGAAGGCGGCGGGTACCACGACGGAGGTGTTCGGCCTGCCCTCCGCCGCGTTCACGCCGCTCCTCGGGAACCGGAGCATCACCGGGCCGGTGGACACGGCCGAGGTGCGCCTGCTCACGGCCCACGCGAACATGATCCACGACACCATCGCCGACCTCGGCCCGGCCGGTGTCCACGCCGCCCACAGCACCCTGATCGAACTGGTCAAGGCGCTGGCACTGCGTCGATTCGACGACGTGGAGCCGCTACTGGCTCCCACGCTCGCCCAGGCCGCGAAAGACCTCGTCAATAGCCATCTCGCCGATCCCGAGCTCTCTCCCAGGATGCTCGCGCGCGAGCTCAACGTCTCCCTCCGTACCCTCCAGCGCGCCTTCGCCGCGACGGGAGAGTCACTGACCGCCTACATCCGCCACCGGCGGCTGGAAGAAGCCCGACTCGCTCTCACCGCGCCGTCCGCCCGGCTGAGCGTCTCAGAACTCGCCGCCCACTGGCGGTTCGCCGACACCAGCCACTTCACCCGGGCCTTCAAGAAGCGCTACGGCCAGACACCCACCGAATACGCCCGCTCGGTCGGCTCGGCCAGGGACTGATCAGCCCCGACCATCGCCCTCAGACAGCTCCGCAGCCTGTAGGTGCCGGGAGTCAACATCCAGGGCAGAACACATCGATCGGCCGGGCAAGGCGCCGTCACAGTTCTGACCGCCCACCGGCCCGGCGTCGGCCATGAACCCCATGCCGATCAAGGAGCCGCGTGACGTCACTACCGGTGGTTTGTAGACCGAGCAGTAGAGATCAAGAGGTCTGCCGTTGCCGACGGTGTTGATCAGTTCCTGGAGTGCTGGGGGCGGGGGCTTCGTAGACCATGCCCGCCAGTAGCGTTGCGGCGTGCTCAGGGCGTCAGCCAGCCACGGACGGCCCGGAGTGCCTGGGGCCAGCAGGCCGGCTGGGGCTGCTGGGGCTCGGGTTCTCCCCCTCTCTGATGGGCCTGGCAGTGTGTGAGGCTCGGGTAGTTGGTGGGCTGGAGGGGGGCGAGGGTGACGAGGAACGCCGTGAAGCAGCCGGCGTCCCGGAAGGGATCATGTTCGCGACGAAGCTGCAGCAGACCGCCGCTATGGTCAAAAACGCGCTCAAGCTGGGTGTCCGGGCACGCTGGTTCGCTGGTGACGATGCGTATGCAGGCCGCGAACTCCGCAGAAGCATGCGGGAGTTCGGGCTCGGTTGCGCGGTCGGCGTGTCCCACACATACACGGTCACGGATGGAGCGGGCCGCAGGTGGAAGGCCCACCAGATGATCAACAAGGTACTGCCTCACCCAGTGGATGCGCATGCAGACCGGGCACGGAACGAAGGGCACCCGCGAGTACGACTGGGCCTGGCTCGATGTCCGTGCGGACGATACCCCCAACGGACACGGAGATGACGGCACCAGCGTCCTGGTCGCCCGCCGGCACCGATACACCGGCGAGATCTCCTTCTTCCGCTGCTGGTCGGCCGAAGATGTCACCCTCGCCCAGCTGGTGGAAGTGATCTGCCGACGGTGGCGGATCGAGGAGACTTTCCAACTCGGCAAGACCTTCACCGGCCTGGACGAAGGACAGGCGACCTGCTGGAACTCCTGGATGCGCTGGTCGCTGTTCTCCCTCGTCGCATCCGTCGTCCTCGCCCTGACCGCCGCTGCCACGACCGCGACCGGCCCTGCCGGACCAGCCCATCTCGTCCCGTTGACCTGCCCCGAACTCGTCCGGCTCCTTCGGGCGTTCGTCCTCACACCACCAGTCCGGGACGCGGAACACATCCTGCACTGGATGGCCTGGCGCCGCCGCCATCAAGCCATTGCACGAGCCTGCCACCAGCGCCGACACGCTCTTCAGGACCAACCATGACCAGAACTACAGCTGCCGTGTCCCCTAGGCACAGCAGGCGCTCTTCGGAGCCGCCTCGCCGCTCGACCGGCTCGTCGCGTTCACTGGCCGCACACCCGACTGGACTGCGGCGGCTCGAGTTCGACGCACCCTCTGGCCGGATCGGAGCGGCTGACCGCCACCCGTGTCACCGGCGTTGTCAGTCGCTACGTGTGGAACTGAGCACGTCACCCCCGGTGCGTCGTATGGCAGGAGCAGCCCGAATGAAAACCCAGGACGACCACGTCGAGGAGCTGTACGGTCTTCCCGCCTTTACGTCTCCTGTCCCCGGGGAGTCCTCACAGCTGCCCGAACCCGGCGCCGTGGACTGGCGGATCGGCTACGAGAGGTGGACTACGACCTCCGCGAGCCCGACATCTGCGTCGGACCGGACAGTTACTGAGAGGGCGTTGGAAGTGGGCGCATTGCCCTGAGTTCCAGGCGGCGCCAACAGCGCAAGGGAGCATGGCAGTTCTTGGCCCTCTCATCGGGGCAGTACGCCGACGACGCCGGGCGCCACGGGAGACGTCCGCACCCGTTCCGGAGCCGCAGTCCGGCTTCCCTTCTGCTCGCCCCGCCTCGCCTCGCCTGAAGAGTCGACCGCTGCGGCGTCCCGAATTCTGCCTCCCCGCACATCACTTGGCGGGAGCCGGCCCGGGTCATCCACCGCCGGGGGCCTTCTCGCCCGCCCCACCGCCAGCAGCCACACGCTGATCGACTCGTCGGCTCACGGCGCCGAGGGACCGCCCAGCGCACGCACCGCCGCCTCGGTGAGCGTCTTCGCGGTATGTACCGCGCTGATGACGGCCTCGTCGGGATCGAGCCCGCACAGATCCATGAGGGCGAACAGCGCCTCGGCGCTCACGACGACCGCGAGGTCCCGCTTGAGCTGGGCGAACGCTTCACGGTGCGGTCCGCCGAGCGTGGCCTCCATGGGCAGGAGCGCATGGTCGATGAGTCCGAAGCGAATACCGGGTCGTCTGGTCACCGTCTCGGGCCGGGTGATCGTGGCGGCGATCATCGCGCGCACCGCGCCCTGGCGGGCGAGGACGCCGCGGAGCAGGAACTCGCAGGCAAAGGCGACACGTTCGACGGGGTCGGTGGAGTCCGCGACCGGCGCTAGCGCCTCGGCGGGGGCCGGCCAGACGTCGGCCAGGGTCTCGCTGATCAGCGACGGCAGGTCGGGAAAGTAGCGGTAGGCGGTCGCTTCGGACACCTGGGCCGCGCGGGCGATCGCGGGGCGGCGGCCAGGAGCTCACACCGGAGTCGACCGTCGCGGTCATGAGCCGCTACGCCACCACTCCCGCCACCGACTTCGCCTGACGGCCACCTTCCCACCGAACTTCAGGAGCACGCGATGAACCGCAACACCCACGCCCTCACACTCGACCAGGGCACCCTCGACATCACCGTCGACCTCTACAGCGAGCAGGGACACCCCTTCCTGCTGCTGCATGGAGGGGGCGGCCCGCAGACGGTGACCCCGTTCGCGAGCCTCCTCGCCGAGCAGCGGCCGGCCAGGGTGTACACCCCCGTCCACCCCGGCTTCGATGGCACCGACCGCCCCGAGTGGCTGACCAGCGTCACGACTCTGGCAAAGGCATACGCGCAACTGCTCGACGCGCTGGATCTGCGGGACGTCGCCGTCGTCGGCAACTCGATCGGCGGCTGGATCGCCGCCGAACTGGCGGCTCTGGGCAGCCTTCGGATCAGCAGCGTCATCCTCGTCAACGCCGTTGGCATCCAGGTCCCGGGCCACCCCATAGCCGACACCTTCTCCCTGACCCCCGTCGAGCTGTCCCGACTCTCCCTCCACGACCCCTCGAAGTTCCGATTCGACCCGAGCGCTCTGACCGAGGCGCAGCGCGCGATCGGGGCCGCCAACCGTGCCACGCTGCAGGTCTATTCGGGTCCGCATGTCATGGCCGACCCCACCCTGTCCGAGCGCCTCGCCAAAGTGCCCCACTCGACCCTGGTCGCCTGGGGCACAAGCGACCGGGTCGTGGACGCGGGCTACGGACACGCCTACGCACAGGCCATTCCCGGAGCCGAGTTCCGTCTGCTGGAGGGCACCGGTCACATGCCGCAGACCGAGACGCCCGAGCAACTCCTGCCGGTTGTCTGGGACTTCGCCGATGCCCACGCCGCGAGCGTGTCGTCCGCCTCTTCCTGAAGTCCGCCTTCCGCGCCCAAAGGCACCGAATCCTCGCGGCTGCGAGGCCCGGACGGTGAATTCCACGGGAAGCGCCCAGCGCAGCCCGTCGGTCCGCGCTGCGGTGCTCCTCGCTTTCCGATCCTCCTCGCATGTGGTGTTCCGGCACCGGCTTTTGGCACGGATGTTCTGTCGGATGTCGCTGTGGTTCAAGCGCATACAGTGCCGATGTTCTAGGCTCCAGCAGCGGGGACACCCCAGTACTTTGCTGGGCCCAACCAGTGCACACGAAAGACGAGAAACACGTGAACTGAGAGAACTCCAACCGTATGATCGCCATGACAGGTGCCAGAACTGGCATTCGGCTGCGACTGCGCACCGACGGCTGCACCGTGGCGGTTCACGCGCCACGAGACGGCTCTGAAGCCGACCGTCCACGAGAGCGCGCGGCACTCGCCGTCCACTGCCTGTGAGGGTGTCGACGACCAGAGTCATCCCCGGTAGCCACACGGTGCTGCGACCCATCGTTATAGTCCTTCCGTCTCAACGCGAGTCACGGCGACTTCGCCGTGTGCCGATCCTCGTTTCCCCGACCCCACTCAAGGGAAAACAGATGACTGCACGGAAATGTAGCCTGCCCCGGCAGGAACTGATAGTGGAAAATGAATCCTCTCGGACCAGCGGCGACAGCTGGACTCACCAATTCTCCGACGAGTGGTTTGGTATTGTCACGCCCCTGCAAGGAAGCTGTCAGATTGAAGGTACAGACAGCCAAGGTTGGCGACGCACCATGCTCATGCCTGGAGAAGGCTGCAGGATCGCGCCCAGCAACTTGATACGGCTCAGCAGGACACCCCCGAGGCTTCTGCCGTTCGAAGTCGCCTGCATCCGGTTCCCCGTAGCAATCCTCCAGAAGGCGCTGGACGAACGCCCAACTATCCCTGCTCGTGGCGTATCAGAATTACACACACTCCGCGTCTTCAATCCACTCGTCGCGTCGATGGCATCCCAAGTCGGCAGGCGTGCGGCCTGCGGAAAGGTTCGCGGCGCCGGTTCACCGAGCTGCCGTCGCACCGGAACGCAGGCTTTCCGTGCTGTGACCTGGCGGTTGTCCGTCCAGCGGACAACATCCCGTTCTGGCGGAATGTTTCCTCCATCGTGGGGAGGACCAATCCATCGACAGACGGACTCTCATGGCGGACCGGAAGATTGCCCTGGTCACCGGCGCTGGACGCGGACTGGGCATGGGTATGGTGAAACACTTGAAGCGCTCGGGCGTCGCAGTTATGGGCACCTATTTTACCAGTGAGCGCTCGGCCGCCGAGGCCACTGGGGCGGACCTTGTCTTTTGCCAGCTCGATGTTACCCGGATCGACACGTTGGCGGATTTCGTCACCACTGTACGGAGCACGCTGCGGAAAAGCTTCGGCGTGGAGACCTTCGACTACCTGTTCAACAGCTGTTACGCAGCCAGGAAGTTGAACTCGCCCCGCAAGTAGAGGCGTTGGCCGCCAGGAGAGCGGCGGTGGCGGAAGCCGCGGCGACCCTCAGCCTCTTATACGACGGCACAGAACGACTGATCGGCATCGACGCCATCAAGACGAAACTTGAGATCCTCGCACAAGGGGTCGAGGACGAGTGTCTCGCGGTGCTCCCCCGGCGGCGCCCAGTCACAGGCGAGCCTCGATGCCTCCCGCCCTCTCGACGAGGAAGCGCTGAGACGAGGAATCACCTTGTGCAACCTCTATCAGGACACCATGCGCCACGACGAGCTGACTCGCACCTACGCGGAGTGGCTGGCCGAGCAGGGGGACAGGTGCGCACCGCCACCGTGCTGCCGCCCCGCATGCCGATCTTCGACCGGAGGGTCGCGGTCGTGCCGATCGATCCGGACAACTCCCGTGCCGACGCGCTCATCGTGAACCCGTCTCGTCCAGGCCGACATCAAGAAACTCGCCGCAGATAACGGCGCTCACGGCATGCGGCATGTAACTGGAGCGGCCCGAGTATGCCGCATACCACCCCCTGTCCCCCCATATTCCAGGATTCTCAATGGTGACGAGACCACTTCCGGGAAGTTCTGTCCGCATACTGTCTGGCACGGTATCGTGTGCAAAATGTCGACTCATCGGGCAGGCAATAGCTCTCTGGCTGAATGGATGGTCCGATCGCAGCCTGCATCTCATTGAAGAATGCCTCTCGTCGGCAGCGGCCGACTCTTCGTGCAAGTGTGAACTGCAAACCAGAATATGGTTGCCTTTCATGCTGATAAGGAGAGGAGAATTCGACCGGGTAAGGGAAATTCTCTACCATCCAGAAGATCCGAATATCAGCCTGTTTGGTCCGACGATCTACCCGGCCGAACTATTGCTAGCCCGGTCGCATCTGGCTTTCATGGCCGGCGACCTAGACGCAGCAGTAGCCATGAGTGAACAGGTGCTTGCGCAAGCCGGGGTTGCCGATCAACTACGTATCGCGAGTCGCCTCATCCTGGCATTGGCTGCTTTACGGCGTGTTGATGTGAATGCTGCGTCATCGCATATGCAGATGATCGCCGATGATGCATTCATGGGGCGTCTCACGGTGCTGACGGGGCAGTGCGCATGGGTAAATGCGCGGGTACGCGAAGCGCAATGGGGGACTGAGGGTGTGGCTCCATTTATGGAGGAACTCGTTGACTTCGGGCCGGTCAGCCGGAATGTATTCCTGTCACAGTCGGCTGCAGCGCCCTGGCTTGTGCGATCGGCGCTGAAAACCGACCAGAAGTCAATGGCGCGACAAGCAGTGAAGATAGCGCAAAAACTGGCGGGAATGAACCCACACCACCAAACTCTGGCCGCATCAGCCCTCCACGCGAAGGGCCTATTCGAGCAGAATCTGGACGATATGTGGCACGCAGCCGAGACGCAACTCCAGCCCTGGACGCGAGCTTCGGCGATGGAAGACATCGGAAAGTGCATGGCCCTTGAGCGGTCACAACAGGATCAGGCCGTACGGATCCTCGAGCGGAGCGCTGACACCTATATATCGGCGGGAGCCCCCCGCGACGTATTGCGAATCAAAAAAAGGTTATGGGATCTCGGTGTTAGGCACCATCAATCCCGTTGGCGGATAAGTCCACAGAGGGCGATCGTGGATCTCACCGAGACGGAAATCAAGGTGGCTCAATTGGTGGCCCAAGGAATGACCAACACTCAGACGGCTAAGCATCTCTTTCTGTCTCCGCATACCGTAGCTTACCACCTGAAGAAGATATTCCCTAAGTTGCAGGTCTCCTCACGCGTGGAACTGGCCAGGGTCTGGACCGATATCGTTGTGTCTGGTACCGAAAGCTTGGAGGTCATCGCGCGGCGGGCACACAGCACAAGCGCCAACGAGAGGTCCGGGTAGTCCAGCGGAAGACGGCGACCTCTTTTCCGCCAATCGTGATGAATTCACCTTCGTGGACAAAGTGCTCGAATCCACCACCGAAGCGGTGCCTGATCTTCTCCGTTAGTGAGGTGGCGACCTGCAGCCTTCCTTTCTCCGGAAGATACTCCGGGCCACCGGACAGAAATACCTGGAAACTAGCCATCCTGAAAACCTCCAATATCTCGCGAATCCGCAGTGGGCTTTTGTCCGGGGAGAATCTGACAGTGGCCGCTCGTCAGGAAAGCGCGTTACAGAAGGCCGTGGTCAGGGTTCTTCCCTGGTCTGTGGACGGGGTGTTGAGGGCTGAGTGCGTGTGAGTGGAGACGTTCAGCGGACTACGAGTCGAGTAGTTCGGGCGGCTACTTACAGCCGTCCAGGAACAGGGCGCTGAAGGCTGAGGTGGCGAGTGTCGTGGCGGCTTCCGCTGGCGGAACGGCTGCTGCTGGTCGCCGTCTTGGACGGGACGAATCTCACGATGTCGCAACTCGCCCCGCTGTTCGGCATCTCACCGACGACGGTGTGCCGAGTCATCCAAAGGCTGGGCCGAGGCTCTGGCATGCTCGGGGTCATCCATCTCGTCGAAAGTCGACGTGTCGTCCTCACACGTCCCGCCAGACCGGACAACAGGTAGCAGGGCCGGTCCCGTTCTGTGCTGACCCGCCGGTCGGCGCGATAGGGCGCGGGGCGGGCGTACCGGGGGACCAGCCACGGGTGGCTGCCGTCCCAGATCTTTACCCGGCTCAGCGGCGCCTTGGTACGCAACCCGCCGAGCCAGGTGGCCGATCGAACGGGCAGGCGTCCGCCTGGGGCATCGGAAACTGCGTGTCAGTCTCGGTAGTCATCCGTTCCCTTCCAGGGACCGCCAGGTGCCCATCACCGTGGTGGAGGAGAGGAGTGCAATCAGATGAAAGCTGAACCACAGATCCAAATTAGAGCCCGGTCAGCACGCCCGCATCCCTCAAATCGGTAGTCGTCGAGGCGATCGCATCAAGCCCATGACCCTCCGAGTTTCGCAGTTGGTAGGCACACGGCCGCCCAGGACGGCGTTGTTCAGCCGGTGAGCGTTTTCAGCGCGGTCCGGGGGCGCAGGCCGAGGCAACCGAGATCGCCCGCCGGGTTCGCGACCGCTGGGGCATCGAGAACAAGTCCACCATGCCAGGGACACCACGTACCGAGGACGCCTCCCGCGTACGTATCTGCACCGCTCCACCTGCCATGGCATCCCTGCGTAACCTGGCCATCGGCGCTCTCCGACTCACCGACCACACGAACATCGTCGCTGGACTCCGCCACGACGACACGGTGAAGTCCATGACGCCCTGTGACGCCCGCTGGAATTCGGCGAAGTCGGCGTCCGAGACCTCCAGCATCACGGCGATCACCTGGGACGGCAGGGGGAAGGCGAAGTCGGCCACCAGGTCGGCCGGCGGCCCCTCGGCGATCAGCCGGTCCAGGAGGCCGTCCACGATGTCCTGGATCATCGGCCGCATGGCCTCGGTGCGCCGGATGGTGAAGTGCGCGGTGAGCATGCGGCGGATCCGGGCGTGCTCCGGATCGTCCATCCTCCCGAGGTTGAATACATCGGCCGGTACCTCGAACTTCACAAAGCGTGGCATCGCCTTGTGGGTGCCGTCGGCGCTGAACTGTCGTCGCCGAGTACGGTCCGCGCCTCGTGATAGCCGGTGACGAGGAACGGGGTGCTGCCGTCCCACATCCGCACCCGTGTGACGGCGGACCGCTCGCGCAGCTCCTCGTATCCCGGCGGGGGTGAGAACGGGCATGCAGCAGCCCGCAGTTCGGGGTAGTCGCGTATCTCGTCCATGCCTGTCCGTCCCGTCAGTCGCTCCGTCGCCACCACTGCGCCGCCTACGGATTGCCAAGTCTGGTCCGCGCGCCGGCTCCCTGGTCCCCTAACCACTCCCCTATCCCCCTTGCCTCGGTCCGGCGCCAGCAGCGGGCGGCGCGCTCAGCCGGAGGACGCTCCCGTGGCACCGATGAGCAGCCACAGACGGCGTGACAGCTCCTGCCGGTTTCCCACCGAGAGCTTGCGGTAGATGCGGGTCAGATGCTGCTCCACGGTGCTGACGGTGATGTAGAGGCTCTTGGCGATTTGCCGGTTGGTCATTCCGGACGCCGCCAGCGTGGCCACGCGCCACTCGGCCTCCGACAGCACGGGCAGCTCACCGTTCTCGGCCGCCGGGCCGGGGACGTCGTCCTCGGTGTGTTGAGCCTCCCCGGCACCCTGGGGCGGTTGGGGGCTCCCGACGCTCTCAACACCGTCCACCACGAGCTCTCGGCGACTTTCGTGCTGGGCGCTCATCCCGCACTCGTCCATCAGCTTCTGCGCCTCGTGCCAGGTGGTGCGCGCCTGTTGGGTCTCCCCGGTGCTGAGGTAGTCCTGGCTGAGCTCGGTCAGCGTGCGGGCGAGTTCATAACGGTCACCCTGCTCACGCAGGCACTTGGCGGACTGGTAGAGGAGCAGCCTGCGCTTGTCCGGGTCCTCGGCCATGGCCAGGACGCGCAGCGCTCTGCCCCGGGTGCT
>NZ_JACVYG010000018.1:145059-163333 GCF_014712245.1 Streptomyces sp. 5-10
ACCATGAAGTCGTTCAGGGCGGCGTACGGGCGGTTGGTGGCCAGGCAGTACTGCCCCCGGGCCCGGAGGTACTCCAGTCCCACCACGCTGTCGAACATTTCCTTCGGCACCCAGTAATCCAGATACCGCTGGGCCTCTTCGAGTCTGCCGATGGCGGTGTGGGCCGCTACCAGCACGGACAGCGGCAATCCGATGGCGACGCCCCAGCCGCGCGGCGGGATGGACCGCAGTGCCGTACCCGCGAGATCAATGGCTGTGGTGAAGTCCCCGTGGCGGCATCGGATATACGCGCGCATGGAGAGGGCGACGGCGCACGGGGTCTTCATGTTCAGTTTGTCGGCCGCGGTGAAAAGCGCCCCGCACAGCCGGTCCGCTGTCTCCGATTCTCCTCTGGCGGCCAATGCCCAGACGATTCGGCAGGCGTATGCGTAGGCGAACCAGAAATGGTTGGAGGGCGACAGGAGATGCATGGTGTCGGGAGAGAAGTCCGCGACCTGCTGAGGATTCTGAAGGTGCCCGATCTCCATTCCCAGCTCGTCCACGGAGAGCTGGAGACCGTGCTCCAGGTTGGCCGCCCACAAACCGTCGACTTCCCCGTCCGGTCCATCCTGACCGGGAAAGTCATGGATCAGCATCGGTTTGAGGAGGGTGACCCACTGCCGGGTCACCCGCAGAGCGGCCGTACTGGACGCGGTTTCGGTGTCACCACTGCCCGACGACCATGTGAAGATTTCTTCCGCGTCGGTGTGCCGGCCGAACCACAGCACCATGAAGAGCAGGAAGCTCTGATACTGCTCCGGGATGTCCGCGGGGGATTCCGCCCGGATCTCGGCCAGCAGGCGGTCCAGCTCGGGTTCGGCGGTCGCCGGATTGCTGGACCATAAGGCTCCGGTCAGCGCCATGAGAATGTCCATGTGCTCCCGCCGGCTGAGGTCGGCGCGGTCGGCGAGGCGCAGACTGGCGATCGCTTCCTCCGTGCAGCCCTCGTCGAGATTCTTCTGGGCCGCCTGCCAGAGGACCGCCACGCCCTTCTGGTCCGGCGTTTTGCCGGCGGTGACCAGGAGTTCCGCCACCGCGATCGGCTCGGCCCCCTCGGCATACAGAAGTTCGGCCGCTTTCGCGCTGAGCCGGGCCCGGTCGTCCGCCGCCAGCGTCTCCAGCGCGACGGAACGGGCGGCGGGGTGCCGGAAACGCCCGTCCTCCAGCAGGCCCGCGGAGTTGAGGAGGTCCATGGCCCGGGACGCGCGTTCCGTACCGTATTCGAGGAGACCGGCCACCCGCCATGGACTGGCGTACGGGCCGAGCACCGCGATCGCTCCGGCCACCTGGAGCAGCGTCTGATGGCGTAGCAGGCACCGGCGATAGGACTCCTGGAACTCCGCTCCGACCGTGAACTCCACTCCGACCGTGACACCGCCGCCCGCCCCACTCCGAGCGGCCTTGAGGTGGTCCCGCAACAGGGCCTTGACCAGCCTCGGGTTACCTCCGCTGATGGCGTGGCAGGAGGCGCGGATCCGGTCGGCCAGGTCGGCGTCGCCGTGCCGCTCCAGCAGGCGTCCGACCCCGGATTCCGGGAGGGTGCCGATCTCGATCTTGTAGAGGTGGTGGAAGCTGTGAATGCGGGTGCACAGGTGGCGGGTCTTGCCGCTGGTCATCACGACGAGTGTGCGAGTGCCTGACGCATGCCGGGCGATATGCAGAAGGCACATCAGGGAAGGGTAGTCGGCATGCTCGGCATCATCGACGGCGAGGATCAGTTGTCTGCCGCCCGCGATGCCGTGCAGCACATCGGATATCTCCCGGACCAGACTTCTCAGCAGGCCCTGTTCGGCCTCCGCGTACCGCTCTCCGGCGGTCCTCCAGCGTGCCACGACGTCCAACGCACCGGTGGAGGTGGAGGACCGGATCAGCTGTTCCACGATATTGAACGGAATGACGGCGTCGTCCGCGAATCCGGTCGCCGTGAGACAGACCGCGCCCGAAGCGGTCGCCTGTTCCTTCAGGCTCCCCAATAAGGTGGTCTTCCCGACACCGGGCCCCCCGATCACTTGAAGAAGCCCGCCATTGCCTTCTGCTGCCGTGCCGAGAACGTCGCGGAGCTCGGATTGATAACCTGTCAGTGCCATACTCATCAGTCCTCGTTGTGGGGGGTTGCGTTTGAGTGATGAGTTGATCTCCGCGGTCATCCCACCCCGCGGAAGAAGAATTCCCTGACGAGACAGATATCCGCTGCGTCGGCAGCGAATTCCCTGATGTGGATCACCTCCGGTGGGAGCCAGTGGTCTTGACGGCCATATAAGCAGAGACGCAACCGGAGCGATACCTTCCACCGATTGTGACCTCAGCCACGATTACCCGCCCCCGCGTGCCCCGTGTGATCGTGCCCGACCGAGCGGGCGGTCTGTCCGAGCGCCCCGGAAAGGGTGGGACACCACCGGCGCCGACGCGCAGGAGAAAAGGAGAGTGCGGCATGCCGACGCGAATACAGCTCAGCCTATGAAACCGGTTGTGGAACCGGCCATAGTCTTTGCTTTTTGCAAAGCTGGCGTTTACCAGCAGCCACCCCGGCCGGCCACCGCTCCCCGCCCGCCACAACGGACTCCGGACCGGCACGCACCCAACCCGTGACCATCCCCCGGTTGCCTCGACGTCATATCACGTACCATTACCGGCAACCTCCTCGCCCTCAGCAGATATCGCCTGCCCCGGCTCGGTCGCGGAGTTGTAAGTGGTTCGGGGCGGCACGGGCTGAATCGCCCTGGGGTTCGCTAGAGACTTCAGATTGTGCTCATGAACCGGGGTTCGTGATTCGTGCAGTAGTTGGCTTCGGATTCGACGGGCGGGACATGACCTATCTCTGCGTGGAGCAGCCGGTGGTTGTACCGGTTGCTCCATTCGTCAATGGCTGAAGCGACCTGGCGAGCAGGCGTCCACGGCCATCCGTCGACTCCACCTTCACCCCTTCGGACAGTCGAATGACCACGAAACACATCGACCCACCGCAGGACACCCGACCCGGACCTGTACCTGGCGGATCACTTCCCGCGGAATACGCTGCCCGAGCCAGCCGTAGTCCAGGGGCACATCAGTGCAGCGGCGGGAACCTCAGACAAAGCTCGGTGGGAGATGCCTGTCTAGCTGCGCATGATGCCAAACCTACATGCCATCGTCATGGGTCTCATGCCTTCAGCCAGGAGCTACCAGACCAGGGGATGCCTCGCGAAGACCGCCCTGTCTAGGGTCGTGCAGGTTAGCTCTCGATCTTCGCGGACCAACTGCGGTCTTGACGAACTGCCCAGCAAACTTCAGGGGTCTTTGTGTCTTCTCTTCTTCACATCGATGCGAGCATCCGCGATGAGGGTTCCACGTCGCGTCAGCTGACCTCGTACTTCGCGACCCAATGGCGGCAGAACCACGCGGATGCCGGCTACGTCTACCGCGACTTGGCCGCTCAGCCCATTCCGCACATCACTCACGCCGTGCGTGAGTACATCCTGAACCCCAGCGGTGACCACGGTCAGACGGCCGAAGAGCAGGCGCTCACCGACGCGGTGGTGGCCGAGGTGCGCGAGGCCGACACGATCGTGCTCGGCGTGCCGATGTACAACTACACGATCCCGTCGACCATCAAGGCCTGGATCGACCTTCTGGTCAGCCCGGCCCACATGATCCCCCCGGGGGCCGACTCCGGTGCGCTCAGTGGCAAGAAGGTCATCGTGGTCACCGCGCGCGGCGGCTCCTACGCGCCGGGCACCCCGCGCGAGGGCTGGGACTACCAGGAGGCGTACCTGCGGGCCGTGCTGAGCTCGATCGGTCTCGCGGACGACCTCACCTTCGTGCACGCCGAGCTGACCCTCGCCGCGATCGTGCCGGACATGGCAGCGCTCAAGCCGCTGGGTGAGAAGTCCCTGGCGACCGCCGAGGAGACGCTCAAGAAACTGTCCGTCTGAATTTCCTGCGCGCCTGCGGACCCGTAGAGGTCTGCACCGGTTCGCCGTCCCCTCCCTTCCCCTCCGGTGGGGGTCGGCGGGTCGCCGCGCGGGGGCGGAACGACGCGCCGGACCAGGGCCAGGTGGAACGTTGAAGAAACGCCCTGCGCGTGCGGACGCGGTGCTGAAGATCGGCCTCCGCTCCCTCCTGGAGGCCTGCCCCGACCTCCGGCTGGCCGTGCCGACCGACGAGGTTCCGCTACGGACCAGGCAATCCGTGTTCTCTGTGAAGAGCCTGCCCGTCTCCTGGTAACCGTTCCTACCGCACGCCGCGGCGCCCCGATCGCACGGCCAAGGCTGATCCACGCGGCCCAGCACACCGCAGGCCCGGAAGCCGACCCGCACACGGTGGAGCTGACTCAACTCGCCCCCCCACATCTGTACACGGTCCCGGACCAGCAGGCTTATCCCCGATAGCCGGAAGGATTTCGAGTCAAGGTGCTTCCCGACCTGATTACCCCACTACCGGTCATCCTGAGGGAGAACGCGGGCCGGTTCCCGGACAAGATCGCTTTCGAGGATGACCGGCAAGCGGTCACCTACGGAGAGCTCGACGCACGGACGCGGAGGCTGGCCGGTCACCTGGCCGGCCTCGGTGTCCGGCGCGGCGACCGGGTTGCCCTGTGCCTCGGCAACTCCGTCGCGATGGTGGAGAGCTACCTCGCCGTGGTGCGGGCTGGCGGCATCGGGGTACCGATCAACCCACAGGCCGCCCCGGCGGAAATAAAATACCTCCTGGCCGACAGCGCAGCGGCGTTCGCCGTCACAGGCACCGCACATGCTGAAACTCTTCTTCAGTCAATTCCCCATGCAACACGCGGAGTGTCCGTCATCGTGGCCGGCGCCCCCGGCGCCGGTGCTGTCCACACTCTGCCCCCGGGCACCGCAGCGTATGAGGAACTCGCCGCCACCGAGCCCGTCACCGAAGCCCCGGACGACCTCGGCCTTGACGAGGTGGCCTGGATGTTCTACACCTCGGGCACCACCGGCCGCCCCAAGGGCGTCCTGTCCACCCAGCGCAACTGCCTCTACTCCGTTGCCTCCTGCTACATACCCGTGCCCGGACTCTCCGAGCATGACCGGGTCCTGTGGCCACTGCCGCTCTTCCACAGCCTGTCTCACATCGCCTGCGTCCTGTCCGTCACCGTCTCCGGCGCCACCGCCCGGATCATGGACGGCAGTTCAGCCGACGACATCCTGACCGCCCTGCGCGAGGACCGCTCCACCTTCCTGGCTGGCGTCCCCACCACCTACCACCACCTGGTCCGCATCGCCCGACGCACCGGCCTCTCGCTGCCCGACCTGAGGATCGGTCTCGTCGGAGGTGCCGTCACCGGTCCCGGCCTGCGCCGTTCTTTTGAGGAGACCTTCGGCGTCCCCCTCGTCGACGCCTACGGCAGCACCGAAACCTGCGGCGCCATCACCATCAACCCACCCGACGGCCACGTGGTCGAGGGCTCCTGTGGCCTCCCCGTGCCCGGTGTCGGAGTCCGGATCGTCGACCCCCGCACCGGGCAGGACGTGCCCGCCGGGCAGGAAGGCGAGGTCTGGGTCAGCGGGCCGAACGTCATGGTCGGCTACCACAACAGCCCGCAGGCCACCGCCGAGGCCCTGCAGAACGGCTGGTTCCACACCGGCGACCTGGCCCGGCGCGACGAAGCCGGCTACTTCACCATCTGCGGCCGCCTCAAGGACGTCATCATCCGCGGTGGCGAGAACATCCACCCCGACGAGATCGAGACCGCCCTGCGCGGGGCCGAGGGACTGGCCGACGCCGCAGTCGCGGGCATGCCCCACGACACCCTCGGCGAGGTCCCCGTCGCCTGGGTAGTCCCCGGTCCGGACGGCATCAACCTCGCCCGGCTGCTCGACCACTGCAGCGCCCAACTCTCCCCCCACAAGCTCCCCGAGCGCATATACGAGGCCCGGACCATCCCCAGAACTGCCTCGGGGAAGGTCATCCGCCGCCTCCTCGCTGACCTGCCGGCCCGGCTGCGATACGCCGCCGACGGCCACCACGAGGAACTGATGCTGAGGGAGTGGAGCAGAGTGGCAAGCTCCTCCGGCGCACCGGAAGAACTGCGCTGGGCAGTAGTGGGCCGGACCGCCGTCACCGACGGCCTGGCCGCCGCACTCCGGGCGGCCGGCGTCGCCGACGTACAGCAATACGCCGACCTTGCAACGTCACGCACCACTCCTGACGCGGCCACCGACGTGACGGTCCTCGCGGAGGCGGACGCGGGCACGTTGACGTCAGCCTGTGCTGGACGGGACAAGGAGAGCGGGCCCCGGCTCGTCGTCCTCACCCGGGGCGCGATGGGCGCCACCGACCGGGACGGGACACCAGAGTGCGCCGAAGTTGCGCTGTGGGCGGCCGCACGGGCTGCACAGGCCGACGGGAACGACGGCGCACCGCTGACAATCGTCGACGTCGAGCCTCGTACCCCGGAGCCCGAGTATGCTGCGGCGCTGATCGCCGCCGTTGCTTCAGGCCTGCCCCAGCTCGCCGTACGGGACGGGGAGCTGCTGCGGCCCAGGTTCATCCGCCTACCCGTCGTCGACGGGACGGATCTTGCCGTGGCGGCGTTTGACGGCCCCGTGGTCGTCACTGGTGCCGACACGAAGACTGGTGCGGCCCTCGCCCGACACCTGGTCACCGCGCACGGAACACGCCACCTCGTGCTCGTCCACGCAACCAATACCTACGACGGCTGCAGCCAGGACGAGCCGCTGCCGGAGGGCGTGGACATCGTCCATGTCGTGGCCGACGGCTCGGATTCGGCGGACCTGTATGAGGCGCTGACCAGGACCGGCCCCGTATCGGCGGTCGTGCACACCGCTGATGATCCTGAACTTGCCCAAGCGCTACATGACTTCACCGCCGACGGCGATCTCGCCGCGTTCGTCGCAGTGACCGAGGCTGCTGCACTGGTGGGTGTGCAGCCCGACGGCCTTGCCTCGGCGGTGGTGACCGCCGCCCTTACCGAGGCCGTGATCCGCGACCGCCGACTGCGTGGAATGCCTGGCCAATTGCTGGCGCTCGGCCAGCCGGACGCGGGCCCTGGCGCCTTCGACGCACTGATCGAAACAGGATTGCCGTGCCTGCTGGCGCTCCGGCCGACCAACATGCACCAGGGCGACCGCCTGCAGGCGCTTCTCGGCACCCTGATCGAACAAGATCCCAGCAGCGTTGCCCACGCCGACGAGACAGTGACCTATGCTCTGCGCGCCCACCTGGCAAACCTGGACGAGCGGGACCAACTCGATCTGCTCGGCGAACTGGTCCGCGAGCAGACTGCCGACGTCATCGCCCTCAAAAACACCGAGCCGATCCCGCCCGGTCGTGCCTTCCGAGACCTCGGTCTCAGCTCTATCGCCGTCGTCGAGCTGCGCAACCGCCTGACCGAACGGACCGGGCTGCGCCTGCCCACCACCGTGACCTTCGACCACCCGACTCCCGAGGCCCTCGCCGCACATCTTCGGGCCAGAATCCTGGGGCTGAACGACACCGATGCAGCCTCGTCGGCCACGCCCACGGCAACACCGGCCGACCTCGGTGAGCCGATCGCGATCGTGGGTATGGCGTGTCGTCTGCCGGGTGGGGTGGCGAGTCCTGAGGACTTGTGGCGGTTGGTCAGTGAGGGCCGGGATGCGCTGTCGGGCTTCCCTGATGACCGTGGCTGGGATCTGGATGGCCTGTTCCACTCCGACCCGGGCAAGAGGGGTACGTCGTACACCGATCAGGGTGGGTTCCTGTCGGGGGCCGGCCTGTTCGATGCGGGCTTCTTCGGGATCTCGCCGCGTGAGGCGATGGCGATGGATCCACAGCAGCGACTGTTGCTGGAGGTCTCTTGGGAGGCCCTGGAACGGACCGGAATCGACCCGGGGACGTTGAAGGGCCGGGACGTCGGTGTCTTCTCCGGTCTGATGGGACACGGATATGGTACGGCGGGTGCAGCTCCGGCGGAGCTCGAAGGCTTCATAGCCACGGGCACGGCATCGAGCGTGGCCTCGGGGCGTGTGTCGTATGTGTTCGGTTTCGAGGGCCCGGCCGTGACTGTTGACACGGCCTGCTCCTCGTCCCTTGTCGCAATCCACCTGGCAGTCCAGTCACTGCGCCAGGGAGAGTGCTCGATGGCGCTGGCAGGCGGCGCGGCGGTGATGGCGACGCCGGACACTTTCGTAGAGTATTCGCGCCAACGCGCGCTTTCCCCGGACGGCCGGTGCAAGTCGTACGCGGATGGCGCGGACGGCACGGGCTGGGCCGAAGGCGCCGGTGTGATCGTCCTCGAGTGGCTGTCGGAGGCGCGGCGTAATGGGCATCGTGTGCTTGCGGTGGTCCGTGGCGGTGCGGTGAATCAGGATGGTGCGTCGAATGGTCTGACGGCGCCGAATGGTCCGTCGCAGCAGCGGGTGATCCGTAAGGCGCTTGCCAGCGCGGGTTTGTCGGCGGGCGATGTGGATGTGGTGGAGGGGCATGGCACGGGTACGGTGCTGGGTGATCCGATCGAGGCGCAGGCGCTGCTGGCGACGTACGGGCAGGGCCGGCCGCAGGATCGGCCGTTGTGGCTGGGGTCGTTGAAGTCGAACATCGGTCATACGCAGGCGGCCGCGGGTGTGGCTGGTGTGATCAAGATGGTGCAGGCGCTGCGGCATGGCGTCATGCCCGCGACCCTGCACGTCGATGCTCCATCGTCGCAGGTGGACTGGTCGATGGGTGCGGTGGAGCTGCTGACGGAGGCGCGGGAGTGGCCCGGCACCGACCGGCCGCGCCGAGCGGGGGTCTCCTCCTTCGGTGTCAGCGGCACGAACGCGCATGTGATCCTGGAACAGGCCCCTGTTGAGCAGTCCGCAGCCCCGGAGCCTGTTGAGCCGGGGCTGGTGGAGACCGGACAGGGCGTGGTGCCCTTGGTCATTTCAGCGAAGAGTGCTGGTTCGCTGGTGGGGCAGGCAGAGCGGCTGGTGTCGTTCATCAGTTCCACCGAGCGTGTGGCCCTGCCGGAGATCGCGGTGGGGTTGACGTCAGGGCGGGCGGTGCTGTCCGAGCGTGCAGTGGTGGTGGCGGGTTCGCGTGAGGAGGCGTTGGCGGGGTTTGGTGCGCTGGCGCGGGGCGAGTCCCATCCCGGTGTGGTCACCGGCGGGTCGCTTGGTGCCGCTTCTGGGCGGACGGTTCTGGTGTTTCCGGGGCAGGGTTCGCAGTGGGTGGGGATGGGTCGTGAGCTGCTGGACTCGTCGCCGGTGTTTGCGGAGCGGGTCGGGGAGTGTGCGGCGGCGTTTGAGCGGTGGGTGGACTGGTCGCTCGTTGATGTGCTGCGGGGGGAAGCTCCGGCCGAGCTGTTGGAGCGGATCGATGTGATTCAGCCGGCGTTGTTCTCCGTGATGGTGGGTCTGGCGGCGGTGTGGGAATCGGTGGGGGTGGTGCCGGACGCGGTGATCGGTCACTCGCAGGGCGAGATCGCCGCCGCGTGTGTGGCGGGCGCACTGTCGTTGGAGGACGCTGCACGCATTGTGGTGTTGCGCTCACAGCTGTTCGCCGACGAACTGGTGGGGCGAGGCGCGGTCGCGTCCGTTGCACTGTCCCGGCAAGAGGTGGAGGAGTGGCTGACGCCGTTCGGAGACCTGTTGTCCGTCGCGGGCGTCAACAGCCCCCGCCTCGTGACCGTAGCCGGGGCACCCGGGCCGCTCCAAGATCTGATAGCGGCGCTGAACGAGCGAGGGATCCGGGCTCGGATCGTGCCTGCGACAGTCGCCTCGCACTCCCCACAGGTCGACGGGTTGCGCGGCCGTATTGCCGAGCTGCTGTCCTTCGTGCGCCCTCGCAGGGGCCGCGTGCCGCTGTACTCGACCGTCACCGGTGAGGTCGTGCAGGGCCCCGAACTGACGGCCGACTACTGGTTCGAGAACTGCCGCCAGCCGGTTGATTTCGAACCCGTCGTCCGCAAACTGCTGGCCAGCGGTCACACGGTATTCGTGGAGTCGAGTGCCCATCCGGTTCTGGTCCAGCCGGTCAACGAGATCGTCGACATCCATGGCGGGGCGGCTCTCGTCGCTGGCACCCTGCGCCGTCACGAGGGCGGGTTCCGCCGCCTGTTGACATCGATGGCTGAGCTGTTCGTCCGGGGCCTCCCCGTCGACTGGAGCGTGGCTCTCCCGGCCAGAAGCGGCTCCGGCACGGTGCACGTCGACCTTCCGACGTATGCCTTCGACCACCAGCACTACTGGCTGAAGACCGAGCCTGCGGTCGATGCCGCATCCCTCGGGCAAACTGCTGCCGACCACCCGCTCATCGGAGCGATAGTCGGCCGGCCAGACACCGGCGGTTTCATGACAACCTCGTGGTGGTCGGCAGCCGCCCACCGGTGGCTTGGCGATCACGCTGTCGGCGACGCCTTCGTCGTGCCGAGTGCGGCGCTGGTTGAGCTGGCCATCCGGTTCGGCGACGAGGTCGGCAGCCCCGTGGTCGAGGAGCTGACGGTGCAGCAGCCCGTCGTGCTGCCCCAGCACGGTGGCAGGGCCGTACAGATGACCGTCGGGAAGGCCGACGAGCAGGGGCGGCGGCCGGTCGAGGTGCACTCCAAGCCGGACGACGCCGGCCTGGACGCCATATGGACCCGCCACGCCACCGGCACGCTTGCGCCCGGGCCGGTGGCCTTGGCTACTTCCGGCGGCGCGTGGCCCAAGAACGGTCCCGCGATCGATGTTGCCCTCGACGAGGAGATCGGCGACGCCGACCGCTATGGCCTGCACCCGGCGCTGCTCAACGCAGCGATCCGAACGACCCTCCCCGCGGACATGATCGCGACCCGGTGGAGCGGGGTGACCTTGCTGGCCTCCGGCGCCGCCGCGGTGCGTGTCCGCTCGTCCTGTACCACTACTGGTGAGACCCGCCTTGAGCTCAGCGATGCCACCGGCGCACCCGTGCTGACCGCCGATGCTGTCGTCGCCGAGCCGCACTCGCCCGAACCGGAAGTGATCGCGGACACGTCAGCACCTGCCGCCCTGTTCCGAGTCGACTGGACCGAACTGCCCGTTTCCGCGTGCGAGGTGCCCGACCACGCCTACACCACGGCGACGGTCGTCGACCCCGAGGACATTGCCGCCTGCGCGGCGGACGGCACAGCGGTACCGAGCCTCCTGATGTACGAGGCCGGGCGCATGCCCGCCGACCCGCGTGAGGCCGTCGCCGCGGCCTTGGCCGTTCTCCAGGCTTGGTTGGCGGAGCCAGCCCTGGCGCACAGCCGCCTCGTCGTGACATTGCCCAGCGACGCCGAGGACGATCTCGCCGGGTCCGCTGTGGCGGGACTGCTACGTTCAGCGCAGTCGGAGCACCCGGACCGTATCGTCCTTGTCGACCGCGACGAAGTCGAGCACCGCGACGGTCCGTCGACCTCGGAGACATCGGAGGTATTGACAGTAGCGAAGGCCGTGGCACTTGCGGTGGCCGCAGGTGAGCCGCGGGTCCGTCTGCGCGGTGGTGTGGTCTCAGTACCTCGACTGGAGCGCGCCCCGCTCCCCGAAGGCCCGCGGCGCGAGCTCCACCCCGACGGCACCGTCCTCGTCACCGGCGGTACCGGTATGCTCGGCGGTCTCGTCGCGCGACACTTGGCGACTGAGCACGGCGTACGGCACCTGCTGCTGGCCAGCCGCAGCGGACCAGACGCCGAAGGGGCAGCGGCGCTGCACGAGGAACTGACCGAGCTCGGCGTAACCGTCACTATCGCCGCGTGCGACACCGCCGACCGGGACGCCGTCGTGGCGCTCCTGGCCGCCGTACCAGACACACACCCGCTCACCGCCGTGGTCCACACCGCAGGCACACTCGACGATGGCGTGGTCACCGCCCTGACCCCGGACCGTGTGGACACCGTCCTGCGGCCGAAACTAGATGCCGCACTGCACCTGCACGAGCTGACCCGGGACATCGACCTTGCGGCGTTCATCCTCTTTTCCTCCGCCGCCGGAGTCCTCGGCAACCCCGGCCAGGGCAACTACGCCGCAGCCAACGCCTCCTTGGACGCCCTTGCCCTCCACCGCCGCCGATCGGGTCTGCCCGGTGTCTCCCTCGCCTGGGGCTACTGGAGTGACGTCAGTGCCATGACCCGACACCTTGGTGCCGTGGACCTACACCGCACCCGGCGCCTAGGCATGGTCGGTCTCTCCGCCTCCGAGGGCATGGCGCTCTTTGACACCGCTCTGCAGGTAGGTGAAGGGACTTCCGCCGCCCTCGTGGCCACCCGGTTCGATCTGCCCTCCCTGCGGGCGTCCGCCCGCGCCGGAACCGCAGTAGCCCCCCTGCTGCGCGGCCTTGCGCCTTCTCCTCGGCCTGCGGCCAAAGCCATGCTCGCGGCCGGTACCGACTCCCTGCGGCAGCGGCTCCACAACCTGGGCAACCAGGAGCGCACCGAGGCATTGGTCGATCTTGTCCGCCGGAACGCCGCCCAAGTGCTCGGCCATTCCAAGGCCGATGCCGTGCGCGCCGACCGTGCCTTCAAGGACGCCGGCTTCGACTCGCTAACCGCCGTAGAGCTGCGCAACCGGCTCGCGGCCGCGACTGGTCTCACCCTCTCCTCTACCATTGTCTTCGACTACCCGAAGCCGATGCTGCTCGCCGACCACCTGCGCGTGCGGATCTTCGGCGACGACGAACAGCGGAACGAAGACGACCAGAAAGGCGACCGCCAGGAGCAGGGCGCTGGGAAGCGCACCATCGGCACCGTGGCCGCCCTCTCGGACGATCCGATCGCCATCGTCGCGATGGCCTGTCGCTTCCCGGGCGGTGTAGAGAGCCCTGAAGACCTGTGGCGCCTGGTCGCCGAAGGCGTCGACGTCATCGGAGAGTTCCCCGACGACCGCGGCTGGGACATCGACCGGCACTACGACGCCGACCCGGACAGCGTCGGCAAGACCTACGCACGGTACGGCGCGTTCCTGGACGACGCGACCGGATTCGACGCTGCCTTCTTCGGGATCTCCCCGAACGAGGCGCTCGCGATGGACCCGCAGCAGCGGCTGCTCCTGGAGACCTCCTGGGAGGCGTTCGAACGCGCCGCGATCGACCCGACAACGCTCGGCGGTAAGGACATCGGCGTGTTCGTCGGTGTCAACAGCCACGACTACACCGTACGGATGCACCACGCGTCCGGCGTCGAGGGCTTCCGCCTGACCGGCAGCTCCGGCAGCGTCCTCTCGGGCCGGATCGCCTACCAGTTCGGCTTCGAGGGCCCGGCCATCACGATCGACACGGCCTGCTCGTCCTCTCTCGTCGCCCTGCACCTGGCGGCCCGCGCACTCACGCAGGGCGAGTGCTCCATGGCCCTCGCCGGTGGTGTGATGGTCATGGGCAACCTGGAGACCTTCGTCGAGTTCTCCCGGCAGCGCGGCCTCTCCCGGGACGGTCGCTGCAAGGCCTTCGCCGACGCTGCGGACGGAACCGGCTGGTCCGAGGGCGTCGGCGTGCTCCTCGTCGAGCGGCTCTCCGACGCACGCCGCCGGGGCCACCAGGTCCTCGCGGTGGTCAGCGGCAGCGCGGTCAACCAGGACGGTGCGTCCAACGGGCTCACGGCGCCGAACGGGCTTTCGCAGCAGCGGGTGATCCGCAGGGCGCTCGCCGACGCCGGTCTGTCGACGTCGGACGTGGACGTGGTGGAAGGCCACGGCACGGGAACGGTGCTCGGCGACCCGATCGAGGCGCAGGCGCTGCTCGCGACGTACGGGCAGGACCGGCCTGCCGACCGCCCGCTGTGGCTCGGCTCGGTCAAGTCCAACATCGGTCACACGCAGGCCGCGGCCGGCGTGGCAGGCGTCATCAAGATGGTCATGGCGATGCGGCACGGCGTCCTGCCCCGCACGCTGCACGTGGACCGGCCCTCGACCCACGTGGACTGGTCCGCGGGCGCGGTCGAACTGCTCGCCGAGGCCCGGGAGTGGCCGGAGGCCGGGCACCCGCGGCGCGCCGGCGTCTCGTCCTTCGGTATCGGAGGCACCAACGCGCACGTCGTGATCCAGCAGACGCCGGTGAAGGACGCTGAGGCGTCCTCGCGGGCGGCGGGTGATCCGGCCTCTGGCGTCGCCTCGGCGTCTGCCGTGCGCCCGGGGCTTGACGGTGATCCGGCGTCTGGTGTCGCCTCGGCGTCCGCCGCCGAACCCGTACCGTCACTTCCCGCTCTCCTGCCCGTGCCCGTGTCGGCCCGGACGGCGGTGGCTCTGCGTGCCCAGGCCGGGCGCCTCGCCCGCTTCGTCGATGCGCGGTCCGAGCTGTCCCTCACCGACACCGCGCACGCACTGGCCACCACTCGCGCCCGGTTCGACCACCGGGCGATCCTGCTGGCCGCCGATCGGCAGCAGCTCGCCGATGCGCTGCGCGAGCTCAGCAACGGTACGCCCACCGCCGCCACCGTCACCGGCAGCCCTGCCGAGGGCAAGCTGGCCTTCCTCTTCACCGGACAGGGCAGCCAGTGGGCCGGCATGGGCCGCGAACTCGCCGCGCTGTACCCGGCTTTCCGGAACGCCTTCGCCGCCGCGTGCGACGCCGTCGAACGGCACCTGGACGGCCACCTGGCGCGCCCGCTGCACGAGGTGGTGTTCGCCGAGCCCGGCACGGCCGAGGCCGCACTGCTCGACCGCACCCTGTACACGCAGGCCGGTCTCTTCGCCCTGGAGACCGCGCTGGTCCGGCTCTTCGCATCCTGGGGCGTACGGCCGGACCTGGTCGCCGGACACTCGGTCGGCGAGGTCTCCGCCGCCCACGCGGCCGGAGTCCTCGACCTGGCGGAGGCGGGCGAACTGGTCGCCGCCCGCGCCCGGTTGATGCAGGCGCTGCCCGAGGGCGGCGCGATGGTCGCCGTACAGACGACCGAGGCCGAGGTGACGCCGCTGCTGGCCGAGGCCTCGGGCGAGATCGCGATCGCCGCGGTCAACGGACCCGACGCCGTCGTGCTCTCCGGCGCCGAGGACACCGTCCTGGCCGTGGCCGCACGACTGGCCGAGCAGGGCAGGAAGACCAAACGCCTGACGGCCAGTCACGCCTTCCACTCGCCGCTGATGGCCCCCATGCTCGACGAGTTCCGCGCCGTCGTCGCCCGGCTGCGCCCCCGGCCGGCCACCGTCCCGGTCGTCTCCACGCTCACCGGTGCCCCCGCCGAGGACGGCCGGTTCGCCACCCCGGAGTACTGGGTCGACCAGGTCCGCCACGCCGTACGGTTCGCCGACGCGGTCGCCGCGCTGCGCGACCAAGGCGCCGGGACCTTCCTGGAGATCGGGCCCGGCGGCGGCCTGACCGCCCTCGCCCTTGGCACGCTCGGCCCGGACCACCGGGGCTGCGTTGCCACCCTGCGCGAGGACGGCTCCGAGGAGAGTGCCGTCCTCACCGCGCTCGCCGAACTGCACGTCCGCGGCACGGACATCGACTGGCCCGCCCTCCTCGGCGCCCCGGCCACCGCGATCGGCGCCGACCTGCCCACGTACGCCTTCCAGCACCAGCGGTACTGGGTCGGACCCGAGACCACCGCCATCGATGCCGAGGCGTTCGGCGCCCGCGCCGCCGGGCACCCGCTGCTCGGCACGGCCGTCGAGATCCCCGACCAGGACCACGTCGGCACGGCCGGCAACGGCGGCACCCGCGTGGTGCTCACCGGGCGGCTCGACCGGCGCGCGCTCGGCCGGCTCCTCGACCCCGCCACCGGCACCGTTCCGGCCGCCGTGCTCCTCGACCTGCTGCTCCACGCCGGCACCGAGACGGGCAGCGGCGCCGCCGAGCAGATCACCGTCGACACACCGCTGACCGTGCCCGAACATGGTCACCTCCAGCTGCGCGTCCACGTCGATACCCCCGGCCGAGACGGGCTGCGCCCGGTCGCCGTCCACAGCAGGCACTCCGGCGACGAGGCCGGCACCTGGACGCGCCACGCCCGCGCCCTGCTCCGGCCCGGCCTGCCCAGGCCCTCCTTCGACCTGCGCACCTGGCTGGCCACCGGAGCCGACGACGCCCCGGCGGACATCCGCGACCTCCACGGCGTACGCGGCCTCACGGAACAGGACGGCCTGCTCACCGCCGACCTCTCCCTGCCCCCGGAACTCGTCGGCGAGGCAGCGGGGTTCACGCTCCACCCCGTACTCCTCGACACCGTCCTTCGCCTCCTGGCCGGTCGTACCGGCGAGAGCGCGCTCGACCTCACAGCCTGCGCCGACCTGGCCGTGTACGCGGAGGGCGCCACGGCCCTGCGGCTGCGGGTCACGCCCGTCGAGGGCGGACGCCACCTCGTGGAGCTCGCCGACCACACGGGTGAACCGGTTGCTGCGCTCGGCCCGGTGACCCTGGGCCGCCTCGACAGTGCCACCGTCGCCGCCACTCCCGCTGTCCGCGAGGCGCAGGCCACGGAGGACGGGCCGCTCGTCCGGCGAGTGGTCGGCCGGTCGGCCGCCGAGAGCGGACCGCTGGCCCACCGGCTCGCCACGCTCGGCGCCACCGAACAGCAGCGCGTCCTGCTGGACCTAGTGAAGGAAAGCGCAGCCGTCGTCCTCGGCCACACCGGCGCCGACGCGCTCGACGAGAACCAGCCGCTCAAGGACCTCGGCTTCGATTCCCTCAGCGCCGTCAAACTGCGCAACCGGTTGCACGACTTCACCGGCATGAGCCTCCCCAGCAGCCTCGTCTTCGACTACCCGACCCCGTCCGCCCTCGCCGGACACCTGCGCGCCGAACTGCTCGGCGAGGAAGGGGCGACGGCGTCCGACGGCGTCGCCCGATCCATACCGGCCGTGCCCGCGGAACCCGACGAGCCGATCGCCATCATCGCCACGAGCACCCGTCTGCCCGGCGGAGTCAACACCCCCGAGGAACTGTGGCGATTGGTCATCGAGCAGCGCGACGCGCTCTCCGGCTTCCCTCAGGACCGGGACTGGGACGTCGACAAGCTCTACCACCCGGACCCCACCCACCCCGGCACCACCTACACCCGCGTCGGCGGATTCCTGCACGACGCGGCCCAGTTCGACGCCGGACTCTTCGGGATCTCGCCGCGCGAGGCGCTGGCGATGGACCCGCAGCAGCGGCTGCTCCTGGAGACCTCGTGGGAGGCCCTGGAACGCGCCGGCATCGACCCGCTCTCCACGCGGGGCCGTGACATCGGTGTCTTCACCGGCATCGTCCACCACGACTACGTCACCCGGTTGCGGCAGGTCCCCGAGGACGTCCGGGGCTATGTGATGACCGGCACCTCCTCGAGCGTGGCGTCGGGACGCGTGTCGTACGTGTTCGGCTTCGAGGGTCCGGCGGTGACCGTCGACACGGCCTGCTCCTCCTCGCTCGTGGCGATGCACCTGGCGGCCCAGGCACTGCGGCGAGGCGAGTGCTCGCTCGCCCTCGCGGGCGGTGCGACCGTCATGTCCAGCCCGGACGCCTTCGTGGAGTTCGCCCACCAGCGCGGCCTCTCCGCCGACGGCCGGTGCAAGGCGTACTCCTCGACCGCCGACGGCACTGGCTGGGCCGAGGGCGTGGGCGTGGTCGTCCTGGAGCGCCTGTCGGAGGCCCGTCGCAACGGCCACCGGATCCTGGCCGTGCTGCGTGGCAGCGCGGTCAACCAGGACGGCACCTCGAACGGCCTGACCGCACCCAACGGGCCCTCACAGCAGCGGGTCATCCGGCGCGCCCTGTCCGACGCGGGACTGTCGACGAAGGACATCGACGTCGTCGAGGGCCACGGCACCGGCACCTCCCTGGGCGACCCGATCGAGGTCCAGGCCCTGCTGGCCACCTACGGCCAGGACCGGCCCGCCGACCGCCCGCTGTGGCTCGGCTCGCTGAAGTCCAACATCGGCCACACCCAGGCGGCGGCGGGTGTGTCCGGCGTCATCAAGGTGGTGGAGGCGATGCGGCACGGCGTCATGCCGCCGACGCTGCACATCGAGGAGCCGACGCCGCAGGTGGACTGGACGGCTGGCGCGGTCGAACTGCTCAGGGAGGCGCGGGAGTGGCCGGCCACGGGTCGGCCGCGCAGGGCCGCCGTCTCCTCTTTCGGCGCGAGCGGCACCAACGCGCATGTGATCTTGGAGGAGGCACCCGAGGAGCCCGCGGCGCCTGTAGAGGCGCCGGTGACCCCGGCGGCCGCAAATGGCGTGGCGCCGCTCGTCGTCTCGGCGCGGAGTGCCGGTGCGCTGGTGGGCCAGGCGGAGCGGCTGGCGTCTTTCATCGAGGCTGAGGACGGTGCGACGCTGTCGCATGTGGCGGGTGCGCTGGTCGCTCGGCGGGCGGTGTTGTCGGAGCGTGCGGTGGTGGTGGCGGGTTCGCG
>NZ_JACVYG010000180.1:0-2372 GCF_014712245.1 Streptomyces sp. 5-10
ACAACTCCACCGCCATCCCCACCCACTGCGCCCCCTGCCCCGGAAACACCCACACCGGACGGGAGTCGAGGGTGCGCATGGCCTGGTCCTGGGTGGCGAGCCGGTCGAGGTCGTCCGGGCCGAAGGCCACGGCACGGCAGGCGAGAGCGGTGCGCGAGGTCGTGAGCGACAGGCCCACATCGACCGGACGCAGGTCGGGACGGTCACGGAGGTGCTCGGCCAGCCGGGCCGCCTGCGCCCGCAGGGCCTCAGGGGTGCGCCCGGAGAGCGGCCAGGGCACCCCGGTCGGCCCGTCGTCCACGGCAGACGCCTCGTCAGGGCGGTCGGGCCCCTGTTCGAGGATGAGGTGCGCGTTGGTGCCGGACACGCCGAAGGAGGACACTCCGGCACGACGTGGCCTGTCGGTCTCCGGCCACGCCAGTGTTTCGGTCAGCACCCGGACCCCGGCCGGCCAGTCCACGGTGGGCGCCGGTTCGGTCACGTGCAGGGTGCGCGGCATGAGCCGGTGCGCCAGCGCGGACACCGTTTTGATCACGCCGCCGATGCCCGCCGCCGCGGCGGCATGGCCGATGTTCGACTTCATCGAGCCCAGCCACAGCGGCTGTTCACGGTCCTGCCCGTACGCGGCGATCAGGGCGTTGGCCTCGATGGGGTCGCCGAGCACCGTACCGGTGCCGTGCGCCTCGACCATGTCGACGTCCTGTGGGCGCAGGCGCGCGTTCGCCAGCGCCTGCCGGATCACCCGTTGCTGTGCCACCCCGTTGGGAGCGGACAGACCGTTGGACGCGCCGTCCTGGTTGACCGCCGAACCACGCAGCACGGCGAGCACCCGGTGCCCGTTGCGGGTGGCCGCGGACAGCCGTTCCAGCACCACGAGCCCGGCACCCTCGGCCCAGCCGGTCCCGTCCGCCTCCGCCGAGAACGCCTTGCACCGGCCGTCCGCGGCCAGGCCGCCCTGATGGGTGAACTCCTCGTAGGCGAACGGCGTCGCCATCACGGCGACACCGCCCGCCAGGGCGAGGGTGCTCTCCCCGCTGCGCACGGATTGGGCGGCCATGTGCAGCGCCACCAGCGACGACGAACACGCGGTGTCCACCGTGACCGCGGGTCCCTTCAGGTCCAGCGTGTACGCGATGCGGCCGGACAGCACGGCGGACATCTTGCCGGTCAGGACCAGACCGCCGAGCCCCGCGTTCTCCCCGTCGGCCGCCCCCAGGTAGTCCTGCTGGGACGCGCCCACGAACACACCGGTCGCGCTGCCGCGCAAGGTGCTCGGGTCGATCCCGGTCCGCTCCACCGCCTCCCACGCCGTCTCCAGCAGCACGCGCTGCTGGGGGTCCATGGCAAGCGCCTCACGTGGGCTGATGCCGAAGAACTCGGCGTCGAACCCGGCAGCGTCGTGCAGGAACCCGCCCTGCGTGGTCGCACTGGCCAGCATCAGCTGGTCGAGATCCCAGCCGCGGTCGGTCGGGAATCCGGACACGACGTCCCGCTCGTCGACGACGAGACGCCACAGCCCTTCGGGGTCCGCGACGCCGCCGGGGTACCGGCACGCCATGCCGACGATGACCACGGGATCGCCGTCGTCCGCGGCGACCGTGCGCCGGACCGGGGTGTCGGTGACCCCGGTCAGGAACGCGGCGACCGCGGCCGGTGTGGGGTGGTCGAAGGCGAGGCTGATCGGCAGGTCGAGGCCGGTCGCGTCGCTGAGGGCCGTGCGCAGCTGGGTCGCGGTCAGCGAGTCGAGTCCGAGGTCGGAGAAGGCGCGGTCCGCCGGGACATCGGCGGCCCGTCGATGGCCGAGCACGGCGGCGACATGCCCGCGGACCAGGTCCAGCATGTCCTGGGGGCCTTCCGCCACCGGGGTGTCATCGACGGCACCGACAGGATCCGTGGGCCAGAAGCGACTGCGCTGGAAGGCGTAGGTGGGCAGGTCCACGTGAGTGGCGTCGGGGAAGACGGCTTTCCAGTCGACCGTCACTCCATGCACATGGGCGCTGCCCAGCGCGCGGACGAACTGGCCTGGACCGCCTTCGCCGCGCCGCAGGGTGCCCAGGGCGGCGACCGTCGCTCCGGCGGCTTCCGCGGTCCGCTCGACGCTCATGGTGAGTACGGGGTGCGGGCTCATCTCCAGGAACACCTGGCGGCCCGCTCCCAGCAGGGCCGACACGGCCCCGGTGAAGTCGACCGGCTTCCGCAGGTTGGTGTACCAGTACTCCGCGTCCATGGCCGACCCGTCGATCGGGCCACCCGTCACCGAGCTGTAGACCGGGACCGTGCCCACGGCGGGGACGATCGGCCCCAGGGCCGCCAGCAACTCCTCGCGAAGCTCCTGGACCGCCGGGGAGTGGGAGGCGTAGTCCACCGCGATC
>NZ_JACVYG010000181.1:0-2278 GCF_014712245.1 Streptomyces sp. 5-10
AACCACCTCCACACCCGAGGCCTCCTCCACCGGCGCTTCCTCAAGGATGACGTGCGCATTCGTCCCCGACACACCAAAGGACGACACACCAGCCCGCCGCACCCGCTCCCCACGCGGCCAAGCCACCGCCTCAGTCAGCAACTCCACCGCGCCCGCATCCCAATCCACATGCGACGACGGCCGATCCACATGCAACGTGCGCGGCAGCAACTCCCGGTTCAGGGCCATGACCATCTTGATCACACCACCCACACCCGCAGCCGCCTGCGTGTGGCCGATGTTGGACTTCAACGCTCCCAGCCACAGCGGCCGACCGTCTTCCCGACCTTGCCCATAGGTGGCCAGCAACGCGTGCGCCTCGATGGGATCACCGAGCTTCGTGCCCGTGCCATGACCCTCGACAGCATCCACATCCGCCGCCGACAACCGGGCATTGGCCAGCGCCTGCCGAATCACCCGCTCCTGCGATGGACCATTCGGCGCCGTCAACCCATTCGACGCCCCATCCTGATTCACCGCCGAACCACGCACCACCGCCAACACCCGATGCCCCCGCGCCCGAGCATCCGACAACCGCTCCAACAACAACACACCGACACCCTCACCCCAGCCGGTGCCATCCGCCGCCTCGGCGAACGCCTTGCAGCGGCCGTCGGCCGCCAGGCCACGCTGCCGGGAGAACTCCACGAATGCGATGGGTGTGGACATCACTGTCGCCCCACCGGCCAGCGCCATCGAGCACTCACCACTGCGCAGCGCCACACTCGCCTGATGCAGTGCCACCAGCGACGAAGAACACGCCGTATCCACCGTCACCGCAGGACCCTCAAGACCGAACACATAGGCAAGGCGCCCGGACATGGCACTGGCCGTGTTACCCGTCAGAAGATACCCATCACCGTCTTCGGCGTCGTCCTGGAACCGCGAAAGGTAGTCCTGACCATTGGCTCCGATGAATACCCCGACTGGTGATTCGCTCAGCTCGGAAGGGTTGATCCCAGCAGTCTCCATGGCCTCCCAGGACGTCTCCAGCAGCAGCCGCTGCTGAGGATCCATCGCCAGTGCCTCACGCGGGGAGATTCCGAAGNAGGATCCATCGCCAGTGCCTCACGCGGGGAGATTCCGAAGAACTCCGCATCGAAATCCGCCGCATCATGCAGGAACCCGCCACTCACGGCATAGGTCTTGCCAGTCCGACCCGGGTCTGGGTCGTACAGATCCTCCAGCTCCCACCCACGATCGGCAGGGAAACCGGAGAGCGCGTCTGCGCCGTTGGCCAGCAGAGTCCAGAGCTCCTCCGGCGACGCGGCATTCCCCGGATACCGGCAGGCCATGCCGACGATGGCAATCGGTTCGTGCGCACGGTCTTCCAACTCACGCAGACGCCCTCGGGCATCGCGAAGGTCGGCCGTAGCACGCCGCAGATAATCGAGAGTCTTCTCGTCAACCGACATGGTTCTATCCCGCCTTCCTTTACGCCCGGAGATCCTTAACGTTCCAGCTCGCCGTCGAGAATGCTGAATAGCTCATCGGCTGACGCGGTTCCGAGGTCTTCGGTATCCGACTCAGAATTCCTGCCCCACTTAGTGAGGAGCCCGCGTAGACGCGTGGAAACGACGGCCGCCTCGGCATCGGCCCAGTCAATGCCGGCAAGGGAAGCTTCCAATTTGTCGATCTCGCTCATGATGCCTTGCGCAGTGGTCTGCGGAGCCCCGTCGACCTGCTTGAGCAGCACGTTGGCAATGGCCGCTGGAGTCGGATGGTCGAAGACCAGAGTGGTCGGCAGACGTAGCCCGGTGACGCTGCTGAGCTGGTTCCGTAGCTCGACTGCGGTGAGGGAGTCGAAGCCCAGCTCCTTGAGCGCTCGCTTCTCCTCGATACCGTGCGGATCGGTTCGTCCCAGCACCGTCGCGACGTGCGTACGGACCAGGTCCAGCACCAGCCGCTCCCGCTCTTCCGGAACGACCATGGCGACCCGGTCGCGCCACTCGGTGGCCAGGCCGCTGCCATTTCCGGCCACTGCCTTCCGCACTGGCCTGCGCACCAACTGACGCAGCACCGTCGGTACGGGCATCGACCGGTCCCCGAATGCCTTGAGGTCCAACCGCACGGGCAGCACCCCAGCACGGCCCGCATGCATCGACCGATCGAACAGCGCCAAGGCGTCCTCAGTGGCCATCGGAATGATCCCCAACCTGTCCATACGGGCGAGATCGGTCTCGTTGAGGTTCTGGGTGATTCCGCTGGCCTGTGCCCACAGGCCCCAGGCGAGGGACAC
>NZ_JACVYG010000182.1:0-2262 GCF_014712245.1 Streptomyces sp. 5-10
TGGTCTGCGGGTGCGGTGTCGCTGTTGCGGGAGTCGGTGGAGTGGCCGGAGTCGGGGCGTCCCCGGCGGGCGGCGGTGTCGTCGTTCGGCTTCAGCGGGACGAACGCGCACACGATCATCGAGCAGGCCCCGGTCAGCGAGGACGAGGCCCCGCGCGAGGTGGCGGCGGCGCCTGGTGTGACGTCGTGGCCGCTGTCGGCGAAGACCGCCGACGCGCTGCGTGCGCAGGCTGGGCGGCTCCGTTCCTACCTGGACGAGCGGCCCGACGTCTCGCTCACCGACCTCGGCTACTCGCTCGCGACCACGCGCGCCGCGCTGGACCACCGCGCGGTGCTGGTGGCCGACGACCGTGAGGGCTTCCTGCGCGGTCTGGACGCCCTGGCACGCGGTGAGTCCGGCGCGGAGGTGATCCAGGGGTCGGCCGCGAGCGGCAAGGTGGCGTTCCTGTTCACGGGGCAGGGGAGTCAGCGGCTGGGGATGGGCCGTGAGCTGTACGACGCCTACCCGGTGTTCGCGGAGGCGCTGGACGCGGTCTGCGACGCGCTGGACGCCCACCTGGAACGGCCGCTGAAGAGCGTGCTGTTCGGCGAGGACGCCGAGACGCTGGACCAGACCGGGTTCACCCAGCCCGCGTTGTTCGCGGTTGAGGTGGCGCTGTTCCGGCTGGTTTCGGAGGCGTGGGGGCTGCGGCCCGATTTCCTCTCCGGCCATTCGATCGGCGAGCTGGCCGCCGCGCATGTGGCGGGTGTGCTGTCGCTGGCGGACGCGGCGAAGCTGGTGGCGGCGCGTGGGCGGTTGATGCAGGAGTTGCCCGCCGGTGGCGCGATGATCGCGGTGCAGGCGTCCGAGGACGAGGTCACGCCGCTGCTGACCGAGCGTGTCAGCATCGCGGCCGTCAACGGCCCGACCTCGGTCGTCATCGCGGGTGATGAGGGCGCGACGCTGGAGATCGCGGCGGGCTTCGAGGCGCGGGGTCGGAAGACCAAGCGCCTCACCGTCAGCCACGCCTTCCATTCGCCGCGTATGGACGGGATGCTGGAGGCGTTCCGTGAGGTGGCGCAGGGGCTGTCGTACGAGGCCCCGCGGATCCCGATCGTTTCCAACCTCACCGGGGACGTGGTCTCCGCCGAGGAGATCACGACCCCCGACTTCTGGGTGCGCCACGTCCGCGAGGCCGTCCGTTTCCTCGACGGTGTCCGGACGATGGAAGCCCAGGGCGTCACCACGTTCGTCGAGCTGGGCCCCGACGGTGTCCTCACCGCCATGGCCCAGGAGTGCGTCACCGACGCCGAGGCCGCTGGATTCGCCGCCGCGCTGCGGGCCGGTCGGCCCGAGGCGCGGGCGGTCCACGCCGCCGTGGCGCGGGCGTACGTCCGTGGTGTGGCCGTGGACTGGGCAGCCGTCTTCGCCGGTACGGGTGCGGCTCGGGTCGAGCTGACCGATCTGCCGACGTACGCCTTCCAGCGCCGTCGGTACTGGCCGCAGGCGTCGGCGTACGGCGTCGGTGGCACGGTGGGGCTCGGGCTCGCCGCCGTGGACCATCCGCTCGTGGGGGCCGCCGTACCGCTCGCGGGCGGCGACGGTGTGCTGCTGACCGGGCGGATCTCGGCCCAGACGCATCCGTGGCTGCTGGATCACGCCGTGATGGGCTCGGTGCTGCTGCCGGGTACGGCCTTTGTCGAGCTGGCGGTTCGCGCCGGTGACCAGGTCGGCTGTGACCAGGTGGAGGAGTTGACGCTGGAGGCGCCGCTGGTGCTTCCGGAGGTGGGCGGTGTCCAGCTTCAGCTGTCGGTGGGTGCGCCGGACGGTTCCGGCCGTCGTGCGTTCGAGGTGTACTCGCGGTTCGAGGACGCGCCCGCCGATGAGCCGTGGCTGCGCCACGCCTCGGGCGCGCTCGTGGAGGGAGCGCCGGCGGCGTCGTTCGACCTGAGCGCCTGGCCCCCGGCCGGTGCGACGCCGGTCGAGCTGGACGGTCTCTACGAGGGTTTGGCGGGCCTGGGGCTGGCCTATGGCCCGGTGTTCCAGGGGCTGAGGTCCGCCTGGCGGCTCGACGGCGAGGTCTACGCGGAGCTGGAGCTGCCGGAGGACGCGCAGTCCGAGGCCGGGCTGTTCGGTCTGCATCCGGCGCTGCTGGACTCGGCGCTGCACGCGGTCGGGCTCGGTGGCCTGATCGAGGGTGAGGGCGAGGGCGGGGCGCGGTTGCCGTTCTCGTGGTCTGGTGTGTCGTTGCACGCGGTGGGTGCTTCGGTGTTGCGGGTGCGG
>NZ_JACVYG010000183.1:0-1972 GCF_014712245.1 Streptomyces sp. 5-10
TGTCGGATCCCAGCTGATGCGCGACGTTCTGGTCTCACCTGATGCTTGACGGTGGGCCTAGACAACATGGGAAGCCCCGTGGGGCTTGTTCGCTTTCACGTTACGGACCGGGACATCGGTCGTGCGGCGGATGACCCGGATCTGTCCGTCCAGCTCGACGGTGATCGTCGTGTCCGACACGTGCACGGTCACGGTCTGGCCTGCGTAGGGGCGTCCGAGTGAGACGGTCTGGCGGCAGACCATGACCGTGCCGACCGCACTGACCCGCCGCTGCACACGAACCGGCTCGACGCGGGGCCGTGGAGCCGGTCCCGCGGGCCGCAGTCCCCTCAGACGCCGCACCTCCTCGGTGTCGAGCGGGTTGGGCCGCACCCGCAGCAGCTCCCGCGAGGACAGGTCGAAGAACGACAGCGTCTCGGCGTCGATCCGGATGCCCACCTGGCGGCCACCGAGGATCTCCGCCGCCAGCACCTGGCGCCCGCCCAGGCCCACCAGGCCGCTGTTGTTCACCACCCGGTCCACCTCGAACGCGGCCCCGTCGTCGGCCGGAAGCGGGGCCGGACCGGCAGCACGCCCTCCCCGGGCCGCCAGCCGCCCCAGATCCGCCGGCGACAGATGTGACCGCACGGTCTTGATCCGTGCTCCCGCGATCATCAGATGGATCACCGAGGTGTCGGCCCAGAACGTCACCGTCAGCCCGGAGCGGGACGGTCCAAGCCAGAACTGCTTGCCCGCGACCTGCAGATTCCCACTCGCAGGCACCACCCGCTCGAACTCCACCGGCCCGCCCTCCTCAGCCTGCACCACCTCAGGAACCAAGGCAGGCACTACCTCAGCCGGATCCGGCACCACCGCAGGAGCCATCCGCTGCTGCGGCACCAGCGCAAGCACTCCCGGGATCTTCAGGCCCAGCACATCCCGTTCCTCATCGGGAACCGGGGCGAACCGGTCCGACGGGGACTGCATGTCCAGGGCCTGATGCGGACGATCGGAGTTGTACTCCTCCACCCACGCATCCAATGCCGCCTGAGCCACCCCGATGCTCTCGAACGCGCCGCAGTCGTCGAGGAGTTCACGCCGCAGCGTCTGATGGAACCGTTCGACCTTGCCCGTCGTGGTCGGGGAGGCCGGCTGGGTCAGCCGGTGCGCGATCCCGTTCTCCCGGCAGATCCGGTCGAACAGCACCTCACCACCCTGCCCGAACCGGTCGGTGAACTGCTTGCCGTTGTCCGTCAGCACCTCCTCCGGCACCCCGAACGTCTGCAAGGCCCGGGCGAACGCCGCGCAGACCGCACGCCCGGTCGCCCGCTCGACCACCGACGCGATCACGCAATACCGGGAATGGTCATCCACACCGGTCACGACCTTCGCCTCGGACAACTCACCCGTCACCGGGTCGACCAGCATCACCCCGCCGACAATGTCCATCTGCCACAACTGCATCGCACGGTCCCGCTGCCAGCGCTTGTAATCCGACCGCTTCCGACGCCGCACCCCCGGCTCCACCAACCCATGCCTGACCAAGATCCGATACACGGTCATCCGCGACGGCACCGGACTCACCGCCCCGGACCGCTCCAGCACATGAGCGATCCGCCGCGGACCCCACTTCGGATGCTTGCGCCGCAGCTCGCACACAGCCGTCTCCACCTCGGCAGACGCCTGATGCGGACACGACGCCGGCCGACGAGAACGATCCGCCAACCCCGCCAATCCCGAAGCCGCATAACGCGACTTCCACCCACTGACCGTCTGCCGCGACACCCCGAGCTGAGCGGCGACCTCGGTCACAGTCGCACCCGCCAGCACTGCCAGGACAGCCCGGTATCTCTGCTCAACGACCGACAACTCCACCAGCGCCAATCCCGGCCTCCTGCCACGCACCGCAACGACGCGCACAGAAAAGCCGATCACGGCCACTGTCAACCATCAGCTGGGACCGAAGTGTCAAGCATCTCCCGGGACCGGACAC
>NZ_JACVYG010000184.1:0-1687 GCF_014712245.1 Streptomyces sp. 5-10
TCACCAACTCGCGCCTGGTCGTGCTGACCTCTGGTGCCGTGGCCGCCGGTACGGATGAGCCGGTCGCCGACCTGGCCCATGCCGCCGTCTGGGGCCTGGTGCGCTCAGCCGAGTCGGAGAACCCCGGCCGGTTCGTCCTCGTCGACGTCGACAGCGCCGCCGATTCGCTGGCGGCGGTGCCGGATGCGCTGGCGTCGGGCGAACCGCAGGTGGCCGTGCGAGACGGGGTGCTGCGGGCGCCGCGACTGGCGCGGGCCGCCGTGGACACCGAGCAGCCGCTCGATGTCGACGCCGAGGGCACGGTGCTGGTGACCGGCGCGTCCGGCTCGCTGGGCGGGCTGATCGCCCGCCACTTGGTGGCGGAGCGCGGCGTACGCCATCTGCTGCTGGTCAGCCGTCGTGGTGACCAGGCGCCGGGTGCGGCCGAACTCACGGCCGGACTGGCCGAGTTGGGCGCCGAGGCGCGCTGGGCGGCGTGTGATGTGGCAGACCGGGACGCGCTCGCCGCGACCCTCGCCACCGTCCCCGCCGACCATCCGCTGACGGCGGTCGTGCACACGGCTGGTGTGCTGGATGACGGTGTGATCGGTTCGCTCACCCCCGAGCGTATGGCCGGGGTGCTGCGTCCGAAGGTGGACGCGGCGTGGAATCTGCATGAGCTGACCCGCGAGCTGGACCTGTCGGCGTTCGTGCTCTTCTCCTCGGCCGCCGGTGTGTTCGGCAATGCGGGGCAGGGCAACTACGCCGCTGCCAACGCCTACCTGGACGCGCTCGCCCAGCACCGCCGGGCCCATGGCCTGCCCGCCACCTCGCTGGCCTGGGGCCTGTGGGCCGACTCCAGCGGGATGACCGGTGAGCTGGACGACGCGGATGTGTCCCGGATGAGCCGGGGTGGTGTGGTGGCGCTCTCGGCCACCGAGGGTCTGGAGCTGTTCGACGCCGCGTACCGCACGGACGAGGCGCTGCTGGTGCCCGTACGGCTCGACCTGGCCGTGATGCGCGCCGAGGCCGCGTCGACCGGTGTGGTGGCGCCGCTGCTGCGGGGTCTGGTGCGGGTTCCGGCGCGGCGTGCGGCGGAGGGCGTGGCGGCGTCGGGTGCGCTGGCGCGGCGGCTCGCCGGGCTGACCGAGGCCGAACAGCTCGACGCCCTGCTGGAGCTGGTCCGTACGCAGGTCGCGGCCGTACTCGGCCATGACTCGCTGGACACCGTCGAACCGCATCGTTCCTTCCGTGAGCTGGGGTTTGACTCGCTGACGGCGGTGGAGTTGCGGAACGCGCTGGGTGCGGTGAGTGAGCTGCGGCTGCCCGCGACGCTGGTGTTCGACTATCCGACGCCTGCGGTGTTGGCGGAGTTCCTGCGTGCGGAGGTTGTGGGGGCCGCGGCCGCGGTGGCGGGTCCGGTGGTGGTGTCGGCCGCCGATGATGAGCCGATTGCGATCGTGGGTCTGGGTTGCCGTTATCCGGGTGGGGTGGAGACTCCGGAGGATCTGTGGCGGTTGGTCATGGAGGGCCGGGACGCGATCTCGGAGTTCCCCACCGACCGTGGCTGGGACCTGGACGGGCTCTACCACCCGGACCCCGACCACCCGGGCACCTCGTACTCCCGCGAGGGCGGCTTCGTCGACCGGGCGGGCCACTTCGACCCGGCGTTCTTTGGGATCTCGCCGCGTGAGGCGCTGGCGATGGA
>NZ_JACVYG010000185.1:0-1603 GCF_014712245.1 Streptomyces sp. 5-10
TCGCCCAGCGTCGTCCCCGTCCCGTGCGCCTCGACCGCGTCCACCTCGGACGCCGACAAGCCCGCCACCGCCAGCGCCTGCCGGATCACCCGCTGCTGGGCAAGCCCGTTCGGCGCCGTCAGCCCGTTGGACGCGCCGTCCTGGTTCACCGCCGAGCCACGCATCACGGCGAGCACCGGGTGGCCGTTGCGGCGGGCGTCCGAGAGACGCTCCAAGAGCAGCATGCCCACGCCCTCGGACCAGCCCGTACCGTCCGCCGCGTCGGCGAACGCCTTGCAGCGGCCGTCCGGCGCGAGGCCGCGCTGCCGGGAGAACTCGATGAACATCGTCGGTGTGGCCATCACGGCGACCCCGCCGGCGAGCGCGAGGGAGCATTCGCCGGACCGCAGCGCCTGCGCGGCCAGGTGCAGCGCGACCAGCGACGACGAGCACGCCGTGTCCACGGTCACGGCGGGGCCTTCGAGGCCCATGACGTAGGAGATGCGCCCGGAGGCGATCGAGCCCGTGCTGTGGTTGTAGGCGTAGTCGTGGAACGCCATCCCGGCGAATACGCCGGTCGCGCTGCCCTTCAGCGACGCCGGGTCGATGCCCGCGCGTTCGAGCGCCTCCCACGAGGTCTCCAGCAGCAGCCGCTGCTGCGGGTCCATCATCAGCGCCTCATTGGGGCTGATGCCGAAGAAGCCGGCGTCGAAGTCGGCGGCGTCGTAGAGGAACCCGCCCTGGTCGGTGTAGCTGGTGTCGGGGCGCGTGCCGCTCGGGTCGACGAGACGGTTCAGGTCCCAGCCGCGGTCCGTGGGGAGGCCGGAGACGACGTCGAGTTCGTCCCGGACGACCGTCCACAGGTCCTCCGGCGACCCGATCCCTCCGGGGTAGTGGCAGGCCATGCCGACGATGGCGATCGGATCGTCGTCCACGGGGCCGACCGGAGCGGCGGGGGACGCCGCGCCGTGCTGGAAGCCCGACACCTCGCTCAGCAGGTACCGGGCGAGCGCCCTCGGCGTCGGGTGGTCGAAGACGAGGGTCGCGGGCAGCCGAAGCCCGGTGACCTCGTTCACCTTGTTGCGGAACTGGACGGCGGTCAGGGAGTCGAATCCGAGCTCCTTGAAGGCGCGCTCGGGTTCGAGGGCCTCGGACGAGCTGAACCGCAAGACGAGCGCCACCTGCCCGAGGACGAGGTCGAGCAGGGCCGGTTCCCATTCCGCGGCGGGCAGTGCGGCGAGTCGCCGCCGCAGGAGGCCCGACTCGGCGCCGGTGCCGGCGCGGCGTCGCCGGATGGTGGGCACCAGGGCCCGGAACACCTCCGGCATGCTGTCGCCCTGCGCTCGGAGCGTGCCGATGTCCAATTTGGCGGGCATGAGTGCCGGCTCGTCCGTCGCGAGGGCGAGGTCGAGGAGGGGCAATCCTTCGTCCTCGGTGAGGGCGGACATGCCGGCCTGCGAGATCCGTGTCAGGTCGGTGTCGCTGATGTCCCCGACCATGCCGGTGTCGGTGTCCCAAAGACCCCAGGCGAGCGCTTGCGCGGGAAGCCCATTGGCACGGCGGTGCGCGGCCAGGGCGTCCAGGAAACTGTTCGCCGCAGCATAGTTCCCCTGACCCGGCGCAC
>NZ_JACVYG010000186.1:0-1565 GCF_014712245.1 Streptomyces sp. 5-10
CTGTTCTCCTCGGCCGCGGGTGTGCTGGGCAATGCGGGACAGGCCAACTATGCCGCGGCCAACACCTTCCTGGACGCCCTGGCTCAGCACCGCCAGGCCCAGGGCCTGCCCGCTGTGTCGCTGGCCTGGGGGCTGTGGGCACAGGACAGCGGGATGACCGGCCACCTGGACCATGAGGACCACGCACGCCTGAACCGCACCGGCATCACCCCCATGACCACCGAAGAGGGTTTGGCACTGCTCGACATGGCCGTCGACAGCGCTCGCCCTTCGCTCCTCTTGGCCCGCCTCTCTCTTACGGCGGTTCAGAGGCATGTGGCGAACGGTGGCACCCTCTTGAGCCTGTACCGAGGGCTGGTGAAGTCCCCGGCACGTCGTACGGGTGCCACGGCGGCCACGACTCTTCAGCAGCGGGTGGCGGATCTCGGTGACGCCGAGCGGTACGAACTCATCCTCGCCACCGTTCGTACTCACATCGCCAAGGTGCTGGGCCACTCGACCGCGGACACCGTGGACGGCGACCGCGCGTTGAAGGATCTGGGCTTCGACTCCCTGACCGCGGTGGAACTGCGTAACCAGCTTGGTGCGGCGACGGGGCTTCGACTTCCGACCACGTTGGTCTTCGACTATCCGACGCCTTCGGCCATCGCCAGGTATCTGGACGGTCGGCTGGGCGCGGGCAAGCGCTCGGATGGCGCTGAAGTGGCGCCCGCTGTGGTGGGCGTGGACACGGAGCCGATTGCGATTGTGGGCGTGGGCTGCCGGTATCCGGGTGGGGTGGCCTCGCCGGAGGAGCTGTGGGAGTTGGTGGCCGGCGGGACGGACGCCATCTCCGGCTTCCCGGTGGATCGTGGCTGGGACCTGGAGGCCCTGTACGACCCGGATCCGGACCGCGCGGGGAAGAGCTATGCCATCGACGGTGGCTTTCTGAACGATGCCGCAGATTTTGACGCGGAGTTCTTCGGGATGTCGCCGCGTGAGGCGCTGGCGGTGGATCCGCAGCAGCGGTTGCTGCTGGAGGCGTCCTGGGAGGCGATGGAGCGGGCCGGGATCGACCCGGCTGAGCTGCGCGGCTCGGCCACGGGCGTGTTCATGGGCGTGATGTACAGCGACTACTCATCCAGGCTGCGGAAGTTCCCGGGTGAGCTCGAGGGCTATCTCGTCTCCGGCAGTGCGGGAAGCGTGGCATCGGGGCGCCTGGCGTATACCTTCGGGCTCGAAGGTCCGGCAGTGACGGTGGATACGGCGTGTTCGTCGTCGTTGGTTGCCTTGCACCAGGCGAGTGCGGCGCTGCGCAGCGGCGAGTGCTCGATGGCCCTGGCCGGTGGAGCGACGGTGATGTCCACCCCGGGCCTCTTCTTGGAGTTCTCCCGCCAGCGCGGCCTGTCGGTGGACGGCCGGTGCAAGGCGTTCGCCGAGGGTGCGGATGGTACGGGGTTTGGTGAGGGTGTCGGTGTGTTGTTGTTGGAGCGGTTGTCGGATGCGCGGGCTCGGGGACATCGGGTATTGGCGGTGGTGCGTGGTTCGGCGGTGAATCAGGATGGGGCGTCGAATGGGTTGACGGC
>NZ_JACVYG010000187.1:0-1550 GCF_014712245.1 Streptomyces sp. 5-10
GACCCGGCCGGTCGGCGCGGGTGCGGGCCCCTCGGGCGGCGCCCCGGCCGGCGGCACCAACTTCTTCGAGGGCGGACGGCCTCCCGGCCCCCGGACCAACCCCTCGGGCCCCGGCGGTCAGCAGGGCGGCCCCGGCGCCCCCTCCGGCCGTCCCCCGCTTCCGACCCGCGGCGAGAACCCGACCGTCGCCCCGCCGACCGGCGCACCGGCCCGGGCCGACGGGGGCGACCAGGGCGGCCGCCCGCAGCTGCCGACCCGGGACCCCGCGCCCGAGCTTCCGGCCCCCACGCAGCCCGGCACCAGCTGGGGCGCGCGCCGCGCGTCCGGCGAGGACGACTGGCCGGGCACTCCACGCGACGCCGGGGACACCCCGCGCGGGCACGAGGAGTACGAGTCCACCGGCCAGTTCGCCCGCCCGGAGCTCGGCGGCCCGGCGGAGCGGCGCGATCCGTTCGGCAACCGCGGCCCCGGCGACACCGGCGAGCTGCCGCAGCTGACCGACGGCCCCAGCATGTTCGAGCCGCGCCGCGCGCCCAGCGGGCCGCAGGCCGGGCGGGGGCTGTCCGACACCGGCCAGTTCAGCCGCCCCGACTACGGCCGCGGCCCGGGCGACACCGGCGAGTTCGCCCGTCCGGAGCTCGGCCAGGGCCCGGGCGACACCGGTGAGTACGCCCAGCCCCGGTTCGAGGACGCCGCCCCGCGCGGCGGCCGCGGCCCGGGCGACACGGGCGAGTTCCCCCGCCCGAACGTGGGCGGTCCCGGCGACACCGGCGAGTTCCCCCGCCCGGACATGAGCGGCACCGGCGAGTACGCGCTGCCCCAGGACTCCCAGGACGAGCCCGGCCGGCGCACGAACGACCCGCTGCCGCCCGCCGCCGGTCCCGGCGACGGCCGTACCCCGATCTTCGACACCATCGAGTCGACCTGGCACCACAACCAGGTCGTGGACCCGGGCAACGCGGGCCCGCAGGACGGGGGCCGGTCGTACCCGTCCACGCCCACCGCGCCCGAGCCCACCCCCGGCCGGCCCGCCTCGGCCGTACCGCCCCCCTCGCCCCGCGAGCCGCAGCCGGCGTCCCAGGGCACGGGGGACTTCGCCGGATCGGGCGCCGCGGCGGGCCCGGGCGGAGCCGGACTCAATGGCCGGAGCACGGGTTCCCACTGGCGTACGTCGCCCCACAACGACGAGCGCTGGCGCCGCGCCGAGCAGATCCGCGAACCCGCGGCCGGCGGTATCACGTCGTCCGGGTTGCCACGGCGGGTGCCGCGCGCAAACCTCGTGGAGGGCGCCGCACACCAGCAGCCGCAGCAGCCCGAAAGGACTGGGCCGCAGGTGTCTCGCGCGCCCGATGATGTACGCGGAAGGCTGACCAACCTCCGCCGTGGGATCCAGCAGGGTCGCCGGGCCGGTACCGGACTCGGCGACAACCATGATCGCGGCATTGGCCCGACTTACCAGCAGGAGCGTTAGTTGAGCCCGATGAGCCAGGCGGCGCAGAATCTGAACTGGTTGATCACGAACTTCGTGGACAACACCCCCGGGGTGTCCC
>NZ_JACVYG010000188.1:0-1531 GCF_014712245.1 Streptomyces sp. 5-10
CGGCCTCCCTGCTGGAGACGGAGCTCGCGGACGCGGCCCGGGTGGTGTCCGGTAAGGTCGCGGGCGCCGTCAACCTGGACCAGCTGCTCGGCGACCGTGAGCTCGACGCGTTCGTGGTGTTCTCCTCCATCTCCGGTGTGTGGGGCGGCGGCAGCCAGGGCGTCTACGGCTCCGGCAACGCCTTCCTGGACGCGCTGGTGGAACAGCGCCGGGCGCGGGGTCTCGCGGGTACCGCCGTCTCCTGGGGCCCGTGGGCCGAGGGCGGCATGGCGACCCGGGACGACGCGGGGGAGCAGCTGGCGCGGCGTGGCCTGCCCGCGATGGCACCCCAGTTGGCGATCGCCGCGCTGGAGCGCGCGGTGGCCGGTGACGACGGTCTGGTGACGGTGGTGGACGTGGACTGGGAGCGGTTCGCGCCCTCGTTCACCGCGGTCCGTCCCAGCCCGTTGCTGAGCGACCTCGACGAGGTCCAGCGGCTGGAGACGAAGGGGAACGACGGCGAGAGGGCCGAGGCCGCCGGGGCGCAGCTGCGCGAGCGGCTGAAGCCGCTGACCGAGGGGGAGCGGGACCGGGCGCTGCTCGATCTGGTGCGCAAGCACGCCGCCGCCGTGCTCGGCTACGCCTCCGCCGAGATGGTCGAGCCGAACCGGGCCTTCCGTGACCTGGGCTTCGACTCGCTGACCGCGGTCGACCTGCGCAACCGGCTGGCCGCCGAGACCGGTCTCAGCCTGCCCGCCACGCTGGTCTTCGACTACCCCAGCGCCGGCACGCTCGCGGCGCATCTGCGCACCGAGGTGCTGGGCACCTCGTCGTCCCCGGCGCCCGCCGCCGGGTCCGGGGCGCCCGCCGGTTCCGGCGCGGACGACGACCCCATCGCGATCGTCTCCATGAGCTGCCGCTTCCCCGGCGGGGTGCGCAGCCCGGAGGACCTGTGGCAGCTGGTGGAGAGCGGCGGTGACGCCATCTCCTCCTTCCCATCCGATCGCGGCTGGGATCTGTCGGGCATGTATGACCCGGACCCGGACCGGCCCGGCACCTTCTACGCCCGTGAAGGCGGATTCCTCTACGACGCGGCCGAGTTCGACCCCGGGTTCTTCGGGATCTCGCCGCGTGAGGCGCTGGCCACCGACCCGCAGCAGCGGCTGCTGCTGGAGACCTCGTGGGAGGCGTTCGAGCGGGCGGGCATCAACCCCGCGTCGGTGCGGGGCAGCCAGGTCGGCGTGTTCGTCGGCTTCTCGGGCTCCGGTTACGGCGCCAATCTGGAGACCGTGCCGGAGGACGTCGAGGGCCACCTGCTGACCGGCAACGCGGGCAGCGTCGTCTCCGGCCGTCTCGCCTACACCTACGGCCTGGAGGGTCCCGCCGTCACGGTGGACACCGCCTGCTCGTCGTCGCTGGTGGCCCTGCATCTGGCCTGCCAGTCGCTGCGTCAGGGCGAGTGCTCCATGGCGCTGGTCGGCGGTGTGACGGTGATGGCCACCCCGATGGCGTTCGTCGAGTTCAGCCGGCAGGGCGGGCTCGCCCCCGACGG
>NZ_JACVYG010000189.1:0-821 GCF_014712245.1 Streptomyces sp. 5-10
AACCGGTCCGGATGCTCAGCCTGCGCACTACGCACCAAACCCCACACCGCCGCACCCGCAAAACTCCCCACCCGCTCACCCGACTCCACCACCACCGCACCACTGGTCCGCACCAACAACCGACTCCCCGCCCACCGCTCATCCATCACAAACTCCCGCAACACCCCAGCGACCTCCCGCACCACCCGATGCACCCCACCCACCACACCACCAGCCCCACAGTCAGCCTCAGCAGGAACAGTCAGGACCACCACATCCGGCACCACCCCACTCCCCGCCAACCGCTCCAAAGCCACCACATCCCCACCCGACAACGACGCCACCACCGGCCCCACCACAACACCCCGCACCGCCTCAGCCGCAACCCGCTCCCACTCCACCCCAAACAAGCAATCCCGCCCCGCACCCACCACCGCCAACTGCCCAACCGACACCGACCGCACCCTCAACGACTCCACCACACCCACAAACCGGCCACACTCATCCGCCAAATCAACCGCAACCTCATCCACACCCACCAACCGCACACCCACCCGCAACCGAACAGCACCCCCACCCCCCAACCGCACACCACTCACCGCAAACGGCAACCTCACCCGCTCACCCAACCCCTCACCCGAACCCTGCCCACCCACAATCAACAAAGCCTGAAACGCCGCATCCAACAACGCCGGATGAACCCCAAACCCCCCACCATCAACCCCCTCCGGCAAACACACCTCCGCAAACACCGCACCACCCAACCGCCACGCCGCCCGCACCCCCTGAAACAACGGCCCATACTCATAACCCCGACCAGCAAAACCCGCATACAGCTCGTC
>NZ_JACVYG010000189.1:834-1512 GCF_014712245.1 Streptomyces sp. 5-10
CCCGACCAGCAAAACCCGCATACAGCTCGTCAACGTCCACGGGAGCGGCCCCGGGAGGAGGCCAACTGGCGCCGCTGAGAACCTCGGAGACGGGCTCCTCATCAACCGCCGCGCAGCTCAACCCCGTCGCATGGCGCTTCCAGCCCAGGTCGACGTCGTCGGAGTCCATCCGTGAGTGAATGCTGAACTCGCGCTGCCCGTCCTGTTGGACCTCCCCGACAACCACCTGCACGTGAACGGTCTCCCCTTCGGGGACCGCAAGAGGTGTTTCAAGGGCGATATCTTCGATGCCCTGTTGGCCCACGTGCGTCACGGCATGCATCGCCAACTCGATCAGCGCGGCCCCCGGCACCAGTACGGTTCCCCAGACCTGGTGGTCGGCGAGCCATGGGTGTGTCTCCAGCGAGATGCGTCCGGTGAAGAGCTGCCCGCCCTCGGCGAGAGGGACCGCGGCCCCCAGGAGGGGGTGTTCAAGAGTTTCCAGCCCCAGGCCCGTGGCATCGGCCGCCACGGTCGGAGCATCGAGCCAGTAACGCTCCCGCTGGAACGCGTACGTCGGCAAGGACACCAACGCCCCACCACCCGGCCCGGACGACACAGCACCCAAGACGGGCGTCCAGTCAACGGTCACCCCGTTGACATGCAGCTGGGCCAGGGAAGTCAGGACCTGCCCGAGCG
>NZ_JACVYG010000019.1:0-159690 GCF_014712245.1 Streptomyces sp. 5-10
TTGCGGGGCGCGACCCGGCGCGGGGCGCGACCCCTGGGCGCGGAGCGCGGTGCGGGGCGGCGCGCGGAGTCGCGGCCCCACCGCCCGGCGCCCCCGCACACCGTCCACGTGGTGAAAAACACCGAGCGCCCCCGGATACACCGCCGTAAGGTGGCCGACATGCAGGTGATCCAGTCCACGAAGCTCGCCAACGTCTGCTACGAAATCCGTGGCCCGGTGCTCGAGGAGGCGATGCGGCTGGAGGCGGCAGGACACCGCATCCTCAAGCTCAACACCGGAAATCCGGCGACCTTCGGCTTCGAATGCCCCCCGGAAATCCTCGAGGACATGCTCCGGAACCTCGGCGGCGCCCACGGCTACGGCGACGCCAAGGGCCTGCTGTCCGCGCGGCGCGCGGTGATGCAGCACTACCAGACCCAGGGCATCGACCTCGACGTCGAGGACATCTTCCTGGGCAACGGCGTCTCGGAGCTGATCCAGATGTCGATGCAGGGGCTGCTGGACGACGGCGACGAGGTCCTCGTCCCCGCCCCCGACTATCCGCTGTGGACCGCCTCGGTCTCGCTCGCCGGGGGCACCGCCGTCCACTACCGCTGCGACGAGCAGTCGGACTGGCTGCCGGACCTCGCCGACATCGAGCGCAAGGTCACCGACCGCACCAAGGCGCTCGTCATCATCAACCCGAACAACCCGACGGGCGCCGTCTACGGCGAGGAGATACTGCGCGGCCTCACCGACATCGCCCGCCGCCACCAGCTGATCGTCTGCTCCGACGAGATCTACGACAAGATCCTCTACGACGGAGCCACCCACACCCCGACCACCGCCGTCGCCCCGGACCTGCTGACCCTCACCTTCAACGGACTCTCCAAGGCATACCGGGTGGCGGGCTACCGCAGCGGCTGGCTCGCGGTCTGCGGCCCGAAGTCCCACGCCGCCAGCTATCTGGAGGGGCTGACCATCCTGGCCAACATGCGGCTGTGCGCCAATATGCCGGCGCAGCACGCGGTGGCCACAGCGCTCGGCGGCCGTCAGTCGATCAACGACCTGGTGCTCCCCGGTGGCCGGCTGCTGGAGCAGCGGGACACGGCATACGAGCTGCTGACCCAGATCCCGGGCGTCACCTGCGTGAAGCCCAAGGGCGCGCTGTACGCGTTCCCCAAGCTGGACCCCAAGGTCTACAAGATCAAGGACGACCGGCAGATGGTCCTGGACCTGCTCCGGGCCGAGAAGATCATGATCGTGCACGGCACGGGGTTCAACTGGCCCGAGCCCGACCACTTCCGCATCGTGACGCTGCCCGCCAAGAAGGATCTGGCCGACGCGGTGACCCGGATCGGGAACTTCCTGGACGGATACGGCCAACCCTGATCTTTTGGTTACCACTCCCTTTCAGCTACCGCTCTCTTTTAGCTACTGCTCAACTTTAGACAGAGTCTAAGTTAGGATGGCCTCCTCACCCCTTGGAGGCCATCCATGTACGAACCGATCCGCACCAAGTCGGTCCACAGCATGGCCGAGCCCAAGCCCGACTTCCCGCACCGCTCCCGCGAGGAAGAGCTGGACATCCGGCTGGCCGGACATCTGACCGCACTGCTCACCGTGACGGACGAGCTGCGCGCCCTCACCCCGGACCGCACCCTCGACGACGCCGCCCAGCGCCTCGCCGAGCAGGCCACCCGCCTGCGCGACGGCCGCGCCCCGCTGCGCGCGGCGCCCACGGCGGCGGCCACGGACCCGGCGCATATCGCCGCCCTTCACCAGCGCGCCCACACCCTGGCCGGATGGGCCCTGGTCGTGGCCACGTCCCGCGACGACACGGCGGCCACGACGCTGGCGGCCGAGCGCATGCGCGCCCACGCGACCGCCCTCGGCCTCGCGGCCTGAGCCGACGCGGGTCGGCTTGAGCCCAGCGGGGCCCAGGCGAGCCCAGGCGAGCCCGGTCGGACCCGGTCGGACCCGGTCGAGCCCGGTCGAGCCCGGTCGAGCTGACAACTGGGTTACGGCGCGGGACAGGGGATGGCGGACCCCGCACCGCACCGTGTGAGCTGTCGCCCATGAAACCGCACGGAAGGATCGCCACGCTGCTCGTGGCCGGCGCGGCGCTGGCGGCTTGCGCCGCCTGCGCGGGCGACTCGGGTGGCTCAGGCGGCCCGGACATGAACGGGCACGGTGGCACCCCGCACACCCCCTCAACAACCAGCGCCGGACTGCGCTGGAGCCCCCCGCGACAGGGCCCGCGGCAACCCACGGCCGGGACGGCCGAAGTGTCCCGCGAGCGCCACGGCCGGGACCTCAACGGCGACGGGTACGACGACCTCGCCGCCTACGACAAGGACCGGATCCGGATCGTCTACGGCTCACCGCACGGCCTCGACCCGCGCACCCGGACGACCGTACGGGCCGGACTGCTGAAACCGCCCGTGGTCGGCGCCGAGGACGTCCGGCTGGTGCGGGCCGACCTCGACGGCGACGGCCACACCGACCTGGTCGCGGACTTCAGCGGGCGGCGCGCCCTCGTGCTGTGGAGCGGTCCGCGCGGCATCACCGAGGTGCGCGACCTGCCGGGCCGGGGGGCCGTGCGGACGGGGGACTTCGACGGGGACGGCCACGCCGATCTGTTCCGGCTCGGCACGACGGAGACGTCCGCGGGGACCGTCGGGTACGGGCCGCTGCGGCGGGACGGCGCGCCCGCGAGGCGGCAGGACCTGAAGGACCCCCCGCCCGGGGAGGACTCCGTCCCGTACGAGGCGACCACGGCCGACATCGACGGCGACGGCCGTACGGATCTGGCCGTACGGATGCGCTGGACCGACCCGGAGAGCGAGGGCGACGGCGACATCACCGACACCGGACTCCAGGTCCGCCGGGGCGGCACCGGCGGCCTCCGCTACGACGCGGCCCGCAGCGGCGCCCATGTGCGGGGCCGGGTCGGCGTGCCCGCCGACGTGGACGGCAATGGCACCGAGGACGTGACCGAGGTGTCGTACCTGGCGTTCCGCAAGGAGCTGCGCATCACCACCCAGCGCGGCGAGGACCGCGAGGGGCGCACCACCGTGCTCCACCGGATCCCCGGAGTGGGGGTGAGACCACCGGACTTCGGCGGGACCAAGGGGCTGGCGATCGGCGATGTGACCGGCGACGGCAGGGCCGATCTGGTCGTCGGCGCGGACCAGGCCAACAACAACCAGGGCCTGGTGCTGCTGCTGCGCGACGCGGCCCACCCGGCGGAGGGCCACCTCCAGGCCGTCGACCTGGAGTCCCCCGGGGTGCCGGGGAAGGACGGGCGGTACCGGCGCACCCGGTTCGCACCCGTGGCGCCGCTGCTGGACGTGGACGGGGACGGACACCTGGACGTCGTGGCCACGGCACGGTCGGGCGGGTACTGGACGCTGCCGGGGACGGACACGGGCCTGGACACCTCCCGCACCCGCCGCGTCACGCGCGAGCGGCTGGACTGACTCCGGCGTTCCGAGCACGGCGCACGGCCGGGCCCACGGAGCACGCCGCACGGCCGGGGCCCGCGCCTGGCACGGCCGGGGCCCGCGCCTGAGGCACGGGCCCCGGCCCACGGAGCGGGGTGGCTCAGCCCAGGCGCTTCACCAGCGCGTGGTACTCGTCCCACATCTCCTTGGGCGTGTGCTCCCCGAAGGTGCTCAGGTGGTCGGGCACCAGCCCGGCCTCCTCGCGCCAGACCTCCTTGTCGACCGTGAGCAGCAGCTCGAGCGAGGCGTCGTCGAGGTCCAGACCCTCGGTGTCCAGCGCCTCGGGCGTCGGCAGCACCCCGATCGGGGACTCCACACCCTCGGCCTTGCCGTCCAGGCGGTCGACGATCCACTTCAGCACCCGGCTGTTCTCACCGAAGCCCGGCCAGACGAAGCGCCCGTCGGCGTCCTTGCGGAACCAGTTGACGTAGTAGATCTTCGGCAGCTTGGCGGCGTCGGCGTTCTTGCCGACCTCCACCCAATGGGCCATGTAGTCGCCCATGTTGTAGCCGCAGAACGGCAGCATGGCGAACGGGTCGCGGCGCAGCTCGCCGACCTTGCCCTCGGCCGCGGCGGTCTTCTCGCTCGCCACGTTGGCACCCAGGAAGACGCCGTGCTGCCAGTCGAAGGACTCGGTCACCAGCGGAACGGCGCTGGCCCGGCGGCCGCCGAAGAGGATCGCCGAGATCGGCACGCCCTTGGGGTCCTCCCACTCGGGCGCGATGATCGGGCACTGACCGGCCGGCACGGTGAAGCGGGCGTTGGGGTGGGCCGCCGGCGTCTCGCTCGCCGGGGTCCAGTCGTTGCCCTTCCAGTCGGTCAGATGGGCGGGCGGCTCCTCGGTCATGCCCTCCCACCACACATCGCCGTCGTCGGTGAGCGCGACGTTGGTGAAGACCGAGTTCCCCCACAGCGTCTTCATCGCGTTGGCGTTGGTGTGCTCACCGGTGCCGGGCGCGACGCCGAAGAAGCCCGCCTCGGGGTTGATCGCGTACAGCCTGCCGTCCTCGCCGAACCGCATCCAGGCGATGTCGTCGCCGATCGTCTCGACCGTCCAGCCCGGGATGGTCGGCTCCAGCATCGCGAGGTTGGTCTTGCCGCACGCGCTCGGGAACGCCGCGGCCACGTACTTCGCCTCCCCGCGCGGCGGGGTGAGCTTGAGGATCAGCATGTGCTCGGCGAGCCAGCCCTCGTCCCGCGCCATCACGGAGGCGATGCGCAGGGCGTAGCACTTCTTGCCGAGCAGCGCGTTGCCGCCGTAGCCGGAGCCGTACGACCAGATCTCCCGCGCCTCGGGGAAGTGCGAGATGTACTTGGTGCTGTTGCACGGCCAGGGCACATCGGCCTGGCCCGGCTCCAGCGGGGCGCCGAGGGTGTGGACGGCCTTGACGAAGAAGCCCTCGTCCCCGAGGACGTCGAGGACCTCCTGCCCCATGCGGGTCATGGTGCGCATGGAGACCGCCACGTAGGCGGAGTCGGTGATCTCGACGCCGATCGCGGAGAGCGGCGAGCCGAGCGGGCCCATGCAGAAGGGCACGACGTACATGGTCCGGCCGCGCATCGAACCCCGGAAGACGCCCTGCTCCCCGGCGAAGATCTCACGCATCTCATCGGGGTGTTTCCAGTGGTTCGTCGGGCCCGCGTCCGCCTCCTTCTCGGAGCATATGAACGTACGGTCCTCGACGCGCGCCACATCGCTCGGATCGGACGCGGCGTAGTACGAGTTGGGGCGCTTGATCGGGTCAAGGCGCTTGAAGGTGCCCTTCTCGACGAGCTCCGCGCACAGGCGGTCGTACTCCGCCTCCGAGCCGTCGCACCACACCACACGATCCGGTTGGGTGAGGGCGGCGATCTCGCCGACCCAGGAGACCAGCTCCTGGTGGTTCGTGGGGCTCGGGGTGGTGGTGAGGGAGGAAGCCACATTGCTGGGCGCCACGATCGCTCCATCCCGCCGGAACCGCACTCGCTCCGGCGTCTTGATTGAGGGTTTGGACGGATATGTGCACTCATATCCGTTTATGGAGACAGCTACCCCTTGGGGGCTGCGACCCGGATGCTCAGCTCATCCGGTGCCGACCGCGCTCATTTGATCATCCGACTGTACGGGCCATCTGTCCAGTGGGAGCCTTGGTGACCATCACCACTCGACATGGGGCGGTAACTTACGGTGGCGTAGGTAGCATGAGCGCCATGACTGCCGCCGCGCCCGATGCCGCCGTTGAGAACCCCCCAGGGCCGGAAGCGGCCCCGCCGCTCCCGCTGAAGCCGATGCTGCGCGGCTGGCTGCACGCCGGCATGTTCCCCGCGGCCTTGGTCTCGGGTGTGGTGCTGACGGCCCTCGCCGACAGTCCGCGCGGGCGGCTGGCCTGCGCCATCTACACGCTCACCGCCTGTGCGCTGTTCGGCACCAGCGCCCTTTACCACCGCGGCAATTGGGGCCCGCGCACCGCCGCGGTGCTGCGGCGGCTGGACCACGCCAATATCTTCCTGATCATCGCGGGCACCTACACGCCCTTCACGCTGCTGCTCCTGCCCCACGGCAAACAGCAGCTGCTGCTGTGGCTGGTGTGGGCCGGGGCGCTCGCCGGAATCGCCTTCCGGGTCTTCTGGGTCGGCGCCCCGCGCTGGCTGTACACCCCGTGCTACATCGCGCTGGGCTGGGCGGCCATCTTCTTCCTGCCCGACTTCCTGCGCACCGGCGGCATCGCCGTGATGACGCTGATCGTCGTCGGCGGGCTGCTCTACAGCGTGGGCGCGGTGATCTACGGCACCAAGCGCCCCAACCCCTCACCCCGCTGGTTCGGCTTCCACGAGGTGTTCCACAGCTTCACGCTGGCCGCCTTCGTCGTGCACTACGTCGGCATCTCCCTCGTGGCCTACCAGCACGCCTGAGATGCCCGAGGCCACCGCCGCGTCCCAGCCCGAGCGCAGGCCCGGGCCCGGGCTGCGCGAACGGAAGAAGATCAAGACCCGGCAGACGATCCGGCGCGCCGCCTACCGGCTGTTCACCGAGCGGGGCTACGACGCGACCCCGGTGGACCGCATCGCGGAGGCCGCCGACGTCTCGCCCAGCACCGTCTTCCGCTACTTCCCCACCAAGGAGGACATCGTCCTCTCCTACGAGTACGACGATGTCCTGCTCGCCGCGCTCCGGGACCGGCCGCTGGACGAACCGCCGGTCGCCTCGCTGCGGCGCGTCCTGCTCGACCAGTTCCGGCAGTTCGCCGGTGACGAGCGGCAGGAGATGCTGGTCCGCCTCACCCTGATCCGCCAGGTACCGGGGCTGCGCGGCCGCATGAGCGAGAGCATGTCCCGGACCGGCGCCCTGCTGGCCGAGGTCCTGGCCGAGCGCAGCGGCCGGTCGCCGGAGGACTTCGAGGTGCGCGTCGTGGTCGGAGCCGTCCTCGGCGTCCTCCAGGAAGCGCTCTTCCACGGCGTCGACCAGGGCGCGGCGAAGGACTCGGCGGTGGCGGCCATGGAGAAGAACATCGACCACGCCTTGGACATGCTCTCCCAAGGCCTCCCGCTATAGCCACGGGCGGGCGCCCGCCCGCCGGGGCTCGGGACCACCCCGGATCGCCCCCGTTGCGGCCCAGTCGCGGCCCCGGCACCGTCCCTGCGCCGGACCGGCCTGGCCCCGGCACCGTCACGCCCCCGTGCCCCGACCCCGTGGCACCCGGGGCCCCGACACCTGACAGGCCACGTTGCGGCCCCGGCCCCCCAGCACCGTCACGGCCCCGGAGCGGCACCGCACCAACCCCGGACCGACACCCCGTTGCGGCTCCGGACCCCGACACCGTCACGAGACCGACCCTGGGGCCCCGGGCCCCGGCCTCGCCCCGGGCCCACGCACCGTACGTCGGCGGGTCCGGCCCCGCCCCCGCTCAGCCCCCCAGCTTGGCCGTCAGGGCATCGACATCGGCCGTGGGGGCGTCGCAGGTGAAGCCACGGCAGACGTAGGCAGCCGGGCGGCCCTCCAGGAGGGGGCGGTCCTGGAGGAGCGGGATCTCGCCGGAGCCGGGCTCGCCGACCGCGACGACCGCACCGGGGGCCGTGGCCAGCAGCGCGGCGCGGTGCAGGGCGCGGGTCGCCGGGTCGTCGCCGGGGCCGACCACGGCCACCTCACGCGGCCCGTCGAGCCGGGCCTCGGCCACCGCCAGGCCCCAGCCGATGAAGCGGGGCACCCGGGAGCCGAGGGCCCGCACCACGGCGAGGGCGCGCTCGGCACCCTCCCGGTGGCGGGCACTCCCGGTGATGGCGGCGTAGGACAGCAGGGCCCCGGCGGCGGCCGTCCAGCCGGACGGCGCCGCGTTGTCCGTCGGGTCCTGGGGACGGCGGATGAGCGCCTCGGCGTCATCGGCGGTGTCGAACAGCGTGCCGTCCTCGTCGGTGAACCGGCTCAGCACGGTGTCCAGCAGCAGCCCGGCGAACTCCACCCATGCGCCGTCGCCGGTGACGGCGGACAGCGCGAGGAAGCCCTCGGCCACATCCCCGTAGTCCTCGAGGACGCCCGCGTGGCCGCCCGCGGTGCCGTCGAGCGAGGTGCGGGCCAGCCGCCCGCGCTGGTCCATGTGGATGCGCACCAGCAGCTCGGCGGCCTCGGTCGCGGCGTTCACCAGGTCGGGGCGGTCGAAATAGGCACCGGTCTCGGCGAGCGCCGCGACGGCCAGCCCGTTCCACGCCGCGACGATCTTGTCGTCGCGGCCGGGGCGGGCCCGCTGCTCCCGGGCGGCCAGCAGCCGCTCCCGTACGGAGGAGACGCGGGCGGCGTCGGTCAGCCGCTCCCCGTCGGGCAGCTGGAGCACGGAGGCCCCGTGCTCGAAGGTGCCCTCCCGCGTGACGCCGAAATACCCGGCGGCGAACTCCGCGTCGGCCTCCCCCAGCACCTCGCCCAGCCGCTCGGGGGTCCACACGTAGTACGCGCCCTCGACATGCCTGCCGGTGCCGTCGTCGCTGTCGGCGTCCAGCGCGGAGGCGAAGCCGCCCTGTGCGGTGCGCAGCTCGCGGACCATGAAGTCGGCCGTCTCCAGGGCGACACGGCGCGCGAGGTCCGAGCCGGTGGCCCGCCACAGATGGGCGTAGACGCGGCACAGCAGCGCGTTGTCGTACAGCATCTTCTCGAAGTGGGGCACGGTCCAGGTGGCGTCGACGGAATAGCGGGCGAAACCGCCGCCGAGCTGGTCGTAGATACCCCCGCGGGCCATCGCCTCGCAGGTGGCGGACACCATCTGCAGCGCGCCCTCGGAGCCGGTGCGGGCGTGGTGGCGCAGCAGGAACTCCAGCGCCATGGACGGCGGGAACTTCGGCGCACCGCCGAACCCGCCGCGGGCGGCGTCGAATTCGCGGGTCAGGGTCATGAGCGCGCTGTGCAGATCCTCCTCGCCGGGCGGCTGCGGCGCGTCCGAGCCCAGGGCGATACCGCCGCGCTGGGACAGGTCCTCCACGATCCGGCCGGCGACGTCACGCACCTCGTCGCGGCGGTCCGACCAGGCGGCGCTCACCCCCTCCAGCACCTGCCGGAAGGACGGCATCCCGGGCCGGGGCCGGGGCGGGAAGTACGTGCCGAAGTAGAACGGCTGGGCCTCGGGGGTCAGGAAGACCGTCATGGGCCAGCCGCCCTGGCCGGTGGCGGCCTGCACCGCCTCCATGTACACCGCGTCGACGTCCGGCCGCTCCTCGCGGTCGACCTTCACGGAGACGAAGTGGGCGTTGAGATAGTCGGCGGTCGTCTTGTCCTCGAACGACTCGTGCGCCATGACATGGCACCAGTGGCAGCTCGAATAGCCGACGCTCAGCAGCACGGGCACCCCGCGGCGACGCGCCTCCTCGAACGCCTGGTCCGACCACGGCCACCAGTCGACCGGGTTCTCGGCGTGTTGGAGCAGATAGGGGGACGTCTCGTGCGCCAGACGGTTCGGCATGGCTCCATCCTCCCCCACCCGGCGAGGCAGACGAAGTTATCCACAGGGGAGTTATCCACAGGACTGCCGGATAAGAGCCAGAAACGGAAGACTGATGGCACTGCTGCAGGAGGGGGATCACCATGCCGGCGTCACTGGCGGTGCTGCGGGACAGCCACCGGACGGAGGTCGAGCGGCTGCTGTCGCGGGCCGTGGAGGAGGAGGTGCGCCGCTCGGGCGGGCGCACCGACGGCGGGGTGCTGCTCGGCCGGGCGCGCGGCGCGCTCGACGAGATGGCCGCCACCGCCGCGGAGGAGTACGGGGCGTATGTGCGCGCGCTGGACGAGTCGGACGCGGGCAGCAGACCGCTCTCCGCCCGGCTCTCGCGCGAGCAGCTGGGCACCCCGGCGCTGGCCGCGGCGGTCGCCGCGGTGGCGGCCTTCGGCGCGGATCTCGGGTACGGCACCTCGGCGGGCACGGCGCTGGGCGCGGGGGTCACGGCCGCCGTGGCCGGGTCGGCCGCCGCCGTCGTCAAGCTCACCGCGAGCCACTGGCCCGCCGCCCACCGCCAGGCCGCGCTGCGCAACCAGCCCGGTGGCGCCGAGCAGTTGCGACTGCAGTGGCTCACGGCGGTCGAGGTGCGGGGCATCCGGCCGTTCATCGACCAGCACCGGATGACCACGGCCGCCACCCGCCAGGGCGGCGGTGCGGCGAAGCGCTCCGCCTCCAGCGCCGGCCAGCCGAAGCTGCGCGGCGCGGACCGCAGCCAGGCGGCCCGCAGGCGCACCGTGCTGGAGCAGTCCTTCGCCCATCTCCCCGAGGCGGACGGCCCGTTCGCCGGGCGCCATGCGCAGATCACGCAGATCGCGCAGTGGGTGCGGCAGGCCCGCGCGTCCACCGAGACCAAGCCCACGGTGGTGCTGCTGGAGGGCCCGCCGGGCTCCGGCCGGACCATGCTGGCCGTGCGGGCGGCCCACCATCTGCGCGATGAGTTCCGCGGCGCGTGCCTGGTCGATCTGCGCGGCGACAGCCCCGAGCAGGCCCCGCTGCCCACCCGTGACGCGCTGCTGCATCTGCTGAACCGGCTCGGCGCACCCCGCGACCAGCTGCTCTTCCGGGAGCGCTCCGCGCAGGACCAGCACGTCAGACGGCTCACCGAGCTGTATCACCAGTATCTGACCGGGCTGCCGGTCACCATCGTGCTCGATGACGCCCGCGACGCCGAGCAGGTGCGCACGCTGATCCCCGAGCGGTCCGACGGCCTGGTCCTGATCACCTCGCGCACCCCGCTCGACCTGCCGGACGACCTCGCCGCCTGGGTGCACCGGATCGAGGTGGGCCCGCTGGACGAGCCGGGCGCCGAGGAACTGCTGCGGGCCTCCGCCGAGGAGCCCACCGGCGCGGGCCCCTACGACGGGCAGTCCGTGGAGCGGATCGCCGAGCTGTGCGGGCGGCTGCCGCTGGCGCTGCGGATCGCGGGCTCCTCGCTCGGCCCCCGCTCCCCCGCCGCCCTGGTCACGGAGCTGGAGGCGTACGGCCCGGTGGGCGCCGTCGAGCGCACCCTGTGGCTGCGGTACACCGACCAGCAGGAGGGCGCCCGGCGGCTGCTGCGCCGGCTGGCGCTGGCCGGGCGGGCCAGCCTGGGCGGCGCGGCGGCCGCGGCGCTGCTGGACGCCGATGAGCAGGAGGCCGGCCGCCATCTGGAGGCGCTCGGCCGGGCCGGGCTGATCCAGCATGTGCGCGGCAGCCGCTACCGCCTCCATGACCTGGTGCGCTCCTTCGCCCACGCCCGGCTGCTGGACGAGGAGCAGCCGGAGCAGCGCACCGCCGCGCAGGAGCGGCTGATCCGCAGCTATGCCGAGCTGGCGGACTCGGTGATCCGGCTGGTCGACGGCAAGACCTCCACCCGTGCCGACATCTTCGGCAAGGGCGCGGCCCACGGCTTCGCCTCGCTGGACGCGGCGCTGCGCTGGCTGGACGACGAATCGAGCTTCATCACCGCCGCGCTGCGCCATGCCGAGGGCGTGGACCAGTCCGCGGTGCTCCACCTCCTGGGCGCGCTGTGCGACTACTGCCTGCTGCGCGGCGATCTCTACCGGCTGGGCGAGATCAGCGAGCTCACCCAGGCCGTCGACCAGGGGCTGCTGATGCGGTCCGTGCAGTGGCGCACCGGTATCGCGGCCCGCCAGCTCGGCGAGCTGGACCAGGCGCGCACCACGCTCTCCTCGGTGGTGGACCTGTATTTCGAGGCGCAGCACCAGGCGGGCGCGGCCCGTGCCCTGTGCAGTCTCGGCATCACCCTGCACCACCAGGGCAATCTCGTGGAGGCCGCGGCCAAGCTGCGCGAGGCGCTGGAGCTCCAGCGGGCCGAGGAGCTGCGCGGCGACCGGGCCTGGACGATGCACGCCCTGGCGGCGGTGGAGCGCGACCGCGGCGGGCTGGCCGAGGCGCTGGAGCTGCTGGGCGAGGCCCTGGAGCTGCACCGGGAGAGCGAGAGCCTGCACGGCCAGGCGTGGGCGCACTTCCAGCTCGGCCAGGCATGTCTGCGGATGGGCGATGTGCCGCGCGCCGAGGCCGAGCTGCGGGGCGCGCTGGACGCCTACAGCCGCACCCACGACCAGCGCGGTGAGGCGTGGGCGCTCACCCAGCTCGCCCGGGCCCGGCTGGTGGCCGGGGAGGCGTCGACGGCCGTCGACCAGCTCCGCCAGGCCCTCGCCCGCCACCGGGAGAACGAGGACGCGCGCGGTGAGGCATGGACGCTGTACTACCTGGGCCAGGCGCTGGAGGAGCGCGGCGACCACGACTCGGCGGTGCGCGAGCTGGAGCGGGCCCGCACGATGTTCAGCCGGATGCGGGATGTCTACGGGCTGGCGTGCGCCCGTCACCACTCGGCGCGGGTCACCCGTGATCTGCGGGCGGCGCAGACGGGCTCGCTGCGCAACAGCGGCTTCGCCCGGCAGCTGCTCCAGGACGCGCGGCAGGACTTCCGCCGGGTGGGCGTGGCCCATGGCGAGGCCTGGTCCTGTGTCGAGCTGGCGGTGATCGACGCGGGAAACGGCAAGGCGGCGCAGGCGCTGGAGCTGGTGGACGAGGCGGCGGTGCTGTTCGCGGGGTACGGGGACCGGCGCGGCCGCTCCTGGGCCCGGTTCCTGCGCTGCACCCTGCTGCCGTTCGCCTCCGCGGGCGGTTCGGTCATCGGCACGGCGGTGGCCCAGGAGGAGCTGGCGGAGCTGCTGCGGGAGATGCGCGAGGAGGGCACGGCGGGCGATTCCCGGCTGGAGGGGTGCGCGGAGACGTTCGCGCTGGTGCTGGAGCGCGGCGTCGAGCCGGAGACGGGGTGGCAGGCATGGCAGCTCGGCATGGTGCCGAGCCGCCACTCGCGCGAGGTCATGGCCGTGCTGCCGGACCCGCCTCGCGCCTGAGCGCTTCGCTGGAAGTGCGCTGAGCTGCCGTTCGGCCGGGCCGCGGTGTCCCGCGCACGGGAGGCACGCGGTCGGACCCGGCCAGGGTTCAGGCCGTGCGCCCCTCGCCCTTGGTGCCCTGGGCGGCGCCCTTGGTGCCTTCGGTGGAGGCCGCCGCCGGAGCCTTGCCGGGCTCCTCCGGCGTCTCCTCGAAGTTCACCCGCTTCATGTGCTTGTTCATGGACTTCATCAGCAGCCACACCGCCGCGCCGATCACGGCGAAGACGATGAAACCGAGGACGCCCGGGGTCACCTTGTTCTCGTCCAGCTCCTTGGCGAGCGGGACGAGATGCGTCATGGCGAGGGTGCTGGTGGCGCTCATCATGGACTCAATTGTTGCGGATGCCCGCGAAGAGGTCGTCCTCGGGGAGGGAGGTGTCCACGAGCGACTTCGCGAGCTCGTACTCCTCGGTGGGCCAGACCTCCTTCTGGATGTCCATGGGCACCCGGAACCAGCCGCCGTCGGGGTCGATCTGCGTACGGTGCGCGATCAGCGCCTTGTCGCGGATCTCGAAGTAGTCGGCGCAGGGCACATACGTGGTCAGGGTGCGCTCGGGCCGCCCGAACGTCTTCCAGCGCTCCAGCCACTCCCCGTACGGCGAGTCCAGCCCACGGGCCAGCAGCGCCTCGTGCAGCGCCACGGTGCGCGCCCGGTTGAAGCCCTGGTTGTAGTAGAGCTTCTGCGGCTGCCAGGGCTCCCCCGCCTCCGGGTACTTCTCGGGGTCACCGGCCGCCTCGAAGGCCACCATCGTGATCTTGTGGGTCATGATGTGGTCCGGGTGCGGATAGCCGCCGTTCTCGTCATAGGTGGTGATCACCTGCGGCTTGAACGAGCGGATCAGCTTCACCAGGGGCTCCGCCGCGGCCTCCACGTCCTGCAGTGCGAAGCAGCCCTCGGGCAGTGGCGGCAGCGGATCGCCCTCGGGCAGCCCGGAGTCCACGAAGCCCAGCCACTCCTGCTTGACGCCGAGGATCTGGCGCGCCTCGTCCATCTCCTTGGCGCGGACCTCGTGAATGTGCTCCTCGATGTAGGGGTCACCCTGGAGCTTGGGGTTGAGGATGGAGCCGCGCTCACCGCCGGTGCAGGTGGCGACCAGCACGTCCACCCCCTCGGACACGTACTTGGCCATGGTGGCCGCGCCCTTGCTCGACTCGTCATCCGGGTGCGCGTGCACGGCCATCAAACGCAGCTGCTCAGTCAAGTTCGATCCTCAGTGATTCGTCGTGGAAGACGGCTTCTATAGTGACCTAAACCGGGGACGAATAATTCCGATCTCTCCCCCGCAGGAGGAACGCCCATGGCCGCGGTGCGCGAGGGGCTGCCCGACGGGCGTTACGGCCGGTCCGCTGACGCGCGGGCCGACCGGACGCTGAAGATCGTCGGCGCGGTGCTCGGTGCCGGGCTGCTGGCCTTGATCGCATGGTTCGGGTACGACTACATCGCCGGTCAGGACGTCAGCGGCCGGCTGACCGGTTTCAAGGTGGTCGCCGACGACGCCGTCGAGGTCCGGCTGGAGATCACCAAGGACAAGGACGCCACGGGTGTCTGCACGGTGCGTACCCTGGATGAGTACCACGACGAGGTGGGCCGCAAGGACTTCACCTTCGGCCAGCGCCAGGAGGACATGGTCAAGGTCGTGACCGTGCGCACCACGGCCCGGGCGACCAGCGCCGAGTTGATCGACTGCGCACCTGTTCGATAATCGAACTGGACGTGTCGGACGCCTGACCCGATCCGACCAGCGCTGACGCGTTTCCTACGCATTGCGCCCGGTTCCCTCCTCCCCGTTTCTTGCCGGAATTGTTAGGCTCGTGGTTTCGCCCGGCTACGAAGGCGCACCCTTCTGAGTAGGGCGTTCATTTGTATTCCCAGCACCGACGAGGAGCACCTGTGACCCAGACCAGCGAGAACGTCACCTGGCTGACCCAGGAGGCGTACGACCAGCTCAAGGCGGAGCTGGAGTACCTGTCGGGTCCCGCACGTGTCGAGATCGCGAAGAAGATCGAGGCTGCCCGGGAGGAGGGTGACCTCAGGGAGAACGGGGGTTACCACGCCGCCAAGGAGGAGCAGGGCAAGCAGGAACTCCGAGTGCGTCAGCTGACGCAGCTCCTGCAGCAGGCGAAGGTCGGCGAGGCACCCGCGGACACCGGCGTGGTCGCCCCCGGCATGGTGGTCACCATCGCCTTCGACGGCGACCCCGACGACACCCTGACCTTCCTGCTCGCTTCCCGTGAGTACGCGAGCGCGGACGTCGAGACCTACTCGCCGCAGTCCCCGCTGGGTTCGGGTGTGAACGGCAAGAAGGTCGGCCAGGACGCGGAGTACGAGCTGCCCAACGGCCGCACGGCCTCGGTGCGCATCCTGGAGGCCAAGCCCTACCAGGGCTGAACGCCCGGTATGGAGCCCCGGCCGGACGGCCGGGGCTCCCCCGCGCTCCCGCGCTCCCGCGCTTCCGTACTCCCGGAAGAACCGCTCAGGCGATGCGCCCCCGGAAGAACCGGCTCAGGCGGTCGCCGAGCGGTACTTGCGCACCGCCAGCGTCCGGAAGACCACGATGATCAGGACCGAGTAGATCAGCGACGCCCAGACCGGATGCTGCATCGGCCAGGCGCCGGACCGGGACAGACCGGGGTCGCCGAAGAGCTGGCGGCACGCCTGCACGGTGGCGCTGAACGGGTTCCATTCGGCGATGTGCCGCAGCCAGGGCGTCATCTGGCTGGAGTCCACGAAGGCGTTCGAGATGAACGTCACGGGGAACAGCCAGATCAGACCGCCGGAGGTCGCCGCCTCCGGGGTGCGGACGGACAGCCCGATCAGCGCCCCGATCCAGGTGAAGGCGTATCCCAGAAGGAGCAGCAGGCCGAAGCCGCCCAGGATCTTCCCGACGTTGGTCGAGTCCGCGAAACCGGGGCGCCAGCCCACGATCAGCGCGACGACGGCCAGCACCACCAGGGTGAGCGTCGTCTGCACCAGGTCGGCGAAGGTCCGGCCGGTGAGCACCGCGCCCCGGGCCATCGGCAGCGAGCGGAACCGGTCGATCAACCCCTTGTGCATGTCCTCCGCGATCCCCGCGCCCGCGCCCGCGGTGGCGAAGGTCACGGTCTGCGCGAAGATCCCGGCCATCAGGAAGTTCTTGTAGATGTCCGGGTCGGTGCTGTTGCCGATCTTCATCGAGCCGCCGAAGACGTACGTGAAGAGGATCACGAACATCACTGGCTGAACCAGCCCAAAGAGGACCATCTCGGGAATTCTGGTCATCCGGATCAGATTCCGTCGGGCGATGACCAGGGAATCACTCATGGTGCTCATTTCGCCTCCCCCTTCCCGGCACCAGGACCGGCACCATGACCTGCCCCATTCCCGGCGCCGTTCCCGGCACCATGCCCGGCACCGTTGCCGGCGCCATGGCCGGTGAGCGAGATGAACACGTCGTCCAGGGTCGGGCGGCGCAGCCCGATGTCGTCGATCTCGACACCGCGCGTGTCCAACTCCCGGATGACCTCGGCGAGCAGCTTGGCGCCGCCCACGACCGGGACGGTGACCTTACGGGTGTGCTCCTGCACCGTCGCCTCACCCTTGCCCAGGACCCGCAGCACCTCCTCGGCGGCCGCGATGTCCTCGCGCTCATGCACCACGACCTCCACGCGCTCGCCGCCCGTACGGGCCTTGAGCTGGTCGGAGGTGCCGCGGGCGATGACCCGGCCACGGTCGACCACGCAGATGTCATGCGCGAGGTGGTCCGCCTCCTCCAGATACTGCGTGGTCAGCAGCAGCGTCGTACCGCCGGCCACCAGCTCCTGGATCACCTCCCACAGCGCCTGCCTGTTGCGCGGGTCCAGACCGGTGGTGGGCTCGTCCATGAACATCACGGGCGGGCTGACCACCAGGGCCGCGGCGAGATCCAGCCGCCGGCGCATTCCGCCGGAGTACGTCTTGGCGGTGCGGTCGGCCGCCTCCGCGAGGCCGAACCGCTCCAGCAGCTCACTCGCGCGGGCCTTGGCCTCCCGCGCTCCCATCTGGTAGAGCTGGCCGACCATTTGCAGGTTCTCACGGCCGGTCAGATATTCGTCCACGGCGGCGAACTGGCCGGACAGCCCGATGGAGCGACGGACTTCGTTGGGGTTCTTGAGCACGTCCACCCCCGCGACCACCGCCGTCCCGCTGTCCGGGCGCAGCAGCGTGGTGAGCACGCGCACCGCGGTGGTCTTGCCGGCGCCATTGGGGCCGAGCAGTCCGAGCACGGTTCCTTCCGGTACGTCGAGATCGACGCCGTCCAGAGCCTTTACGTCGCCGAAGGTCTTCACCAGACCCTCGGCGTGAATAGCGCCTGGCATGTTGGCACTCCCGGGGTTGGGTCAGTTCCACACTCAATCAAGGCATAAGTCCGCCCATATGGGCAGCGCTCGACAGCAACTGGACGGCAATCGTAACCGGGACGCGATACATCGCGACATACGCGAGGCGGACTAAATGAAGAAAGCGAGCCGCGGGCGGCCACGGCGGGGGCCCTTGGGAACCCCTGCCCGCGCGAGAGCGGACCCGTTCCCGGGCTCAGACTCAGACCCGTCCCCGGTCGTCAGGCTCAGGCCCTTCCCGTCGTCAGGCTCAGGCTCTTCCCGCCGTCAGGCTCAAGCCGTCCCGTCGTCAGGCTCAGAGCCGTCCCGTCGTCAGGCCATCACCGTGTACCCGGCGCCGCGCAGCGCCTCCCGGACGTCCTCGCAGTGGTCCGGCCCCTTCGTCTCCAGGTGCAGCTCCACCTCGGCCTCGCTCAGCCCGAGCCGCGGGTTGGTGCGGACATGGCTGACGTCGAGCACATTGGCGTCCAGCGTCGACAGCACCCCCAGCAGCGTGGCCAGCGCGCCCGGCCGGTCGGTGAGCCGCAGCCGCAGCGACAGATAGCGCCCCGCCGCGGCCATGCCGTGCCGCAGGATGCGCTGCATCAGCAGCGGATCGACGTTGCCGCCCGAGAGCACCGCGACCACCGGGCCCTCGAAGGACTCCGGCGCCGACAGCAGCGCCGCCACCGGGCTCGCGCCCGCGGGCTCCACCACCAGCTTCGCCCGCTCCAGGCAGAGCAGCAGCGCGCTGGACAACTCGTCCTCGGTGACCGTACGGACCTCGTCGACGAGGTTCTCGATGATCTGGAACGGCACATCGCCCGGCCGCCCCACCTTGATGCCGTCCGCCATCGTCACGGGCGCGTCGATCGTCACCGGCCGCCCGGCCGCCAGCGACGGCGGATACGCCGCGGCGCCCTCGGCCTGCACCCCCACCACCCGCACATCCGGCCGCAGCGCCTTCACCGCCACCGCGATCCCGGCGGCCAGCCCGCCCCCGCCGATGCCCACCACCACGGTGCGCACCTCGGGGCACTGCTCCAGGATCTCCAGCCCCACCGTGCCCTGCCCCGCGATGATGTCCGGGTGGTCGAAGGGGTGGATGAAGACCGCGCCCGTGCGCTCGGCGTACTCCTTCGCCGCCCGCATCGTCTCGTCCACGATCTGGCCGCACAGCCGCACCTCGGCGCCGTAGTCCCGGGTGGCCGCGATCTTCGGCAGCGGTGCGCCCTCGGGCATGAAGACCGTCGAGCCCACCCCCAGCAGCGAGGCCGCGAGGGCGACGCCCTGCGCATGGTTCCCGGCGCTCGCCGCGACCACCCCGGCCGCCCGCTCCTCGGGGCTGAGCCCCGCGATCCGCACATAGCCGCCGCGCAGCTTGAACGACCCGGTGCGCTGCAGGTTCTCGCACTTGAAGTGGACCGGCGCGCCGACCAGGCCGGACAGATAGCGGCTGCCCTCCAGCGCGGTGAGCCGGGAGACCCCCGAGAGCGTCTTCTGCGCGCTGCGGACGTCGTCGAGGGTGATCGTCGTCTCGGACCTCTCGGAGGCGGAACCTCCGGATACGGAACCCGCGGAAGCGGGGGTGGGGGCGGGCGCGGGGGCGAGGTCCGCGGGCGCGGGGGCGGGGGCGGACGCAGGGGTGGGGGAGGTGAGGCGCGAGGCCGGGCCGGACCCGGAGCCGGGCCCGTCCTCGTCGCCGTGTCGTGCAGCCATGGTCCCCAGTCTGGCAGCTCACGCCCCACAGGCCCCGGCGGGCCGAGCCGGTGCCGGGCGGACGCCGAGCCGGTGCCGGGCGGGTGCCCGGGGCCCATGGCGGGTTGGTGCCGGACGAGGGTCCGCCGACGGGCCACGGCGCCGGGGAACGGCTCAGAACGGCAGGTTGTGGCTCGGGGGCCGTCAGGTTTCTGCAGCCCCCGTACGGGCGGGCTCCCAGCCGCGTACTCTGTGCCACATCCCACAGACCACCGCATGAAGTGAGCCCTAGGCCATGCCCACCCAATCGGACATGACGACTCAACTCGACACCGGCGTACTGGACGCACTCCAGCATCAGGTCGCCGTCTTCGCCCGCCGTGCGGAACAGACCCGGCTCGGCGGCGTCGGCCAGGCCCGCAATTCCATGGACCGAGCCGCGTATCTGCTGCTCAACCGGCTCGACCAGGAAGGCCCCATGGGAGTCAAGGCGCTCGCGGGGAGCATGGGCATCGACTCGTCCACCGTGACCCGCCAGGTCGCCCCGCTGGTCGACTCCGGCATGGTCAAGCGCACCTCGCACCCCGAGGACGGCCGGGCGGTCGTGCTCCAGCTCTCCCCACGCGGCAAGGCCCGCCTGGAGGAAGTGCGTTCCTCACGGCGCGATCTGATGTCCCGCGTGACCGGGGACTGGACGGCGGAGGAGCGCGATCTCTTCTGCGACCTGCTGACCCGCTTCAACAGCGCCCTCTCCGCCGCGCACAGCACGGTGCCCCAGGCGACGCCCGCCACCTGACCCCGGCGCAGACATCTTGACCAGGTGCCTGTGACTGCCGTGTCCTAAAAGGAACGGGAGGCGGAGGGCGTGGTGCGAGAGCGGCGGGCAGCACGGGATGGCCGCCGGGCCCGGGAGTTCGAGGCATTCGTCGCGGGCGCGGGTGGCCGACTGCTGCATGCGGCCACGCTGCTCACGGGGGAGCCGACGGGGGACACCGAAGCCGCCGAGCGCCTGCTGACCGCCGCGCTCGCGCGTACGTACGCGCGCTGGGACCGGCTGCGCGGCGAGGATCCGTACGACCACACCCGCCGGACGCTGGCCGCCCTCTTCGCCCACCGGGGCCACCGCTACCGCCGCCCGCGCGGCGGCACCCTGGCCCGGCTCACCCCGCAGGAGCGGCTGGTGCTGGTGCTGCGGCTGTACGAGGGGGTCGCGGAGGAGCAGACAGCGGCGGCGCTCGGGCTCCCGGTCGAGCGGGTCCGGGCGATCTGCACCCGCGCGGTCACGGCGATGCGCAGCGCGGCGGCCCGGCGCGGCACGACTGGAACGCGCCCGTCCGCCGGAACGCGATCGTCCGCCGGAACGCCATCCTCCGTCGGGCGGCCACCATCCGCCGGAACGCAGTCCTCCACCGGAACGCCACCGTCCACCGGCGGTCGGGCGGCCAGCGGTGCGACGGGGGCAGGGGCCGGGGCGGGGGCAGGGGCGGGGGCCAGGGCAGGGGCGGGGGCCGGAGCCGAGACTGGAGCGGACGCCGGAGTCAGCGCGGGGGCCGGAGCCGGTACCGACGCCGGAGCCGAGGCCGCCCCATGAGCTTCCCGGACCGCAAGGAGACCGAGGTCCGCCGGATGCTGGAGGGCCCGCATCCGGCGCTGCCGCCGGATCTGGCGGGCCGGGCGGCCGAACGGGGGCGGCGGATGCTCCACCGCCACCAAGTGGTGCGCACCATCGGCTGGTTGCTGCTGCTCGCCGCGGTCGTCGCGTTCGGCGTCTGGGCGGCGATCGTCGAACCGTGGGCCACGCCGCCGCCCACCGACACCACCCCTCCCCTCGAGGGGTGGTGACCCCTCAAGGGGAAGCGACCACTCAAGGGGAAGTGACCACTCAATGGCAAGTAACCACTCAAGGGGAAGTGACCACCCTCAACAAACCCATCCGTGGCCCAGGCGTCAGCCCAGAGCTGGTCGTCAGCCCAGAGCCTGACTCAGATCCATCAGCAGATCGTCGACCGACTCGATGCCCACCGACAGCCGTACGAGATCGGCCGGCACCTCGAGCGCCGAGCCCGCCGCCGACGCGTGCGTCATCCGCCCCGGGTGTTCGATCAGCGACTCGACGCCGCCGAGGGACTCCCCCAGCGTGAACAGCCGCGCCCGGTCGCACACCTCGACCGCCGCCTCCTCGCCGCCCGCGACCCGGAACGACACCATGCCGCCGAAGGCCCGCATCTGCTTGGCCGCGGTCTCGTGCCCCACGTGCTCCGGCAGCCCGGGGTAGTAGACCTGAGTCACCTTGGGGTGCGCGGTGAGCATCTCCGCGATCCGGGTGGCGTTCGCGCTGTGCCGGTCCATCCGGACGGCGAGGGTCTTGATGCCGCGCATCACCAGCCAGGAGTCGAAGGGCCCGGCGATGGCGCCCATCGCGTTCTGGTGGAAGGCGAGTTCGTCGCCGAGGCCGGTGTCGGAGACGATCAGCGCACCGCCGACGACGTCCGAGTGCCCGCCCATGTACTTGGTGGTGGAGTGCACCACGACGTCCGCGCCGAGCGCGAGCGGCTGCTGGAGGTAGGGGCTGGCGAAGGTGTTGTCCACCACCAGCCGGGCCCCCGCGGTGCGGGCGACGTCGGCGACGGCGGCGATGTCGGTGATGCCGAGCAGCGGGTTGCTGGGCGTCTCGACCCAGATCACCTTCGTACGGGGGCGGAGCGCGGCCCGTACCGCCGCCGGGTCGGAGCTGTCGGCGACCGACCACTCCACGCCCCAGCGCTCCACGACCTTCGCGAACAGGCGGAACGTACCGCCGTACGCGTCGTTCGGGATCACGACGTGGTCGCCCGGCACCAGGAGCGTGCGCAGCAGGCAGTCCTCGGCGGCGAGGCCCGAGGCGAAGGCCAGGCCGCGGCGGCCGCCCTCCAGCGCCGCCAGGTTCTCCTCGAGCGCGGTGCGGGTGGGGTTGGCGGAACGGCTGTACTCATAGCCGCCCCGCAGGCCCCCCACGCCGTCCTGCTTGTAGGTGGAGACCTGGTAGATCGGGGGGACGACGGCGCCGGTGAGGGAGTCCGCCTCCTGGCCCGCGTGGATGGCGAGCGTCTCGAAACTCTGAGGATGCCCCTGGGGGTGCTGGTGGCTCATGGGCCCGAGCGTAACGCCCGATACGCCCGTGCTGGATTCAACGACCGCCGGGGCGCATAGGCTGGACCACAAGCCGTTCCGCACCACAAGCCGTTACGAGCCTTCACACGGGGACACCTCATGGAGCTTCTGATCTTCCTCATCGCCATCGTCATGATCGGCGGGCTGATCGTCGTACCGGCCCTGCGGCGGATGCGCGGGGGCCGCGGGGCCGTGCAGGGCGCGGTGCGCGCCTCGGACCCGCAGGAGTACGGCTTCGTCCCGCGCGAGCGGCTGGACGTACGGCTGCCCGGCCCCGACCGGCAGCTCATCGACGCGCTGGAGGAGGTCCAGGCCCGGCAGGACTGGCAGCCGGCCGCCCGGCTGCTCGCCCTCACCGACGCCACCTCGGAGCTGCGCTGGCAGCGGGTGCAGACGCTGGCCGGGGCGGCGGCCTTCGAGCTCGCCCAGGCCCCCGGCCAGGGCGGGATGTGGCTGCGCACCTGGCGGGTGGCGGCCCCCGAGGACCCGGGCGCGGCGGCGGTGCACGCGGAGTTCCTGGTCCGCCAGGCGCTGCTCGACCCGTCCTCGCAGGACTTCCGGATGATCCTGGAGGAGGCCCGGGACGTCTGCCACGAGGCGGCCCGGCTGGCCCCTGAGGACCCGGTGCCGCACATCATCGAGCTCGGGGTGGCCCGCGGTCTGGCCTACCGGCAGGCCGACTTCGAGGAGCTGTGGACCAAGGTCACCAAGCTCGCCCCGCACCACATGGGCGCCCACCTGGCCGCCCTCCACTACTGGTGCGAGAAGTGGCACGGCTCCCAGGACCGCGCCGACGCCTTCACCCACGCGGCCGCCGCCTCCGCCCCCGAGAAGAGCCTGCTCCCGGCCCTCCCCCTCTTCGGCGTCTTCGAGCACCTGCCGGAGGCCAACCTCGTGCGCACCCTCTACCGCAGCGAGGTGATCATCAAGGCGATCGAGGGCGCCCTCTACGCCGTCCGCCAGGCCCCCGCCGACCACCCGGTGCTGCCGCACGTCCGCCACCTGCTGGTCTTCTTCCTGGTCCGCGCGGAACGCTACGCGGAGGCCCTGGAGCAGCTGCGCCACGTGGATGGCCACGTGGGCGCGGTCCCGTGGTCGTACGGGGCGGACCCGGCGGCCGAGTACACGGTCTACCGGGCGCTGGCGGTGGCGGGCTGGGAGGGCAGCGGCGGCACACCGGCGACGCTGCCGCGGTGAGGTGGGCCGTGACCGGCCCGGAATTCCCGCAGCCCCGTACCCGTTGACATAAAGGCGCCGCGCACTCGCCGTACACGACGAAGGTACGACTACGACTACGACGCAGAACGTACGACGAAGGACGTGGCAGCCGCCGCACCCGTCCCGCGAGGAGCCCGAAGATGCTGTTCAGCCGCCACAGGAACCACCTCCCCACCGCCGAGGAGGCGCTGAAGGGCCGCCCCGAACCGGGCTTCCCCGTCCCCGACCGCCACACGGTCCTCGGCAACCCCCTGACCGGCCCGTACCCGGAGGGCCTGGTCGTCGCCGACTTCGGCCTGGGCTGCTTCTGGGGCGCGGAGCGCACGTTCTGGCAGGCCCCGGGCGTGTGGACCACGCTCGTCGGCTACCAGGGCGGCCACACCGAGAACCCCACCTACGAGGAGGTCTGCAGCGGCCTCACCGGCCACACCGAGGCCGTCCGCGTCGTCTTCGACCCGACGATCACCTCCTACGCCGCCCTCCTGAAGCTCTTCTGGGAGTCCCACGACCCCACCCAGGGCTTCCGCCAGGGCAACGACGTCGGCACCCAGTACCGCTCGGCGATCTACACCCACTCCCCCGAGCAGCAGTCCGAGGCCGAGTCCTCCCGCGCCGCCTACCAGTCCGTCCTGACCGGCTCCGGCTACGGCGAGATCACCACCGAAATCCTCCCCGCGGGCCCCTTCTACCCGGCCGAGCCGTACCACCAGCAGTACCTGGACAAGAACCCCGCCGGCTACTGCGGCATCGGCGGCACGGGTGTCAAGCTGAGTGACCCGTCCGACGGTGGCTCCTGCCCGACCGGCATCGTGCCCGCTGACGGCTGAGAGTCGCGGTCGGTTCACCCGTTCGGAGGATCGCGCCCGGAAGTCACGGCGCTCGTCCGTCGTCTCCCTACGCTGCCAACGGTGGAGCGACCGTACGACATCGAAATCGAGCCCGAGGTACGGGCATGGCTGGACACTCTGCCCCGCGAGCATTACCGCGCAGTGGAACGTCACGCCGACCGCCTGGCGCAAGAACCGACGACGATCGGTGAGCCCTACTCTCGCCACTTGAGCGGATCAGTCCGCGAGCTCCGCTTCTACCTGGGCGACGCGGCCCGAAGGGTCGCACGCCGCCGCGCAGACCACCTATCACCGGACGTTCGAGGAGTCACCGTGAGCAGGGGTTACCACACCTCATGGACGATCCCTGAGGAGCATCGAGCCGATCCGGCCTACGTCGAGGCGGGCGCCGCGATCGCCCTGGGCCAGGCGGTCCACGACCGGCGGACGTCCTTGGGCATCGACCAGGCGTCGCTCGCCGCGCGGACGGGACTGTCCACGGAGGACATCGACCGCCTTGAAGGAGGCGGCACCGCGCCCACCCTTCCCCTCCTGCGCATTCTGGCCAGGGCGCTGGACGCCGCGCTGCACGTGTCGATCGACATGGAAGAAACCCGGGTCTCATTCGTGCCGCACGCTGCTTGACGCCCTCGCCGACTCCAAGGCCGCCGGAACAGCGACCAGCAGTCACACGGCAGCGCAGGCTCGCGGGCCCGGGCGTCAAGCTAAGTGACCCGTCCGACGGCGGCTCCTGCCCTACGGGCATCGCCCCCGCTGGAAGCTGAGGCCTCCGCCTCACTCATTCGGGCGATGTGATCGAGCTTGGACTCGATACGCTGCTCCCAGGGATCAGAATCACGCCCATGGGAGCAGCAATGACCACCTCCAGCGCCGGGCAGCCACTCATCCCTCAGCCGCCTGCCACCGTCACGGCCCTCCGCCAGGCCGTCGCGCAGATCGTGCCCGCCGCCCTGCCCGCCTTCACACGGGAGCTGGATCAGGCCGCCGATCAGTCCCGCCAGGCTTCCGATCTCGCCCCCCTCCAGCGGTTCATCGCCCAGTGGGCCGTCTACATCCACATCCAACGGCAGCCGAATATCGCGAAGGAGTTCCGTCACTGGGAGGACACCGCCGAGGTCGGTGACGCGACGCAGGCCCGCCGCGCCGCATCCGCTCTCGGCAAGATCCTGGACGACGCATACGCCGCGCTCGGCCTCCCGCCGCGGTGAGCGCCGACTGGCGCTGGGAATACGACCCCGATCACGCCCACGTCGCAGGCGGCGTCCCCGCTCGCGTGGTGGCCGAAGTCGAGCGTCTCGCGGAGCAACTGGTCGACCTGGCAGGGATGGGAGTCGACGTCAGCGATTTCGGCAATGGCCCCCGACCGGGAGGCATGCGCCGCATGGACGCGGCAGACGGCTGGTTCCACTTCCTGGTGGCACCGCGAGACCAACTCATCGTGATCGTCCGCATCATCCCACCCTTCCCACACATCTAAGTCGGACACCCACTGCCGAACCGGTGGCTGCGTCTCGCCCAGGTAGCCCCTGTCCAACGGACGAAAGGTGGAGCAGCACTCAGCCTGCCGCGGCTATCCCGCCTCGGCAGCACGCCAACGGGTCACGGCACGACAGGCTGGGCGGGACGGGTGTTGTCTGCCCCGTCGGGGTGGCCCCCGCCGACGGCTGAAAGGTCACTGGTGGCTCGCGCGACCGCATCAAGGTCAACGGGACGCAGGGTGCGCCGGCGGGGCTGAGGGGCTCGTTCAGACGATCTTGGTGGACCCCGCATCGACCGACAGGTTCACGCCGATCGCATTCGGCATGGTCGGGGAGGCGAGCAGCAGTACCGCCCGGGCGATCTCGGCGGGATCGATCAGGGTCTCGGTAAGCATCCCGGTCTCCTTCGGCAGGGCTGCCACCAGCGTTTCGTGGTCGACGCCCACGTTGTCCGCCACTCGTGCGACGTATCCGTCCTCGGCCGTGATCTGGGGCGTGCGCGTCACTGATGGCGACACCGCGTTGATGCGCACTCCGGCGGGTGCCATGCGCTCGGCCAGCTGTCGGGTGAAGGCGTTGAGGGCCGCTTTGGCAACAGAGTAGGGCAGCGGCTCCGTCCCCGGTCGACGGGCGCTGTCGGAGCTGATGTTGACCACGGCGCCCCTGGCCTCGAGAAGCGAGGGCAGTGCGGCGCGGGTGGTCCGAACGGCCGACTCAAAATTGAGGGCGAACCCGTATGCCCAGACCTCGTCCCCGCCGTTGAGCGGATCGCCGAACCCCTCCTGCGGCATTTCGCCACCGCCGGCGTTGTTGACCAGGACATCGATCCTGGGATCGACGGCCAGGACGGCGTCGACCAGGTGCCGCGGACCGTCGGCCGTGGCGAGGTCGGCGGGGACGAAAGCGGCTCCGGTGGCCTCGAGCTCGGGCGTGCTACGTCGCGCCGTCGCGGTCACCAAGGCCCCCTCCCGCTGGAATGCCTGAACGATCGCGAGGCCGATGCCCCGGCTCGCCCCGGTGACGAGGACGCGCTTGCCCGCGAGCTGAAGATCCATGACGTGCTCCTGTGGTGGGAAGACTCAAGCAGGCACTAACCGAAACAGCGCTATCGCAGTTATGTCAATAACTGCGTCATAGATGTCTCATTTGCTGTTGCCGGGGATAGGGTGACTCCGGAGACAGAGGCAGAGGAGGTGGCATGGGCGAGAACAGCTCTCCCCGGCGGATCCGGGCGGACGCCGAACGCAGTACGGCCCGCATCCTGGAAGCAGCGGAAACCGTGCTCGCCGCGGACGCCACCGCGTCCCTGGAGCGGATCGCGGACGCCGCGGGACTCGCCCGCGCCACCGTCCACCGCCGGTTCGCCTCCCGCACCGCGCTGCTGGACGCCCTGGCCGAACAGCTCAGTCAGCGCTACCTGAGTGGGCTGGCCGAAGCACGGGTGAAGACCGCACCGCCCCTTGTCGCGCTGCACCGTCTCACGGAGATCGTGTTCGATCTCAAGCTCTGCCACCGCTTCGCCGTCCAGCTGACCGCGGCCCTCACTCCGGCCGTGCTCGACGGCCTCGACCTGCTCTTCGCCCGCCTGCGAGACACAGGGGCAATCACCGCGGTCGACCCCGCATGGTGCCGCCAGGTCTACCTGGCCCTTCTGCACGAGGTCCACGAACTGCCCACGGACTCCCCGACCCTGGCCTCCCCGGCCCTGGCCTCCTCTGCCACCGCGGATGAGACCGAGGCGAAGATCAATCTGCTGGTGCGAACCACACTGGGCGCGCTGGGCGGCGGCAGCCTGGGTGCGACAGCCCTCCACTCACCAGCCAGTGCCGCGTCGGGCGACGTTCGCCCTGTCGACCACGGCTCGTAGTCGCTGGTCGTCGGGAGGGGCTGGTCGTCAGGAGGGGCTGCCGACGGGTTCCGGCTCGGTCGCGACGTGGTCGTGTCGGGGAAGCAGGAGCGGTGTGGCCAGGATGAGCAGTCCCGCGACCGTGAGGGCGGTGCGTGGGCCGGTGGCGTCGGCGAGCAGCCCGCCGAGCGCGGTGAGGACGGCGATGGCCGCCTGCTGGCCGATCGACCAGGCCGACAGGGTGCGGGCGAGGAGGTGCTTGGGGGTGTGTTCGAGCCGGTAGGTGGCGAGTACCGGGGTGTACAGGCTCATGTTGATGATGATCGCCAGCTCGACAGCGATCACGGTGACGAGCCCGACGACGCCGGGGCGGACGAAGGCCAGGCCGATCAGCCAGATGGCGCGCAGGGTGCCGACGGTCCGGAAGACCGCATGCCGGCCGTAGCGGGCCACCACCCGGCGGGCCAGCCGGGAGCCGATGAGTCCGCCGAGACAGGGGGCGGCGAAGGCGAGGCCGTACTGCCAGGGCGGGAACCCGAGTTGGCGGAGGAGGAGCACGGCCAGCAGCGGCTCGGTGGCCATGATCAGACCACCGACGAGCATGTTGTTGAGGTAGAGCGCCCGCAGCCCGGGGTGGCCCATGATGTGTCGCCAGCCGTCGAACAACGCGCCCGCACGGGCCGGGCTCTTGCCCGTTGTCCGGGGCGCCTCTTCCCGGCCGCGCATCGCGGTGATGCCCAGCGCGGAGAACAGGTAGCTGAGGGCGTCGGCCACCACGGTGGTGACCGGCCCGAACAGGCCGATCGCCGCCCCGCCCAGCGGTGGCCCGACCGCGATGGAGCTCCAGTTCGTGGACTCCAACCGCGCGTTGGCCACGAGCAGGTCATCCGGCCGGACGAGGCCCTTGAGGCAGGCGCCGGCGGCCGCGTTGAAGGCGATCTTGGCCGCGGCGACCACGGCCGAGACCACGAGCAGCTGGACGAAACCGAGCCAACCGAAGGCGTAGGCGACCGGGATCGTGGCCATGACCGCGAACCGGGTCAGATCCATCGCGATCATGACCGGGCGCTTGCGCCGGAACTCCACCCACGGCGCGAGTGGCACCGCGATCAGCACGCCCATCGCGGGCCCCACCGCGGACAGCGCGGACACCTCGGCGGGGCCGGCGTGCAACACCACCACGGCGATCAGCGGGAATGCCCCGAACCCCAGCCCTGACCCATAGGCGCTCACCGCGTATGCCGCCCAGAGCCAGCCGAACTCCCGGCCCAACGGTCTTCTGCCCACCATGCTCAGCGCGCCTCTCGATGTCCCCCGAAACAGAACGACGTTGACCGGTGAGAGCTAAGCGAGCGGCGCGGCACCAGGTCAAACAACCGTCCTGGCGGCGATTCACAACCATCCGTTGTTGACCGAGGTGGCTCGGCCGTTCACTAAGGTGGCTCGGCGTGGATCTCGAAGCCGTACGCACCTTCGTCGCCGTCGCGGAAGCGGGCCAGTTCCAAGAAGCCGCCGCCGACCTGTCGATCACCCAGCAGGCCGTCTCCAAGCGCATCGCCGGGTTGGAGAGAGACCTGGACGTGCGGCTGTTCATCCGCACCGCCCGCGGCGCCCGGCTCACCATCGACGGCCAGGCGTTCCTGCCCCACGCCCGGGAACTGCTCCGGGTGGCGGAGCGGGCCGACGCGTCCGTCCGCCCGGGCCGGCGCGCGCTGCGCATCGATGTCGTCAACCGGCGGATCGTGACGGCGGGGCTCGTCCAGGACTTCTACCGCCTGCGTCCCGAGATCGAACTGGATGTCGTGACCCTGGACGCGGACGTCGAGGGCGCGATCGCCGCCGTCGAAGCCGGGACGATCGACGCCACTTTCCACGCGGTGCCCCCGTGGCAGCACCTGCCAGAGCCGATCAGGGCCGCCCGAGTGATCGACGAACCGCACCAGCTGCTCATCGGACCGCGCCATCCGCTCGCCGACGCCCGTGCCGTCGCGCCGGGGCAGCTCGCCGGACACCGCATCCGGATGCCCGGCCTGGACGCCCGCGGCGAGGTGGCCGTCTACTACGACGAACTCGCCGCCGCCTTCGGCATCACGATCGACGTGGTAGGACCCGTCTTCGGGAACGAGGCACTCCTGGCCGAGATCGCCGGCTCCGCGGACCTGGCGACCCTGGTCGGCGAAGGCTCGCGGTATCTGTGGCCGGACAGCTACGACCTGCGGCGCATACCGGTACGCGACCCGGCGCCGGTCTACCCGATGTCGCTGATCTGGCGCGACGACAACCCCCATCCCGCGCTCATCGAACTCCGCCGCTACCTCGACTCCAGACGACGCGACTCCGGACGACGCGACTCCGGACGAACCGACTCCGGACGAACCGACTCCGGACGAACCGACGCACCCGAATCGGACGTCTGGGTACCGAAGTGGGAACAGCGGGCAGCCCCGAGGTCATGAGCGAGAGGTCGCACCGCCGCCCCGCCGCGGGCCCCTGAGCCGCGCGGCTACCGGCCGGAGGGCGTCGGCGCCGGTGCGAGGCCGTCTTCGACCAGGCCCGCGAGGACCGCTTCGCCGAGGGCGTGGACGGCGGACTGGGGGCGGACCATGACGGTGAACTCCTTGATGCGGCCGTCGTCGGCGAAGTGCAGCAGGTCGATGCCGTGGATCTCCTTCTCGCCCACCCTGGCGCGGAAGACCAGCACCGCCGACGGGGCGGACGTGCCGTCGGTGCTGGTCTGTGCGGTGCCGGTGTAGTCGCCGACGTAGCGGAAGTCCTGGAACGTGCGCAGCAGGACCCCGAAGAGGCCCAGCACCATCGGTTTGCCGTCGAAGGGGGTGAACTTGACGGGGCTGTAGAAGCGGATGTCCTCGGTGAACAGGTCGTCCAGGGCCGCGAGGTCCCGGTTGTCGATGGCGGTACGGAAACGGTCGGCAGTGGTCGTCATTGCGCGCACGCCCTCTTCCCTAATCATGAATGTGAGTAATCACTTTTATGACTACCATGGCCGCGTGCCCGGCGACAGAGGCATGCAGGGGCCCGCAGCGGCACGGAGGCATGGAGACACAGAGACACGGGACATGGAGACATGGAGGAGGCGATCCGATGGCCCTACGGCACGCCGTGCTGGCGGCGCTGCTCGAAGGGGAGCTCAGCGGATACCAGCTGACCAAGGCGTTCGACATCGGCGTGGCCAACTTCTGGCACGCCCAGCCACAGCAGCTCTACGCCGAGCTGACCCGCCTGGAGAAGGACGGACTCATCGCGGGCCGGGCGGTGGTCCAGGAGACCCGCCCCACCAAGCGCCTGTTCCATGTGACCGATGCCGGGCTGGCGGAGCTGGAGGAGTTCACGGCCGCGTTCGCGAAGCCGTCCTTCATCCGCGACGACCTGCTCGTCAAGGTCCAGGCCGCCGATCACGTCGACAGCGAGACCCTGATCGCCCAGCTCGGCGAGCGTGCCGCCTTCGCCGAGGCCAAGATCCAGCTCTTCGGCAAGCTGCTGCGCAAGATGCGCGGTGACCTTACGGAGGAGGAGTTCCTGCGCCACGGCCGACGCATCGGCCCGTATCTGACATGCCTGCGCGGCCTGGCCCTCGAACAGGGCAACCGCGACTGGTGCGAGCGCACGATCACCGTCCTACGAGAGAGGAAGCACAGCCGTGCCCGACACTGACGCGGCGTACAGCCGCTACGTCGCGCTGGGCGACAGCCAGACCGAGGGCCTGGGCGACGGCGACGACACCACGGGTCTGCGCGGGTTCGCCGACCGTCTCGCCGAGCACCTCGCCCGCGCCAACCCCGGCCTCTCCTACGCCAATCTGGCCGTACGGGGCCGCCTCGCCGCGCAGGTCCACGCGGAACAGCTCGCCTCCGCCCTGACCCTCCGACCCGACCTGGCCACCGTCGTCGCCGGGGTCAACGACTTCCTCCGCCCCCGCTTCGACGCCGACCACGTCGCCCACCACCTGGAGGCGATGTTCGCCGCGCTCACCGCGCAAGGCGCCCGCGTCGCCACGCTCACCTTTCCCGACCCCGCCCGCATCAGCCCCCTGGCGCGCCCCCTGACCCCGCGCGCCGTCGCCCTGAACGAGCGCGTCCGCGACGCCGCCCGGCGCCACGGGGTCATCGTCGCCGAAACCGGCCACCACCCCGTCGTCACCGATCCCCGGCTGTGGAGCCGTGACCGACTCCACGCCAGCCCCCTCGGCCACCAGCGCATCGCCGCCGCCCTCGCCCACGCCCTCAGCCTCCCGGGCGCCGACGACACCTGGAGCCACCCCCTGCCGCCACCGGCGACGCCCGCACCCACCGGCTGGCGCGCCGCCACCGACGAACTGCGCTGGACCGCCGCCTTCCTCGGCCCCTGGCTCACCCGCCGCCTCCGCGGCCGCTCCTCCGGCGACGGCCGCACCGCCAAGCGACCGCGGTTGGGGCCGGTGCGCGCCGAGACGTCCGAGCCGAGGTCTCGCGACGAGCAGGTCGGAGAAAGCCCGTGAGCGAAGGGGGTGGGTTGTGCGAGGCGCCGACCGCCTTTCCGTTCGGGCTCTTCCTTTCCCACCACTACCTGGGGCCGGGCATGGGAGGTATGGAGCGAGTCGCGGCATTTCCGCTCCTGATGTGGACGTTGGCCTTCGGCGCCCGCGGATTGTTCCCATACCCGGTCGCCGACGGGCTGACGGCCCACCTGCGCTCGTCAGTGCTCGCCGGAACGACCGAGGAGCCGGAGCGCGGGGTCAGGCGGAGGCGGTTCGGGTCGTGGTGAGCACCACCGTCGCGTACGGCATCGTGAAGCTGCCGCCCATCGCGTCGATGGCCGCGCCGACGCCCTCCAGCACCTCCGCCAGCTCGGCCGGAGGGAGCCGGGTGAAGGCGCCCTGGGTGGGGATCTGCTCCAGCCAGGCGTCCCGGGTGTAGGTCCACTCCCAGTCGAACCGCCACTGTTCCGGTTCGGCGAACGCGCCCGCCGCCCGTATCCCGTCGGCGGCCTTGGCGAGGATCGGCTGGTACACGTCCGGGCCGCCCCGCGTCACCGCCCGGAAGTCGAACGGCGCGTCGGGAATCACCCGTCGGCAGACTGCGGCGACGGCTTCGGCCAGATCGGGTGGGAGCCGGAACACGTTCCAGAACGCGGCCAGCCGGGCGCGAGGCCGCAGCACTTGGGCGGCTTTGGCCGCCCCCGCGACCGGGTCGATCCAGTGCCACGCCTGGCCCGCGATCACCGCGTCGAAGTGCCGGCCGGCCGGATCCCAGGCTTCGAACGTCGCGACCTCGACCTCCGTCCCGAGCCGCCGCGCCACGTCGGCCATCCGCGCGTCCGGCTCGACACCGAGCACCGTGCGGCCGGCCCGCTGGAACTGCCGGGCCGCGATACCGGTGCCACAGCCGACGTCGAGGATGTCGGGGACGCCGGGGACGCCGGGGACGCCGGGGACGCCGGGAGCATCGGGGCCGTCGGGGGCACGGGAGACCTCGGGGCCCGGGCCGCCGGTGGCGATCCGGTCCACCATGGCCTGGGGGTAGCGAGGCCGGGCCTGGTCGTAGCGTTCGGCATCCACGCCGAACGACTCGGCCATCTGCCGATGTTGATGGGGCTCGTTCCCGGAGAACGATAGAGTGGGCATGCGCCCACTATGAGTGGGCACTTGCCCACTCGTCAACCGGGCGGGCCCACGAGCAAGCCGAGGAGGGACGCACGGTGCCGACAGGGGTGGCCATGCGTGACGTACGCGAGCAGTTGTTCCAGGCCGCCGAGCGAGTCCTGCTCCGGGACGGGCCGAGCGCGCTGACCAGTCGGGCGGTCACTACGGAGGCGGGCTGCGCGAAGGGCGTCCTGCACCGGCACTTCGCCGACTTCGACGCCTTCCTCGCCGAGCTCGTACGGGATCGCATCGCCCGGCTCGACCACCAGTCCGCCGGCCTGCGCGAGTCCGCCGGGACCGGCGCCGTCGCCGATCGCCTCGCCGACGCGCTGACGACCCTGTTCGAGTCGGTCGCCGTGGCCATCGTCAGCCTCGTCACCTCGCGGGACGAGCTCCGCGCCCGGCTCCGCGAGACCACGCCGACCGGCGTGCCGCTCCTGACCGAGGCCACGGCGATGATCGCCTCCTACCTCACCGCCGAGCGGGACCGGGGGCGCATCGCGGCCGACGCCGACATCGACGCGCTCGCACCCACGGTGATCGGGGCCGGGCACCTGCTCTTCGCGGACCGCGAAGCCGCGCCGCCGAACGCCGGGGCCGTCCGCAAGATGGTCACCGCCGTCATCGCCGACGTCGTACGGGAGCCGTAGCCCCGGCACGACGACGCCGGCGAACCGCCGACCGCACCACATCCGCCGTCGATCAGTCGCACCCTGTCGGTACGATCGGTACGGACGGGGAATTCCTCCCACTGGGGGTGCAGGTTATGTCGGGATCAACCGTGTCCGGGGCCGGGCGAAGTGACTCTCCCGCCGTCGCGCTGGGGCCCATCGCGCTCGTTCTCGGTGTGTTCTCCGTCGTAGGCACGTGGGTGCCCGCGCTCGTGTTCGTCGGCTTTCCGTGGACGGCCCTCGCCGGGGCGCTCGCCATCGCTCTCGGCTCCATGGGCGTCCACCACGCCCGCCGCGGGGCCGGGCGGCTGCGGATCGCCATTGCCGGAACCGCCCTCGGTGCCGTGGGGTTCGTCGGCATCGTCGCCCTGCTCTGGTCCTTCGGCGGCTGACGGCACGTCGGTCTCGAGGGCGGTCGCTACCACACCACCGGGACCTGCTCGAAGCTGTCCGTGAGCACTCCGGCGCGGCGTGACAGTTCGGAGGACGGGACGGCCAGGGCCAAGTCGGGGAGGCGGTCCAGGAGGACTTCCAGGGCGACGTGCAGTTCGGTACGGGCCAGGGCCTGGCCTATGCAGGAATGGGCGCCGGCGCCGAAGGCGAGGTGGCGGTTGGGGGTGCGGGTCAGGTCCAGGTGGTCGGCGTCCGCGAACATCCGCTCGTCGCGGTTGGCGGAGGCGACGACCGATACGGTGGTGCTGCCCTTGGGGATCACCTCGCCGCCCAGGTGGGCGTCCTCCGTCAGGTAACGCGGCAGGCCCGGGCCGCGGTTGACGTCGAAGCGCAGCAACTCCTCGACGGCCGGGCGGATCAGGGAGCGGTCGTCCAGCAGGCGCTGCCAGCGGGAACGGTCGTCCAGCAGGACCGGGACCAGCTTTCCGATCACGCTCGACGTGGTCTCGTGGCCGGCGTGCACCAGGCCCCGCGCGATCTGGACCAGGACCGCCTCGGGCGGGCGGGGGTCGGCCGCGTCGGTGATCTCGATCAGCTTGCTGAGCAGGTCGCCACCCGGTGCGCTCCGCGTCCGGGCCACATGCTCGCCCAGATACGCCAGAAGCTCCTCGCGGGCGGTATGGGTCTCCCGCTCGCCGTAGCGGTCCCCGCTGAACAGGGCGCCCGACCAGTGGGCGAAGCGGTCCCAGTCCGCCTCCGGTACGCCCAGCAGGGCGCCGACGACCCGCACCGGGAACGGGTAGGCGAAGCCCGCCCAGAGGTCGGCGGGTTTCGGCCCGGCTTCCATGGCGTCCACCAGGGCGTGCCCGATGGCGACGATCCGGGGGCGGAGCGCGGCGACCCGCTTGGCGGTGAGCGCCTGGCCCACCAGGCGCCGCCAGCGCTGGTGCCGTTCGCCCGTGCCGGTCCCGTCCGGCCCCGCCTCGCTCGCGTCCCGAGGGAAGCGGGGATCGGACAGCATCGCGTGCACATCCTCGTACCGGGTCAGCACCCGCACCGGGGCGCCGGTGGAACGCAGCCTCACCTCCGGGATCGGGCAGCCCTCCGCCCGTAGCGCCGCCCACTCCTTCGGAGGTTCCAGGGGATGCTCCGTGGCGAACGGGAAGTCGCCCAACTCCCCCAGGGGGCAGCGCGCTTCCGCGCCTTCCGGTTTCGCGCCTTCCGGTTTCGTCTCGTCCGCCACTTCTGCTTCACCCACGGAGCGCCTCCAGAGCCGTACGACGTGCGGCGAACAGTTATGCATCACTCATGGGTGAAGTCAAAGAGACTGCAGGTCGACGCCTTCGCCGCGGCAGGTGGAAGGTGCGGTGCAGTTCGCCGCCGGCCGCGCGCATATTGCGCACCCACTGGGTGTGGCCGCGCGGGGAGACGAGGTAGCGCTCGCCGCGCAGGGTCAGCGGGTTGACCGGGGTGGTGCGCCACTCGCCGCTCCTGCGGCCGCGGACGGCCAGGTTCTGGCTTCGCGTTGACGGGTCATGGGCGGCGGGCCGCCCAGAGGGTGCGCTCGGCGCGGACGGTGAGGTCGTCGCGTCGCAGGACGCCGTCCGGGCCGTCGCTGTCGATGAGGTGGTCGAGGGTGGCCAGGTCGTCGGGGCTCAGGCGCTCCGCCACATGGGACCGCACGCGGCGGAGGAACGCCTGGGCGTAGCGGCCGGTGGGCTCGGGGAGCGGGGGACGCAGATCGATGGTGAAGGGGCGCTCCATCGCGACGTCGAATCCGGCGCGGGAGAGGCGCGGGCCCCAGTCGGAGCCCAGCTCCGGCATCCGCTCGGCGTGCTCCTGGGCCTGTACGGCGTGACAGCGGGCTTCCAGGCCGGGCCGCCCTCGGCCGACGTCCTCGGGGAGGAAGCGCGGGAAGCCGGCCATCTCGATCACGGCCAGGAGACCGCCGGGGCGCAGCCGCTGGAAGATCTCGCGCAAGCCTCGGTCGGGATCGGTCAGATGGTGGACGGACGCCGACGCCCACACCAGGTCCACCGGGCCGAAGTCCGGCCATGTGCCGTCCAGATCGGCCTGGACGGTTCGGACGCGGTCCTCCACTCCGCCTGCGCGGGCCTTGCCTCGCAGATGGTCCAGGAGGTCAGGGGATCGGTCGACGGCGATCGCCTCGGCGTCCTCGAAGCGCTGGAGAAGGGCGAGGGTGCCGGTGCCGGTGCCGCTGCCCAGGTCGAGGATGCGGCGGGGCGGGTCGTCTCGCGTCAACTGGGCCAGCTGCGACGTCACGTCGGACAGGTAGGTGTGCAGGACTTCGGCGTCGAGGTCCAGGAGTTCGGCCCAGCCCGAGTCGTCCGCGTCGCTGTGGTGATGGTGAGGGTGATGGTGCTCGTGGTGGTGGTCCGTCATGTTTCGAGCGTAAGTGGGCCTTGCCTCAGCGACATACCATCTTGCGTATGACGCAAGAGGACAGCGCTCTTGACGCCCTGGTGCGCAAGCGGATCAGGGGACTGCGTTCGGCCATGGGCTGGTCGCTGGACGATCTGGCGGCCCGCTGCTATCTGAGCCCGTCCACGCTGAGCCGGATCGAGACGGGGCATCGGCGGATCAGTCTCGATCAGTTGAGCGCGATAGCGCGGGCCCTGGGGACCAGTCTGGATCAGCTGGTGGAGTCGACCGCCGACGATGACGTGATCATCCGGCCGCAGCATGACGCGGCGCGCGGGCTGACCACCTGGATGCTGACCCGGCAGCCCGGGGTCATCGTGGCCAAGCTACGCCTCACCAAACCGGCTCCGACCGGCGCCGAGGCGCTGAAGGTCCATCCGGGCAGGGACTGGTTCACGGTCCTGTCCGGGGCCGTCACGCTCGTGTTGGGGGATCGGCGGATCGTCGTCGAGACCGGGCAGGCGGCGGAGTTCTCCACGATGATCCCCCACGCCTTCGGAGCGCACGGCGGGCCCGCCGAGGCCCTGGGCATCCTGGACCAGGACGGGCGCCGCACCCATCTGCGGTCCCTGTCGGACGAGGGCGACCCGTGATCGCGGTCCGCGTCGTCGGCCGTATCCGTTACGTCCCGTCAGGCCGGGGTGGTGGCGGACTGGGCGCGGGAGAGGGCCACGTCGAGGACGACCAGGAGCGCGTCGCGGACCGAACCCGTCTCACGTGCGTCGAAGACGATCAGCGGGACGTGCTCGGAGATGTCCAGGGCCCAGCGGACCTCGTCCAGTTCGTGCTGGACCTCGCCGTCGAAGGCGTTGATGGCGACGGCGAAGGGGATGTCCTTGTGCTCGAAGTAGTCCACCGCCGCGTAGCAGTCGTCCAGGCGGCGGGTGTCCACGATCACCAGACCGCCGAGGGCGCCGTCGACCACGTCGTCCCACATGAAGCCGAAGCGGTCCTGGCCCGGCGTGCCGAACAGATAGAGCTTCAGCTTCGGGTCGATCGTGATGACGCCGAAGTCCATGGCGACCGTGGTGGTGGTCTTGCCGGGGGTGTGGGTGAGGTCGTCCACGCCCGCCGCGACCTCCGTGATCAACGCCTCCGTGGTCAGCGGCCGGATCTCGGAGATCGCGCCGACCGCCGTGGTCTTGCCGACCCCGAAGCCACCGGCGATGACCAGCTTGACCGGCAGGGGCGGTTGTTCAACCGCTGTCGCGGAGTGAGCCCCGTGAGTCGGGGACGGCACGGAGACCATCGATAACCCTTCGCAGTACGGAGATGTCGTGGACGGTCCCGGCGTTCGGGACGTGGACCGCCAGATGTCCCGCGGCGCACAGGTCCTCCGCGAGGACCCGGACCACGTTGAGGTGCAGGTGCAGCCGGGCGGCCAGCTCCGCCACCGACTGGGGGCGTCGGCAGGCGGCGACGATGTCGCGGCGTTCGAAGGTGAGCGACCGCAGGGCGGTCAGCCCGTCCGGGGTCGCCACGATCTGGGTCTCGACCGGGAGCGGTGGCGCGGCGCCGCTCCCGGCCACCCGGCCCGCGGTCAGCAGGAACGGGCGGACGGCGGAAGCGCGGCCGACGGGCTCGGGCGGTTCGACGGGCTCGGGCGGTTCGACGGGCTCGGTCGGCTCGACGGGCTCGGTCGGCGCCACGGGTCCGGGCGGCTCGATAGGCTCGGTCGGCCCTACGGGTCCGGCCTGCTCGGGCGGCTCCGGGGCGGCCCGGGCGTCGTCCTCCGCCTCCTGCCCCGCCGCCTCATGCGCTGCCGCTTCGTGCGGTCCTGGTTCACCGGCGACCATCTCGACCCCCCTCCTCCCTGCGCCGCACGACCCGTCAGCCCACGGACCCGGCGCTCTTCTTCAGCTCCATGACGAGCTGCGGAGTGAGCGCGGTCCCGGCCCGGTTGGCGAAGAGGGTCATCTCGTACGCGATGTTGCCCAGCTTCGCCTCCTTCGTGGTCACCACGCCGAGCACGGCACCGCAGCCGATGGACGACACCAGCACATGGCCGCCCTCGAGATCGATGATGACCTTGTTGAGATCGCCGAGGCCGTAGTTGCCGGAGGCACCCGCGGCGAGGCTGGTGACACCGGAGACGATCGCGGCGAGCCGTTCGGAGTCGGCCTGTTCCCGCAGTTGGGAGACCGCGATCAGCAGGCCGTCGGACGAGACCGCGATGGCGTCGACGACACCGGCGGTCTGGGTGGCGAACCGGTCCAGCAGCCAGGTGAAGTCGGCCGCGGCGGCTCGCAGATCGGTGGCTTCCCGCTCAGCGGTACCGCTCTTATCTGTCGGCGTGGTCACTGCCCGACTCCTTCCGGGGTCGCTGATGTGTCGATGGCCTGGCTTCGGCCGGGGTGGCGGCGGCGCTGTCCCGCTCCGCCCTGCGGACGGCCGCCTCGAACTCGTCGAGTTCGGATCGGACCGCGTCGGCGTCGGCGGGTCGGCGCGTTGCGGGGATGGCCCGGTCGGCCGGTGAGGTGGTCTTGTCGAGCGTCGCGCCCCGGACGCGGCGGCGTAGGGGGCGGGAGCCGGGGGCGGCGGCCGGGGCGGCGTTCGGCCCGTGCGCGGCGGACCGCGTCTTCCCGGCCGACGACTCCTTTCCGGCGTTCGGCTCGTGCCCAGCGGACCGCGCCTTTCCGGCGTTCGGCTCGTTCGCCGCCTGCGTCTCCTTCGCGGCCGGAGCCGACTCCGCGTTCGTACGGGACGTCGCCGGGACCCGCCGCGGCAGACCCGACTCCGTCACCGGCGCCGCCGGGCGCCGCTCGGGCGCGGCAGCGGAGGCCCGTACGGGCGAAGGCGTGGCGGCGGGCGAGGGCGCGGGCGCGGACTCCCGCCCGGCCCCTGCCGCGCCCTTACCCAACGCCGTGACCGACCCCGTGACCGACCCCGAGGCCGACCCAGAAGCCGCAACCGCCGGCTCCTCCCCCGCCCCCGGCGCCACCAGCAGCGCCGACGGCACCCACACACTGCCCGTGACCCCGCCGCCCGGCGTACGGCTCAGCGTGACCCGGATGCCCCAGCGCCGGGCCAGGCTGCCGACCACGAAGAGGCCGAGCACCTTGGTCGGTACGAGGTCGAGCCGCTCGCGGCGCACCAGGCGGGCGTTCTCCTCCTCGAGGCGTTCCGCGGCCAGGCCGAGCCCGTGGTCGATGACCTCGATCAGCGCGCCACCGTCCGCCGTGACATCGGTGCCGGGCCGGACGACGACCTCTACGGGAGTGTCGGACGGGGAGAACGAGACCGCGTTCTCCAGCAACTCCGCCAGCATCAGCGTGAGGTCGCCGGCGATGTCGGGCGCGACGGTGCCCTCGGTCTCGGACCGCAGGGACACCCGCTGGTACCCCTCGATCTGGCCGAGCGCCGCCCGGATGACGTCGGCCAGCGTCGTCGGCCGGGCGTCCAGCTCGGTCTCCCGGATCCCGGCGAGCAGCATCAGGCTGTCGGCGTTGCGCTGGAGGCGTACGGCGATGTGGTCGATGCGGTAGAGCCGCTCCAGGATGTCGGGGGCGGTCTCCTCGCGCTCGACGGCGTCGATCAGGGTGAGCTGACGGGTGGTGAGGTTGCTGACCCGGCGGCCGACGTTGCCGAACATCTCGCCGACGTTGCGGCGGCTGAGCACCTGCCGCTCCAGCAGCGCCGCGGCGGTGACCTGCACCTTGTTGAACGCCTCGGCCAGATCGCCGATCTCGTCGCGCACCGGGACCGGGATCGGCCGGGGCCGCAGCGGGGTGGTGTCGGTGGTGTCGTCGTCCTCGACCTTGGCCAGTTCCTCGTCGGCCACCTCGACCACCTGGTGGGCAGCGCCGGTGAGGGCCGCCAGGGGGCGGACGACGGAGCGCCGGACCAGGAACGAGAACGTCAGCCAGGCGGCGAAGCCGAGGACGGCGAGGGCGAGCAGGGTCAGCGCCTTGTACAGGGCGTTCTTGGAGGCGCTCTCGGCCCGGTCGGCGATCTCGCCGATCAGCGAGCGGGCGATCTCGAGGCGGGCCTCGGCCTGCCGGTTGCCCTGGGCCATGGCCACGCGGAGCTGCCGGGGCGACTGGCCCTGGAGGGAGCTGGGGTCGATCTGGAGCTGGGCGAACCGGTCCTCGATGCCGTTCTCCTCGGCGTTCCGCTCGATGCCGTCGAGGCGCAGGACCTGGTCGGGGTCGGCGATCCTGGCGAAACGTTCCGACTGCTCCTCGTAGACCCGGTGGGCGCCGACCGCGCGGGTGTACTCGGTGAGGCCGTTGGCGTCCCGGGTCTGGGCGGAGAACACCCCGCCCTCGAAGGCCGCGTGGGCGGCGTCGCCCCGCATCACGGCGTCGACCATCTCGATGGCGGAGGACGAGGGGTTGTCGGAGAAGTGGTCGAGTCCGATGCCGTCGATGAGGTAGCCGACGGCGGCGGCGTACGCGGGGTCGATACCGGCGGCGGGCACCGAGCCCCGTTCGACCTTGTCCCGCAGCACGCTCAGGCGCTGGACGTAGTCGAGGGCCCGGGCCTCGTCCTTCGGCAGGGCGGAGCCGAACGCGGACCGCACATCGGCGGCCCGCTCATCGGTGACCCGCTGCGCCCGGCGGTAGTCGGCGGTGGACGGGAGGGTGGCCCCGGGGCGGACCGACTCCTGCTCCACGGAGAGCAGAAGCGCCTCCCGGTGCTCGGCCTGTACGTCGTTGATCAGCCGGGCCACCTGGTCGCTGTCGCGCACCCGCCCGGCGATCCGGTCGGCCTCCAGGGCCTGCCGCACCTCGCCGTTCACGGCGAGGCCGAGGAGCGCGCCGACGACCGTCAGCGGCACGATCACCAGGACGTTGAGCTTCCGCCGGAACGGCCAGCGGTCGAGGAGCGCACCGAGGGCTTCCGTCTTACGACCCGTCTTGCGGCCCGTCGTACGACCCGACGTGCGGCCCGCCTCGCGACCTGCCGTGCGCCGGGACCGCGCATGCGGCGGCGCGTGTCCGGACGGCTCCTGGTCGGCCGGCGGGTCCGCCGTGTCCACAGACACCCAGGTCCTCCTTCGATGTGCTCCTGAGCGGTGACCGAGGTGTTGTTGCCGCCGATCGCCGACACCGGAAAACGGCACGTCGGCGAAGGCGGTTCCGGCCGGAACGCGAGCGATGGAATCGCGCCACATGCCTGACCGGGCGTGAACACTACCGCCTGCGCGCACACGCGCAAGAGATGACCTCTCAACGACCACAGAATTTCCACGGTTTGCGGGGTTTAGGTCATCTACGTATCACCCGGCGCCCCGCCAACCGCCCAGCCGGTGGCCGGGAGGTGGCCGCCCGGTGGTCATGGGGTGGAGGCCGAGGGTGGCGCGTGGGCTGGCTTGTTCACGACTGTGCTCGATGGAACCGCGAGTGCCGAAGGGGGCTGCCCGGCGCACCACCGCCACCCGTAACCTGTCTCCTCCCGGCCCCGGGCCCACCCCGGTCCATCGCCGGTCCGCCCCCGGCCCACCCCCGGCCCGAACTCTCCGTACCACTCCGTGCCCTGCGAGGAGACCCGTGCACCCCACCCGCAAGGCGGCCCTGACGGCCATCGCGCTGCTGGCCGTGGCCACCGCCGGCTGCGAGCCCGGCGCCGCCTCCACCACGACCCACCGGACCTCCGCGAAGCCCGGCTGCCCGACCGTCCTCGCCAGAGCGAAACAGGCCGTCAAGAAGGCGGAGGCCGTCGACGCCCCCTGGAAGGGCCCCACCACCGGGCCCGAGGTGGCCGGTCACGGCAAGAGCATCGTCTTCATCGCCCACGACCTCTCCAACCCCGGTCCGGCCGGAGTCGCCCAAGGCGTCCAGGAAGCCGCGTCGCTGCTGCGGTGGAGCGCCCGCACCCTCAACGGCCAGGGCACGCCGGAGGGTTACCGGTCCGCCTTCAAGGAAGCGCTTGCCCTCAAGCCGGACGGCATCGCCATCGCCGGTTTCGACCCCGGCAGCGTCGCCGACGAGATCAAGGAGGCCAAGGCGGCGGGCATTCCGGTGATCGGCTGGCACTCCGCCCCGACCCCGGGCCCGGACGCGAGCCCCGATCTCTTCACCAACGTCACCACCCGGGTCGAGGACGTCGCGAAGATCAGCGCCGACTGGATCATCGCCCGCTCGGGCGGCCGCGCGGGCGTGGTGCTGTTCACCGACGGCACGGTCCCGTTCGCGAAGCGCAAGTCGGACCTGATCAAGAAGGAGCTCGCCACCTGCTCCGACGTCAAGCTGCTGAGCTACCGGAACGTGCCGATACCCGAGGTCAACAAGCGCGCCATCGGGGAAGTCCGGTCCCTGCTCGCCCGCTTCGGCGACAAGTGGACGTACTCGGCCGCCATCAACGACCTGTACTTCCGGCACACCGCCGCCGCCCTGCGCGCCGCGGGCAAGGACGGTGCGGGCGCCCCGTTCAACATCGGCGCGGGGGACGGCGACCCGTCGGCCTTCCAGCGCGTCAACGGCAAGCGGTTCCAGGCGGCCACGGTGCCCGAGCCCCTCACCGAGCAGGGCTGGCAGATCGTGGATGAGTTCAACCGCGCCTTCGCGGACGAGCCCGCCAGCGGATACGTCCCCGCGGTGCACATCACCACCGCCGCCAACAGCGGCGGCGCGACGTCGTGGGACTCCGAGGGCTATCGGCAGGCGTATCGCGAGATCTGGGGGAAGTAGGCGAAGGGAGGGCCGGGACTCCTGGGGGAGCCCCGGCCCTGGACAGACGCTGTGCGGCTCCGCCGCGTGGCAAAGGCTTCGCCCGCGTGGCGGGGCCTCCGCCCCTGGACCCCGGGGTCTGGGGCGGAGCCCCCGTCAGTCCTGGTGGACCTCGTTGCTGCCCGGGCCGCCGGAGAGGGTGTCATTGCCCTGGCCGCCCCACAGCACGTCGTCGCCGCTGTTGCCGTAGAGGGTGTCGTCGCCCTCCTCGCCGTACAGCTCGTCGTCGTCCTCGCCGCCGTAGATCGCGTCGGTGCCCTTGCCGCCACGGAGGATGTCGTCGCCGGCGTCACCGCGCAGGATGTTGTCCTCGGAGCCACCGGTGATGGTGTCGTTCCCGGCGCCACCCTGGCATTCCTGCGTGCAGTTGGTGATGGTGTCGTCGCCGGCGCCGCCGTAGGCGCCGAAGCCCATGACCCCGCCGCCGCCGTCGATCTTGTCGTTGCCGGCCTCGCCGTAGAACATGTCCGCGGCGTTGCCCTGGAGGACGTCGTTGCCGGCGCCGCCGTGAATTCCGCCGTAGGCCGAACCATCGGGGTCGATCTTCGCGGTGTCGTTGCCGTCACCGAGATCGACGTCGAAGATATCGGAGTCGTCGGAGTTCTGCGGGATTTCCACCGCGCACTGGGCGACGGTGTGGTCGCTCGCGGTCGGGTAGGCGCACTCGTCCCAGTTCGCCGCCTCCGGATCGATGGTGATGTCACCCCGGTCGCGGAAGGTGAGGACGTAATAGGACTCGAATTCCCCCCGGCTGACGATCTGCTCGGAGACCGTCAGATTGTTCTTCTGTCCCGCGGCGGCCTTGTACCAGAGCTCGCCGTCCTCGTGGACGAGAGAGCCCGAGGTGGTCGGGGCCGCCTGGGCGGCGGGCGCCGCGAGCGCGGCTCCCCCCAGGGCGAGAGCGAGGGTGGCCGTGGCGGCCATGGTCCGGTACCTGCGCATAGGGAATTGGCCCTTCGTGCGATCAGTGCCGATCGGGCCGACGGAAAAAGCGCGGTTCAGTCACCGGGTGCCGGCGATCGGCGATGTGGTGTTTCCGATCGCCCCGGTAGACCGTGAGGGACGGCAAGCGGTTGCTCCGGGAATTCCCTAGTTCCCCGCAGGTTTCCCGCAGGTTTCCCGCAGTCGCAGGTCACCGCGGTATTCGAAGAGACGTGCACAAGAAATAACGACATCGCCGTAACCGCCTTTTTCGGACCGCTTAACTCTTCGTTCACCCGGTCGGCGACGGCGGGCGACCGGTCATGGGTCAAAAGCGGTACGGCGTCAGGTACTCCGGCAGCAGGATGCGCGAGCCGGGGCTGGTCTCGCGGATCCGGGCGAGGAAACCGTCCAGGTCCATCGTGGAATCGCGGTGGGCGCCCTCGTCCAGGGGGAGTTCGAAGTTGTCCCAGTGCACGGGGACCACGGTGGCGGGGTGGCCGAGCGCCTTCAGCAGGCGGGGGGCGTAGCGGTGGGTGGCGGAGGTGCTGGGGGTGGCGACCATGGCCACGTCGGGGCGCAGACCGGCGGCGTCCCGTTCGCTGAAGTCGCTCGCCCCCATGAGGAAGGCGGAGAGCCCGTCGGGCAGGGTGACGTGGAAGGCGAGAGTGTCGCCTTCCGGCAGGTCGGAGACGGTCTGGGGGCGGGGCGGAGGGCTGGTGAGGGTGCCGGGGACGAAGTAGCTGTAGGCGTCGTTACGGCTGTGGCGGCTGGAGACCGCCTCGACCACCAGGCCGTCGAAGTCCAGCACCTCACCGCCCTTGACCACGGCGATCCTGGCCTTGTCGACGCCGAAGGCGCGGAGCAGGTGGTACGTGGTCTCGGTGCCGACGATCCGCGCGTCCGGGGCGGCCGCGGCGATGTAGGGGACGTCGTTGAGGTGGTCCCAGTGGCAGTGGCTGACCAGGATCAGCTCGGGGCGGCCCATGTGGCGGTCGATCGTCTCGCCGTCCGTGGTCAGCGGCGTCTTGGGGTTGAAGCTCTGCTTGAACAGCCCGGTTTCGAAGCGGCTCAGAAAGGGATCGAACAGGATCGTCCGGCCGTCGGTGTCGATGCGCCAGCCGCTCGTACCGAGCCATTGGAAGGTCGCGTCCGAAGTCTTCGAGCCGCTGGGAGTGCGCGATGCCGTCCCGGCGGCTGCCCGGGCGGTCGTGGGGAGGACGGCGGGTACGGCCGCGCCGGCCGCCGCTCCCCGGATCAGCAGACGGCGGTTGAAGCGCGATGCTCTCTTGGCGGTCATGGGCACAGCAGAGCAGTTCCCCCGGCCCACCGTCCAAGATCAGCTCGGTACCCGCGTCATATCCGCTTCCGTATAAGACCAGGTCAGCCGCGCCTGAGCGCATCCACCGCCAGCCGCGCCGCCCGCCCGATCGACGCGTCCACCGCCGTACGCGCCGCCGCGACCGAGGCCGTACGGGCGAACACCGCGACCGCGTACCGGCCGCCGTCCGGGTAGCGGACGACGCCCGCCTCGATGTGGAGGCTCGGCAGCGTGCCCGTCTTCGCCGCGACCAGGACGTCGTCGGGGAAGCCGGAGGCCAGGCGCTGACGGAAGACCTGGCGGGACATCAGCTCCCGCACCAGCGCGCACGCCGCCGGCGAACCGGCCCGGTCCCGCCAGATCAGGCGCAGCAGGGTGGTGATGTCGCGGGGGGTGCTGGAGGTGGTGTGCCGGGGGTCCAGGACGCGGAAGCGGCGCAGCCGCTGGAAGGCCAGCGTCGGATAGACGGCGGCGAACTCCGCCTCGTCCGCCGCGCCCGCGTCCTCGAACATCGACTCCAGCAGCTCCCGGGGCCCGCCGACGATCCGTGTGCGGTCCAGGCCCAGTTCGGCCGCCAGCAGCCGCACCGTGTCGAGGCCGACCCGGCGCAGCAGCACGTCCGCGGCGGAGTTGTCGCTCACCGACAGCGCGAAGTACGCCAGGTCGCGCAGGGACATCTCGACATCGTCGGCGCAGCCCGCGGTGCCCCAGCCGCCGAGGCGGTCGGGGGCGGTGATGACCACGCGTTCGCGCGGGTCGAGCTGTCCGGCGTCGGCCTGCCGGGCGAGCTCCAGCACCAGCAGGATCTTGAACACGGAGGCGATGACCACCTGGTCATCCACGCCGAGGCCGATCTCGTGCCCGGGCGCGTCGATGTCCACCGCGTGCAGTCGGCCCTCGGCGTCCGCCTCCGCGAACACCTCCGCGATCCGCTTCTCGATCAGCGTCGTGTCCAGTGGGTGCCCCACCACGCTCCCCCTCGTCCCTCCGGCGTCGCATAGGGTCGGCCGGTGGATCTGATACGCCACCTGCGTCTGTTCATTGTCGTCGCGGAGGAACTGCACTTCAGCCGGGCCGCCGATCTCCTCGGCATGGCGCAGCCGCCGCTGAGCCAGTCCATCCGGCGGCTGGAGCGGGAGCTGGGGCTGGAGCTGTTCGACCGCTCGGCCCGCCAGGTGCGGCTCACCGCCGCGGGTGCGCTGCTGCTGGACGAGGCGCGCGAACTGCTCGCCCGCGAGGAGCGGTTGCGTACGGTCATGGCGCGGGTCCGCGACGGGGAGCTGGGCACGCTGCGGGCGGGCGTACCGCCGCAGACGCCCGCCCGGACGTTGCACGCCCTGCTGTCGGCGTGCGCGGAGGAGTTCCCGGGGCTGCGGATCGACCTCCAGGAGGTGGACACGGCCGAGCAGGTGCGGCTGCTCGCCGCCGCCCGGCTCGACGTGGGTCTGGTGCACCACCCGGTGGCGGACGCCGACGATCTGGTGGTGGGGCCGTCGGCCGGAATCGAGTTGGGGGTCGTACTGCCCCGCTCCTCTCCACTGGCCCACCTTTCCGAGGTGTCCCTGGCGGACCTGACCGGCCATGAACTCTTCCTCTTTCCCCGGGCCGCGGCGCCGGGGTGGTACGACCGGATTCTCGACATCTGCCGGGAGGGCGGTTTCGCCCCGCCCGCGGTCCGTCACGCCCGCAATCCCGAATTCCTGCTGGGCCTGGTGGCGTCGGGGCGCGGGGTGGCGTTCGACGACGGGCGGGTGGCGGGCAAGGAGCCGCGGGCCGCCTGGCGCCCCCTGGCCGGGCGTCCCCTGATGCTGTGGATGTCCGCCGTATGGCCTGCGCATTCGCCCCATCCGGCGGCTCGTCCGTTCGCCCGGATCGCCGCGGAGGTCATCGCCCGGGAGGACCCGCCGAAGCGGCCGCTCACCCCTCCGGAGGAGACCGGCGGGCCCCGCCCGTGGTCGGTGGTCTTCGCGCCCGGCTCCCATCCGCGGACACCGTGAGAAAGCCTCCGCGAGAAGGCGACGTGAGAAAGCTCTGCGAGAAGGCCGCCACGGGAAAGGTCACGGGAAATCACGGGAAAGCGCCGCGGGAAACTGATCCGGATTCCAGTAAACATTTCCTGGAGAACATCTCCGGAATCTGTGGAGCTTCGGCGTATCCGCCTGTCAAGATCTTCCCTCATGCCTTCCCCGTTCACTCAGCAATATCAGGGATTCTCGTGCGGAAAATGAATGCGGCCACCACCGTGGCCGTCGCGGTGCTGGCTCTGGCGCTGACCGGCTGCGGCAACGACGACGACAAGGGCTCCGAGTCGTCCGGCGCCTCCGACAAGACGGCGGCCGCTCAGAAGGCGGACGACGCGGAACGCGGCACCGCGTCCGCCGCTCCCACCAGTGCGAGCCCCAGCCCGAGCCGTACGAAGCCCGCCAAGAGCCCCAGCCCGAGCCCGAGCAGCCCCCGGGCCACCCGCACCGCCGACGGCACCACCCCGGCCCCGCGCCGTACGGCCCCGAAGACGCAGGCCCCCGCGCCGACCCGTGCGGGCGCCCCGGCGAGCGTGCAGGGCACGTGGTACTCCACGGTGCGTGACCCGAACGGCAAGCCGCTCGTGATGACCGTGTCCGGCGGTTCCCTCAGCGTGGGGTACCAGGGCACGTCCTGCCCCGGGACGATCAGCGCGAGCATGGCCGTGACCATGACCTGCCAGGGCGAGACCATCTCCGGCGGTCACGCCGTGGTCAGCGGGGACGGCCAGAGCCTCACCATCAACTGGCCGCAGGGCAACCCCGATCGCTACGTCCGCCCGTGAGCCGACGTCCTCGTCGACGGGCCCGTGGCGCGGCCCGTCAGCGCCCTCGGCCGGTGTTGAGCCGGGCGGCCTGGCGGGTCAGGTAGTCGCGTTCGGCGAGGTTGGATGCCTTGTGGGCCGCCTCCGTGTACAGCCGCGCCGCCGTCGCCAGGTCGCCGTCGCGCTCGTGGAGGTACGCCGCCACCGCCGCGTGGCGGGGCAAGGAGGATCCCCCGCTCGAGGAGCTGGGGGAGGACGCGTCCAGTTCCGCGAGCGCGGCCAGCCCGGCGCGCGGTCCGTCGGCCTCGCCGACCGCCACCGCCCGGTTGAGCCGGACGACCGGGCTGTCGGTCAGGGCCGCGAGCTCGTCGTACCACTCCACGATCTGCACCCAGTCGGTCTCCTCGGCGGTGGGCGCGTCCGCGTGGAGGGCCGCGATGGCGGCCTGGGCCTGGAACTCGCCCAGCCGGTCGCGGGCCAGGGCCGCCTGAAGGATCTCCACCCCCTCGGCGATCGCCTTGGTGTCCCACCGGCCGCGGTCCTGCTCGGCGAGCGGCACCAGGCTGCCGTCGGGCGCGGTCCGGGTGGCGCGCCGGGCGTGGTGGAGCAGCATGAGGGCGAGCAGCCCCGCCACCTCGGGGTGGTCGATCGCGGCCGCGAGCTGCCGGGTGAGCCGGATGGCCTCGGCGGCGAGGTCGACGTCGCCCGAGTAGCCCTCGTTGAAGACCAGGTACAGCACGCGCAGCACGGTGGCGACGTCGCCGGGCTGGTCGAACCGTACGCCGGAGACGGTGCGCTTGGCCCGGCTGATGCGCTGCGCCATGGTCGCCTCCGGCACCAGATACGCCTGGGCGATCTGGCGGGTGGTGAGCCCGCCGACCGCGCGCAGCGTGAGCGCGACGGCGGACGACGGCGTCAGCGACGGGTGGGCGCACAGGAAGTAGAGCTGGAGCGTGTCGTCCGCCGAGGCCACGGGCCCGGGCGCCGGCTCCTCCTCGACGAGGTCCTCACGCCTGCGCCGGGCCGCGTCCGCCCGGGTCGCGTCGAGGAACTTGCGCCAGGCCACGGTGACCAGCCAGCCCTTGGCGTCCCTGATGGGGTCTCCCCTGCTCGAAGAGCTTGGGGAAGGATCGGTCGGCCAGACGCGAACCGCCTCGATCAGCGCGTCCTGTACGGCGTCCTCGGCCGCCGCGAAGTCGGCTCCGCGGCGGACGAGGACGCCGAGTACGCCCGGCGTGAGGCTCCTGATCAGGGCCTCGTCCATCTGCGTCACTTGAAGGTGCACTCCGTGGTGCTGGGCTGGGCGGCCAGGAACGGGCGCACCTCCAGCCACTCGTGGATCGGCTTCCCGTCCTTCCCCGGAGCGGCCGACAGCTCACCGGCCAGCTCGACGGCGCGCTCGTGGCTGTCGACGTCGATCACCATCCAGCCCGCGATGAGGTCCTTGGTCTCGGCGAACGGACCGTCGGTGACCGGCGGCCGCCCCTCGCCGTCGTACCGCACCCACGACCCCTCCGGGGCGAGCGCCTGACCGTCGACGAACTCGCCGGTCTTCTCCAGCCGGGCCGCGAAGTCGTTCATGAACTGCACGTGCGCCGAGATCTCCTCCGGCGTCCACTGGTCCATCGGCACGTTGTTCACCGGAGCCGGGGCGCCGCGGTAGTGCTTCAGCAGCAGGTACTTGGCCATCGTGGTTCTCCTTGATGCGGTTGCGGCCCATTGTGGTCGCGTTCACCCCGGGGACGGAGCCGGTCCGGCGTTCTCGACATCCCCGTCGGAATTTTTTTTGGGATCTTGTGGATCGGCCTCCACGGCCTCGGCTCCCGCCGGATCCGCCCGTGCCTCCGTGCGCCGCCGCTGCTCCTCGATCCGGTGCAGCACCGAGTCCAGATGCGCCTCGGAGGCCGCCCGGGCCGCCTCCGGGTCGCGGGCCTCGATCGCCCGCAGGATGGCCTGGTGCTCCTCGATCGTGGCGCGTCGGCGGGCGGCGGACAGCGAGGTCTCGCGCCGCCCGGGCTCGCCGATCTCGTAGACCCGGTCCAGCAGCCGCAGCAGCAGGGGGTTGCGGGTGTACTGGGCGATGGCGCGGTGGAAGGTGCGGTCCAGGTCGGTGAACTCCTGCCGGGTGGGCTCGCGTCGCATCGCGTCCAGCAGGGCGTGCAGCTGGACGATGTCGGAGGGGGTGGCGCGGCGGGCGGCCCGCGCGGTCACCGAGGGCTCGATGCACGCGCGCACCTCCATGACCTGCAGCAGCTCCGCCGTGGCATCGAGCCCCGAGGCCAGGACGTCGCCGCGCGGGGTGGCCCCCGGGTCGAGGACGACGGTGCCGGAGCCGGGGCGCCGGGCGACCAGTCCGCGTGAGGCGAGGGCGCGCAGCGCCTCGCGGACCGAGCCCCGGGAGACGCCGAGGCTCTCCGCCAGCTCCCGCTCCGGGGGGACGCGGGAACCGGGTGCCAGCTCTCCGCTCAGGATCAGCCGCTCCAGGCCGACGGCCAGGGCGTCCGGCCTCGACAGGGTGGAGCGCCGCAGTTGCCGCCAGTCCATCTCCTGGCTTTCCTCCGCCTTCTTCAGCTTTCCTCAGCCTTCTTCGGCTTTCCGGTCCGGCCGGTGGTCCAGAGTCTCACACCGGTCGGGCGCCGCCACCGGTGTCCACCCGGCCCCCTCCCGGCCGGCGGCGCGAGCGGATTTAACCAGGTGGTGACCGGCGGGCAACCGGAGCCACCGGGTCCGCACGCTAGCGTCCACCGTCATCAATTTGGTCCTACCAATAGACCAACCGCTGTCCCTGCGCCATCCTGGCCGCACCGCAGCGCGCCCCAACGTCCCCGGCAGTGAGGCATCCCGCCATGCGCCAAAGAACGAGCGGACCCAGCCCACCCACCCGCCACCGACCGCGCGCCGCCGCCCTCGCCGCCCGGGTGCTGTGTGTGCTGGTCGCCGGCGCCACCGCCGGCTGCGCCTCCCTGGCCTCCCCCACGGCCGAGGTGGGCGTCGACCGGATGACCGACCCCCGGCCGGTCCGCGACGGCGGAACGCTGACCATCGCCCTCAAATCGGACCCGGACAAGCTGGACCCCACCCTGGCCAGCACCGCCGTGGGCCGGACCGTGTTCACCGCGATGTGCGAGAAGCTGTACGACGTCGACGCCGGGAACCGGATCGTGCCGCAGCTCGCCGCCGCCCCGCCCACGACGAGCGACGGGGGCCGCACCGTCACCATCACGCTGCGGCGCGGCGTCCGGTTCGCCGACGGCACCCGCATGGACGCGAAGGCGGTCAAGACCTCCCTCGACCGCCACCGGACGCTGACCGGTTCGGTCCGCGCGAGCGAGCTGAAGCCCCTCACCTCCGTCCAGGCGGTCGGCGACGACACCGTACGGCTGCGGCTGACCAAGCCGTACGTCCCGCTGCTCGCGCTGCTCGCCGACCGCGCGGGCATGGTGATGTCCCCGACCGCGCTGAAGCGCTACGGCAAGGGTTTCGCGAGCCACCCCACCTGCGTCGGCCCGTTCCGCTACGCCGAGCGCGTGGTGGGCGACCGCATCGTGCTGGACAAGGACCCGAACTACTACGACGCCGACGCGGTCCATCTGCGGCGGGTGGTCTACCGCACCATCACCGACGGCAACGTCCGGCTGGCGAACCTCCAGTCCGGCGACATCCAGGTGGGCGACCAGATGGACCCGGTGCAGGTGAGCCGGGCGCTCACCGAACCCGGGCTCCAGCTGTTCCACTCCCCCTCGCTGGGCTACTACGGACTGACCCTCAACATCGGCAATACGAAGGGCGCCGGGGCGCCGCCGGGCCGGATCGACACCCCGATCGCGCGGGATGTGCGGGTGCGCGAGGCGTTCGACCTCTCCCTGGACCGCGATCTGATCAACACCATCGTCTTCCAGGGCCGCTACCGGCCCACCTGCGGCCCGCTCCCCTCCGGCACCCCGTACGCCACCGGATCCCGCTGCCCGGCCCGCGACCTGGCCAAGGCCAAGCGGCTGCTCAAGGCCGCCGGGGTGGCCACCCCGGTCCGGGTGCGGCTCCAGATCAGCACCACCCCGGAGGACAACCGGCTGGGCCAGGTCATCCAGGCCATGGCCAAGGAGGCGGGCTTCGCGGTGAGCCTGACGCCCACCGAGTTCGCCACCGGCCTGGAGCACTCCCGCGCGGGCGACTTCCAGGCGGCGACCACCAACTGGTCCGGGCGGCTCGACCCGGCGGGCAACATCGACGCGTTCGCCGGCACCGGCGGCGCCCAGAACTACGGCGGGCTCTCCGACCCCGCCATCGACCGGCTGATCGCCGAGGGCGGCACCACCGCGGACAAGCCCGCCCGCAAGAAGATCTACGCCCAACTCGTGGAGCGCGTCCGCGCCGCGCACACCGTGCTCTATCTGATCCAGCCCACGAACTACGTCTCGGTGACGAAGAAGGTCGCCGGGCTGAAGGTCTTCGGCGACGGGCTGATCCGGGTGAAGGACGCCGGATATGTGAAGGGAGGGAGTTGATGCCGTATCCGATCCGCCGTCTCGGCGAATCGCTGATCACCCTCTTCCTGGTCAGCGTCGTGGTCTTCGCCGGCGTACGGGCGCTGCCCGGCGACACCGCCACCGCGCTGGCCGGGGAGGAGCCGACGCCCGAGGCGATCGCCCAGATCCGCGAGAGCTACGGGCTGAACGACAACATCGTGGTGCAGTACCTGCGCTATGTGCGGCACGCCGCCACCGGCGACCTCGGCGTCTCCTCCCGCACCGGGCTGCCGGTCCTGGACTCGGTGATGGAGGCGCTGCCCGTCACCCTCGAACTGTCCGCCCTGGCCCTGCTGCTCGCGGTCGTCGTCGGCGTGGGCGCCGGGGTGGTGGCGGCGGTCCGGCGCGGACGGCCCGAGGAGTGGCTGGTCAACGCGGTGGCGCTGCTGGGGCTTTCGGTGCCCGCCTTCTGGCTCGGCATCGTGCTCGTCCTCGCCTTCGCCATCGCCGTCCCGGTCTTCGCCGCCTCCGGATTCGTGCCGTTCGGCGTGGACCCCATGGAGAACCTGCGCCATATGGTGCTCCCGGTGATCGTCCTCGGCTCCGGTCTGGCGGCGGTCGTGATGCGGCAGACGCGCGCGGCCATGCTGGGCTCGCTCTCCGCCGACTACGTGCGCACCGCGCGCGCCAAGGGGCTCTCCCGGCGTCAGGTGATCGTGGGCCATGCCCTGCGCAACAGCCTGGTCACCGTGGTGACCGTGCTCGGGCTCCAGCTCGGGCACCTCATCTCGGGCGCGGTGGTCACCGAGCAGATCTTCGTCCTGCCGGGCTTCGGCAAGCTCACCATCGACGCGGTCTTCTCCCGGGACTACGCGATGGTGCAGGGCGTGGTGCTGTTCACCTCGACCGCCTACATCCTCGTCAACCTCCTGGTGGACCTGGCCTATTCGGTGATCGACCCCCGTATCCGGCTCGGAGGTGCCCAGTGAGAATCCGGCGCGGAGATGCCGAGTCGAGCCTCGGCCCCGGAGGTGCCCAGTGAGCGCCGCCGCCACCGCCCTTCCCACCGCCGAGGAGCGGGAGCGGGCCCCGCTCGCCCCGCTGTCCCGACTGCGGCTGCTGACCCGCAACAAGCTGGCCCTCACCGGGGCCGTGGCCGCCGCGATCCTGGTGCTGATCGCGCTGTGCGCACCGCTCATCGCGCCGTACGACCCGGCCCGCCCCGACTTCACGGCCGCCCTCCGGCCGCCGGGCTGGGCCCACTGGCTGGGCACCGACGACCTGGGCCGCGATCAGCTCTCCCGGGTCGTGTACGGGGTGCGCGCCTCGCTCCAGATCGGGCTGCTCGCGGTGGCGCTGGCCTTCGCGGCCGGGGTGCCGCTCGGGCTGATCGCGGGCTACTACGGGCGGTTCGCCGACTCGGTGGTCTCCCGGCTCACCGACACCCTGCTCGCCTTCCCCTTCCTGGTGCTGGCGGTGGGCCTGGCCACCATCCTCGGGCCGTCCCTGCTGAACGCCACGATCGCGGTCGGCGTCTCGCAGATCCCGGCCGTCATCCGGATCACCCGGGCGGAGACGCTGCGGCTCAAACACCTCGACTATGTGGCGGCGGCCGTGGCCAATGGCGGTGGGGACGGCACCGTGCTCTTCCGCCACATCCTCCCCGGCGCCCTGTCCGCGCTGACCGTCCAGGCCACCGTGGGCATCCCCACCGCGATCATCGGCGAGGCGCTGCTGAGCTTCCTCGGCCTCGGCGTCCAGCCGCCGTCCCCCTCGCTCGGGGTGATGCTCTCCAGCGCCCAGGCGTACATCGCCGCCGCGCCCTGGATGGCGGTCTTCCCCGGCCTGGCGATCATCGCCGCGACGCTCGCGTTCAACCTGCTCGGGGACGGGCTGCGCGACATCCTCGACCCCCAGGGAGACAGCCGATGACCACGTCCACCGCGCCCCCCGCCCTGAGCGTGCGGGACCTGTCCGTGGTCTTCCGCACCCCGACCCGCGTGGTCCACGCGGTGGACGGGCTGTCGTACGACGTCGCCGCCGGTGAGGTGCTGGCCGTGGTCGGCGAGTCCGGCTGCGGCAAGTCCGTGACCTCCACCGCCGTGATGGGGCTGCTGCCGCCCACGGCGAGCGTCGGCGGCTCCATCCGGCTGGGCGGACGGGAGCTGGTGGGGGCGGACGAGAGCGAACTGCGGGACGTCCGCGGCCGGGAGATCGCGATGATCTTCCAGGAGCCGATGACCTCGCTGAACCCCGTCCTCACCATCGGCCGCCAGGTCGGCGAGGTCCTCCGGCGCCATCAGGGGATCGGCCGCCGGGAGGCGCGCGAGCGGGCCGTGGACCTGCTCGACCTCGTCGGCATCCCCGCCCCCGCCCAGCGGGCCCGCGACTATCCGCACCAGCTCAGCGGCGGAATGCGACAGCGGGTGATGATCGCCATCGCGATCGCCTGCGACCCGGCCGTGCTCATCGCCGACGAGCCCACCACCGCACTGGACGTCACCGTGCAGGCGGGCATCCTGGAGGTGCTGCAGTCCCTGCGGGAGCGGCTCGGCACCGCGATCGTGCTGATCACCCACGATCTGGGCGTGGTCGCCGACATCGCCGACCGGGTGCTGGTGATGTACGCGGGCCGGGGCGTCGAACAGGCCCCGGTGGACGAGCTGTTCGGCGCGCCCCGCCATCCGTACACCCGCGGGCTGCTCGGCGCGGTGCCGGTGCCCGGCCGGAGGCGGGCGGAGGGCGAGCGGGGGCGGCTCCAGGAGATCCCCGGGCTGGTGCCGAGCCTCACCGAACAGCCCGATCGCTGCACCTTCGAGCCCCGCTGCTCCTACGCCGACGAGCGGTGCGGGGAGCAAAGGCCCGCGCTGCGGGCGGTGCGGGAGCCGCGGGCGCCGCGCGAGCGGGACGAGAGGCGCGAGGGGTACGAACGGGACGAACCGCACGAGCGCTCTGAGCGATCCGAGCAACCCGAGCCACACGAGGCCGCGTGCTGGAATCCGGTGCCGGTGCACCCCGAGCGCCCCGAACACCCTGAACACCCCGAACACCCCGAACAGGAGGCCGCCTCATGACCGCCGCCGTCGCGTCCGCGCAGGCGTCGCGGGATGACGCCGTACTCGACATCAGCGGCCTGGTCCGCCACTTCACCGGCCCCGCAGGCACCGTCAGGGCGGTCGACGGGGTCAGCCTCAGCATCGGCCGGGGCGAGATCGTCGGCCTGGTCGGGGAGTCCGGCAGCGGCAAGTCCACGGTGGGGCGGTGCGCCGTACGGCTGGACCGGCCGACCGCGGGCCAGGTGACGATCAACGGCCGCGATGTGACCCGGCTGTCGAAGCGGGCGCTGCGCCCGCTGCGCAAGGACTTCCACTTGGTCTTCCAGGACCCGTCCTCCTCGCTCGACCCCAGGATGACGGTGGGCGCCATCGTCGGCCAGCCGCTGCGGCTGCACCGCCTGGCCTCCGGCGACGCCCTGCGCGACCGGGTCGCCGCGCTGCTGGCCCAGGTGGGTCTGCGGCCCGAACTGGCGCGGCGGCGGCCCCATGAACTCTCCGGCGGTCAGCGGCAGCGGGTCTCCATCGCCCGCGCGCTGTCGGTCGATCCCCAGCTGCTGGTGGCCGACGAGCCGACGTCGGCGCTGGACGTCTCCGTCCAGGCGTCCGTGCTCAATCTGCTGGCGGACCTCCAGCGGGAGCGGCGGTTCGGCTGTCTGTTCATCACCCATGACCTGGCGGCCGTCGAGTACCTCGCGGACCGGATCGCCGTGATGTATCTGGGGCAGCTGGTGGAACAGGCCCCGGCCGCCGAGCTGTTCGCCGACCCCAAGCATCCGTACACCCAGGCCCTGCTGTCCGCGGCCCCGGTGCCGAACCCGGCCGCGCAGCGGTCGCGCACCCGGATCGTGCTCAGCGGGGAGCTGCCCAGCCCGCTGGATCCGCCCGCGGGCTGCCGCTTCCACACCCGCTGTCCGCTCGCCGTCGACCGCTGCCGCACCGAGCCGCCCGTGCTGCGGCGGCTCGCTGAGGGCGGCGGCGGTCGCCAGGTCGCCTGCCATCTGGTGGCGGACGACGGCACCGCGCCCGACGCCTCGGCCCCCGGGGACGCCGCCGTCCCCTGAGGACCCTGAGACCTGCCCGCACGCCCGCACGCCCGCACCCGCACAAGACCAGGAGTCTGCCGACATGTTCACCACCCGGCCCACCCTGCAAGGCACCCATGGCATGGTGTCCTCCACCCACTGGCTGGCCTCGCAGTCCGCCATGGCCGTCCTGGAGGACGGCGGCAACGCCTTCGACGCGGCCGTGGCCGCCGGGTTCGTCCTGCATGTGGTCGAGCCGCATCTGAACGGGCCCGCCGGTGAGGTGCCCATCATCCTCGCCCCGGCGGGCGGCGAACCCACCGTGCTGTGCGGACAGGGCCCGGCCCCCGCCGGGGCCACCATCGACCACTACACCGCGCTCGGCCTCGACCTCGTCCCCGGCACCGGCCCGCTCGCGGCGGCGGTGCCCGGTGCGTTCGACGCCTGGATGGTGCTGCTGCGCGACCACGGTACGAAGCGGCTCGCCGAGGTGCTGCGGTACGCGATCGGCTACGCCGAGCACGGCCATCCGGCGGTCGAGCGGATCGGGGAGACGGTCGAGACGGTGCGGGAGCTGTTCGAGACCGAGTGGACGACCTCGGCCGAGCTGTACCTGCCGGACGGGAAGTCCCCCGCCGCCGGACGGCTGCTCACCAACCCCGCGCTGGCCGCCACCTGGCGGCGGCTGGTCGCCGAGGCGGAGGCGGCAGGGCCGGGGCGCGAGACCCAGATCGAGGCGGCCCGCCGGGTCTGGCGCGAGGGCTTCATCGCGGAGGAACTGGCGGACGCGGCGGCCCGGCCCGCGATGGACTCGTCCGGGCGGCGCAACGCCGGGACCATGACCGGGGACGACCTGGCCGCCTTCGAGGCCACGTACGAGCCGCCCGTCCGCCACTTCTGGAACGGCTGGACCGTGTGCAAGGCCGGGCCCTGGAGCCAGGGGCCGGTGCTGCTCCAGCAACTCGCCCTGCTGCCGTACGGGCTGAGCGAGGCCGACCTGGGCACGCCCGACTTGCTGCACCTCCTGATCGAGGGCGGCAAGCTGGCCATGGCCGACCGCGAGGCGTGGTACGGGGACGCCGCCGACGTACCGCTGACGGAGCTGCTCTCGCGTCCGTACAACGAGGAGCGGCGGGCGCTGATCGGCGAACATGCCTCGTACGAGCTGCGCCCCGGCCACCCCGGGGGCCGTACGCCGCGCCTGAGCAAGCAGGCGCTGGCCGCGGTGGCCCGCGCGGCCTCCGGGGCGGACGGCCCGGCCGCCGGGCCGGGCGGCGGTGAGCCGACGGTCGGCGGCGGGGACCTGGGCCTGGGGCTGGGGGGACCGGCGCGCGGCGAACCGGCCGCCGCCGATCCGGCCGCCGGCGAACCCGCCGTAGGCCGGGACGGGGTGACCCGGGGCGACACCTGCCACCTCGACGTGGTGGACCGCTGGGGCAACATGGTCGCGGCCACGCCCAGCGGCGGCTGGCTGCAGTCCAACCCCGTCATCCCCGCGCTGGGCTTTCCGCTCGGCACCCGGCTCCAGATGACCTGGCTGGACCCCGGCCTGCCCAACTCCCTCACCCCCGGCCGCCGCCCCCGCACCACCCTCACCCCCTCGCTCGCGCTGCGCGGCGACACCCCCGTGATGGCCTTCGGCACCCCCGGCGGCGACCAGCAGGACCAGTGGAGCACGCACTTCTTCCTCGGCGTCGCGCTACGGGCGCCGGTGCGCTCCGGGCTGGATCTGCAGGGCGCCATCGACGCCCCCAACTGGCACCAGGAGTCCTTCCCCGGCTCCTTCCACCCCCGGGCGATGACGGCGGGCCGGGTGGTCGTGGAGTCCCGCATCGGCGAGTCCGCGGTAGCGGAACTCCGCCGACGTGGCCACGATGTCGTGGTCGGCGAACCCTGGTCGGAGGGCCGCCTGTGCGCCGTCGCCCGCGACCCGGAGACGGGCGTCCTGCTGGCCGCCGCCAACCCGCGCGGCGCGCAGGGCTACGCGGTGGGCCGCTGACCGCCAGCGGGCGGCGTACCCGCCAGGTGGCGTCCGCCGGATCGTGACGCCTGCGGCGGGCTGCTTTCCCCTCCCCGCCCCTTCCCTCACCTGGGGCTCCGCCCCAGCCCCCGGCAGGACGTCTCCGGACGTGCACGGTCATCCACCACGCCGACACCCCGACCACCACCAGTCCCCGGTACAGGTGCTCACGACGACGACGGCCGACCCGTCCACCCCAGAGTCCGGGCGCAGCCCCACCACACGCCGGAGCCGCACATCGACGCCCCAGGACGGCGCGAGGAGCGGAACAGCCCGCCCACCCAACCATCCACACGCCGACGCCCCGATCACCACAAGTCCCCGGTACAGGTGCCGGGGGCTGGGGCGGAGCTCCAGTTTCGGGAAGGGGCGGGGAGGGGAAAGGACCGCCGGACGGCGTGGTCGCTAGCGGGCGTACCCGCTGGGGTCCGCCGACCGCAGCTTCTCGGCCCGCTTCAGCGGGTCGTAGCCGGGGCCGACGCCCTCGGCCAGGATCACATCGCCCTCGATGTGGTCGGTGCGCAGCGCCAGGATGTCCTGATAAGCGGGCGACGCGTACCACTCGCGGGCGTCCGCCATCCCTCCCGGGAACTCGATCAGCACCACACTGCCCGGCCACTCCCCCTCGACCACCTCCAAGGTGCCGCCGTGGATGAGGAACCGGCCGTGGAAGGGGTCGAGGGTGGCCTGGATCCGCTGCAGGTACTCGATGACGTCGGGGTGCGGACTGCGGCTGTGCAGATGAGCGAACGCGTAGGCGGCGGGCATGGCTCCTCCAAGTGCTCCCAGCAGGTCGGCGAACCGGTCCGGCGGACACGATCAGCCTGCCGCGCCCCGCCGGGAGCGTCGATTACCCGTGAGGTCATGGCGGCGGCTACCCCGTGGTATCCGTCGTCTCCACCGGTTTTCCACAGGCTGAGCCGGGCTCTTTCCGAAACCCAGGCGATCAGAACTAACGTGCTGTTTCATGCACACCTCGCCCTCCGGCGTGCCCGCCGACCGTGCCGGCCGCGCTGATGACGTGCTCGCCCTCGCCCGGCTGGCCACCCGGCGCGGGGCGGTGCGGGAGATGCTCGGCTGGCTGGGCCGGCGGGCCGGGGGTCCGGCCGTGCTGGTCGGGGGCGCGGGGCGGGTGCTGGCCGGGCCGGGTGGGGGGCACGACCCGGCGGTGGCGCGGCTCGCGGCCGGTGCCGCCGCCGACGCCGCCGTCGAGCTGCACCGGCGCGGGGCGGCGTCCGCCGTGCTGGGCGGGGGTGAGGGGCCCCCGGTGCATCTGATCGCGCTCGACACCGACCCGAGGACGTATCTCGCCGTCGTCGGGCCGGACGATCCGCACTGCGGGACGCTGCTCGCCGACGCCGCCCGCACCCTCGCCCTGTGCTGGCGTCTTGAGCAGTCCGAGCGGGCGCGGCGGCGGATCGAGTCGGCCGAGGAGCACAGCCGGGAGGCGGTGCTGCACCTGCTGATGGTGGGCAGCGTGCCCGCCGCGCAGCGGATCGCCGGGGCGCTGCGGCCGGCGCTGCCCGCGGTGGTCCAGATGTATGTGATCGAGTGCCCGCACGCCCGGCGGCGGGAGATCGCCCGGCGGATCGACCGCGAGGCCGGGGGCGGGGCGTGGATCGTGCCGTGTCCGGTGCGCCCGAACCACCTCCTCGCGCTCGTGCCGGCCGAGCCGGGCCCGGGCCGGGCCCCGGTGAGCGGTGCTCCACACGGCCCGCGGCTCCCTGACGCGCTGGACCTGCTGATCGTCCGGCTGGTGCCCGAGTGCCGGGTCGGGGTGAGCGCGGCGGTCGCGCTGCGGGACACGCCGACCGCGTACGAACAGGCCATTCACGCGCTGGCGGTGGCCCGTAACGCGCCCGAGCGCCGCGCGGGCTTCGGCGGCGATGTGGATGTGACCGTCCTGGCGGTCCCGGAGGGCTATGTGTGGGCGAGCGAGCTCCTGGCGCCCTGTCTGCGGTACGCACCGGCCCGCCGCGCCGACCCCGGCCCGCAGGAGCTGCTGGGCACGCTCGGGTCGTGGCTCAGCTTCGGCGGGGCGGCCAGCCGCCATCTGAAGATCCACCGCAATACGCTCGCGGCGCGGATGCGCCATCTGGACGAGCTGCTGGGCGTGGAGGTCAGCCGCAGCCTGGCCGCGCAGTCGGCCGCCTGGCTGGCGCTGCGGCTGTACACCGCGCCCCAGGCCGCGGCGGCCCGCGCCCAGGCCCCGCCGGGTCAGACCGCCACGCTGGACGCGGTGCTGGGCACCCCCGCCGCCGGGACCTGGGCCCGGGCCCAGTTGCGCCCCCTGGAGCAGGCCGGTCCGGCGACCGGCCTGGAGACCGTACGCACCTGGCTGCGCGCCGACGCCCGCCTCCCCGCCGCGGCGGCCGCCCTGGGCATCTCGCTCCCCGGCGCCCGCAAGCGCCTGACCAGGGCGGAGGACGTCCTGGGTCGCTCCCTGCTGACCGCGCCGAGCGCGAAGTACGAACTATGGCTCGCGATGCGAGCCCTGGGCTCGCTCTGAGCCCGGCCGCCTCCGGACCCGGGCACCCCGCTGGGATCGAGGTCGCCCGCGAGAGCCGCGACGCCGCCGGGACCGCCTCGAGCCGGGCGCGGCGCCGGGGCAGGCGCTGGGCTCGCTCCGAGCCCGGGCACCCCGCGGCCCGAGGCGCCCCGGGGGACCGCCACCGACCGGGGTCGCCCTCCGGCGCGCTCACCGTTCGCCGCCGCGCTCACCGTTCACCAGAGCACTCACCGTTCGAAGGGGAACCGCCCGGCGTCCTCACTGTGCACATCGTTCCTCGCCGCGGGTGCCGAGGCCGCCTATTGTCCTGGACGAGCCACGACGAGCCACGACGGGCCGCGCCGAGCCCCGCCTCTCGCCGAGGGCCGAGGGCCGAGGGCGCCTTCCCCCCACCCGCACGGCATCGCACCCGGCCACCCCGCCGGGCCTCATGAGCCGGGGCCGGCCGCCGCGCGACGACGGGGGTGTCGCGCGCGGCCCGCCCCTGTCCCCCTTGCCCAAGCGATCAGCCTTGCCCAAGCGATCAGCCGAGGACTTCGATCGCGCAGCGCGCCATGGTGCAGCGACTCAGCCGGGCGTCACCGGTGATCAGCGGAGCCCGGTACACCTCCGCCGCCGCGATGTACGCCGCGTCGTAGCCCGTGACCTGCCCCCGCAGCTCCCACATGCGCATCAGGAGCGGCTGGATGGCGATCGTCTCGATCGATGCCCCGGTCAGCGCGGCCACGGCGTCCTCCGCGCGGGCTTGGGTGATCTTCCCTCCGAGGAGCCGACCGCGTACCGCGTGGAAGGTCTCTACGACGAGATGGCCGGGCGCCGCCCAATGCGGGTCCTGGGCGAGGCGAGCGCGGGCCGCCTTCCCGGCGGCGGCGTCCCCGGTGAGCGCTTCGGTGAGGACGCTCGCGTCCACAATGATCACGCGGTCGCCCCCGGCTCCCCCGGTGAGAGGCCGAGTCCGGCGGCACGCGCCGCGCGGTCGGCGTCGAGATCGCGCACGGTCTCGCTCATGGAGCTCTCAGCGCCGTCCGATCGGCCCTCGAACCGCTGCAACAGCGCGACGTTGCCTGCCCGCTCGGCCTCGTTCTTGACCAGGTCCAGCAGATACCCCTGGAGGGACTGGCCCAGCTGCCTCGCCCGTTCGGCCAGTATGTCGCGCACCTCGTCCGGCACATCCCGAATCTGCAGAGCCACCATGCATGCATTTTCCATGCACGGCGGCCCCGCAGGCAAGCCGGTTCGGGACAACCGACCGGGACGGCCGCCCGGTCACGCCCCCAGGATCGCCCTCACAACCCCAGGATCGCCCTCACAACCCCAGGATCGCCCTCACGACCCCAGGATCGACGTCAGGAACTCCCCGGTCCAGGCCAGCAGCTCCCGCCCCACCAGCGGCTTTCCGCCGATGCGGGCGGTGGCGGGGCGGGGCACCAGGACCTGCTTGGTGGCGGGCTTGATGATCGAGCGCTGGTAGAGCCGCTTGAGGCGCAGCTCCTGGGATTCGCGGAGCTCGACCGGGGAGAAGCGGATGTTGGAGCCCTGGAGGGTGATGTCGGTGACGCCGCAGGCGCGGGCCAGCAGACGCAGGCCGGCGACCAGGAGGAGGTTCTCCACCGGCTCGGGGAGCTTGCCGTAGCGGTCGGTGAGCTCCTCGCGGACGGCACGGATGTCGTCCTCGCTGCCGGCGGAGGCGATCGCCCGGTACGCCTGGAGGCGCAGCCGCTCGCCGGGGGCGTAGTCGTGCGGGACGTGCGCGTCGACCGGAAGCTCGATCTTGACCTCCAGCGGCGCCTCCGCGGGCTCGCCCTCGCCCGCCTCGATCGAGGCGCGGTAGTCGGCGACGGCCTCGCCGACCATCCGGACGTAGAGGTCGAAGCCGACGCCCGCGATATGGCCGGACTGCTCGCCGCCGAGCAGATTGCCCGCGCCGCGGATCTCCAGGTCCTTCATCGCCACATACATGCCCGCGCCCATCTCGGTGTGCTGGGCGATCGTGGCCAGCCGCTCATGGGCGGTCTCCGTGAGCGGCTTCTCGGGCGGGTAGAGGAAGTACGCGTAGCCGCGCTCGCGCCCTCGCCCGACCCGGCCGCGCAACTGGTGGAGCTGGGAGAGGCCGAAGTTGTCGCCGCGCTCGACGATCAGGGTGTTGGCGTTGGAGATGTCGATACCGGACTCGACGATGGTCGTGGAGACCAGGACGTCGAACTTCTTCTCCCAGAAGTCGACCACGACCTGCTCCAGCGCGCTCTCCGACATCTGCCCGTGGGCGGTGGCGATCCGCGCCTCGGGGACGATCTCGCGCAGCCGGGCGGCGGCCCGGTCGATGGACTCCACCCGGTTGTGGATGTAGAAGACCTGGCCCTCGCGGAGCAGCTCGCGCCGGATCGCCGCGCCGATCTGCTTCTGCTCGTACGGCCCGACGAAGGTCAGCACCGGATGGCGCTCCTCCGGCGGGGTGGTGATCGTGGACATCTCGCGGATGCCGGTGACCGCCATCTCCAGGGTGCGCGGGATGGGCGTGGCGGACATGGTCAGCACGTCCACATTGGCGCGGAGCTTCTTCAGCTGCTCCTTGTGCTCGACGCCGAAGCGCTGCTCCTCGTCCACGATGACCAGGCCCAGGTCCTTGAACGTGGTTTCGGAGGAGAAGAGCCGGTGGGTGCCGATGACGATGTCGACCGAGCCGTCCCGCAGCCCCTCAAGCACCGCCTTGGCCTCGGTGTCGGTCTGGAAGCGGGAGAGCGCCTTGACGTTGACGGGGAACTGGCCGTACCGCTCGCCGAAGGTGCCGAAGTGCTGCTGCACCAGCAGGGTCGTGGGCACCAGCACCGCCACCTGCTTGCCGTCCTGGACCGCCTTGAAGGCCGCGCGGACCGCGATCTCGGTCTTGCCGTAGCCGACGTCGCCGCAGATCAGCCGGTCCATCGGAACCGACTTCTCCATGTCCTCCTTGACCTCGGCGATGGTGGTGAGCTGGTCGGGGGTCTCCGCGTACGGGAACGCGTCCTCCAGCTCGCGCTGCCAGGGGGTGTCCGGGCCGAAGGCGTGGCCGGGCGCCGCCATCCGGGCCGAGTAGAGCTTGATCAGGTCGGCGGCGATCTCCTTGACGGCCTTCTTGGCGCGGGCCTTGGTCTTGGTCCAGTCGGCCCCGCCGAGCCGGTGCAGGGTCGGCGCCTCGCCGCCCACGTACTTGGTGACCTGCTCCAGCTGGTCGGTGGGGACGAAGAGCCGGTCGCCGGGCTGGCCGCGCTTGGCCGGGGCGTACTCGACCACCAGATACTCGCGGGTGGCGCCCTGGACGGTGCGCTGCACCATCTCGATGTAGCGGCCCACGCCGTGCTGCTCGTGGACGATGAAGTCGCCCGCCTCGAGGGTGAGCGGATCGATCGTCTTACGGCGGCGCGCGGGCATCCGCGCGCCGTCCTTGCCGGCGGCCTTCTGCCCGGACAGGTCCGTCTCGGTCAGCACGGCCAGCTTCAGGGCCGGGTCGATGAAGCCGTAGTCGATCGAGCCGCAGGCCACATGCACCACGGACGGCTTGATCTCGGTGAGGTCGCCGTCCAGCCGGGCCGCGATCCCCTCGCCGCCGAGCACCTCGACGGTGCGGGAGGCGGGGCCGTGGCCCTCGGTCACATAGACCGTGCGCCAGCCGTCGGCGAGCCAGCCCTTGGTGTCGGCCAGCGCCCGGGCGGTGTCGCCGCGGTAGCTCTCGGTGGCGCGCATGCCGAGCTTGACGGTGTCAGCGTCCAGCTCCTCGTCGGCCGCGAAGGGGCTCACCGACCACCACATCATGCCCAGCTCACGGGCGTGGTCGCGGACGTCCGCGATGCTCCACAGGGAGGCCGCGCCGACGTCGATCGGGGCCTCCCCTCCCCCGGCGGTGGCCGCCCAGGACGCCTGGAGGAACTCCTGGCTGGTGGCCACCAGGTCCGCCGCCCGGGTGCGCACCCGCTCCGGGTCGCAGACGACCGTCATGCTGCCCGCCGGGAGGACGTCCACCAGCAGTTCCATGTCGTCCACCAGGACGGGCGCCAGGGACTCCATGCCCTCGACCGCGATCCCCTCGGCGATCTTGCCCAGCAGCTCGCCCAGCTCGGGATGGGCCTCGGCGAGGGCCGCGGCCCGCTCCCGCACCTCGTCGGTCAGCAGCAGCTCCCGGCAGGGCGGGGCCCACAGCCCGTGCTCGGCGACCTCCAGCGACCGCTGGTCGGCCACCTTGAAGTAGCGGATCTCCTCGATGTCGTCGCCCCAGAACTCGATCCGGAGCGGATGCTCCTCGGTCGGCGGGAAGACGTCCAGGATGCCGCCGCGCACGGCGAACTCGCCGCGCTTCTCGACCAGTTCCACCCGGGAGTACGCGGCGGCCACGAGCCCGTCCACGACCTCCTCCAGATCGGCGGTCTGCCCGGCCCGCAGGCTCACGGGCTCCAGGTCCCCCAACCCCTTGACCTGCGGCTGGAGCACGGACCGTACGGGCGCGACGACGACCGAGACGGGACCGGCCGCCGGGTCGTCCGGGCTCGGATGGGCCAGCCGCCGCAGCACGGCCAGCCGCCGCCCGACCGTGTCCGACCTCGGCGACAGCCGCTCGTGCGGCAGCGTCTCCCAGGACGGGTACTCCACCACCCCGTCCGGCGGCAGCAGCGAGCGCAGCGCCGCCGCCAGGTCCTCCGCCTCCCGGCCGGTGGCCGTCATCGCGAGCACGGGACGGCCCGCGGAGCGCGCCAGCGCGGCGACGGCGAACGGACGGGCGGCGGGCGGGCCGACCAGATCGACGTGGGGGCGGTGGCCATCGGCGGCGCCACGCACCGCCTCGGCGAGCGCGGGGTCCCTTACGACGGCGTCGAGCAGACCGGTGAGGCTCATAAAGGGGTATTCCATCCCGGAGGCGGACAACGCGAACGGCCCGACACGTGTCACGGGCCGGGGGTCTTCCAGAGTACGGCCACCCGCCGACAACCCGTGCCGTACACCCGATCGGCTCCCGAACTCCAGACCCCACGATCCGTACACGCACCACCACGCACTGTCACCCGTATGGCAGTATGGGCCCATGGGTATGGTTAGCCATATGAAGACAACCGTGGAGATCTCCGACGCGCTGCTGGACGAGGCTCGGCGGACGGCACGCGAGGAGGGGACGACACTCAGGGCACTGATCGAAGAAGGGCTGCGATCGGTCCTGGCCCAGCACGCCCACCGCAGTCACTCATTCACACTCCAGGACGCCAGCGTGGGAGGCGAAGGCCTGCAGCCCGGGGCGCAAGGAGCGAGTTGGGAGCAACTGCGCGGACTCGCGTACGGGGACCGCCTGTGATCGCCGTCGACACCAACATCCTGGTGTACGCCCACCGGTCCGACAGCCCGTTCCACACGGCAGCGGCGGCGCAGGTCAAACGACTGGCCGAGGGCCGAGCACCCTGGGCCTTGCCATGGCCGTGCCTGCACGAGTTCTTCTCGATCGCCACGCACCCTCGCATCTACCAACCACCGAGCACCACCGCCCAGGCACTCGCCCAGATCGACACCTGGCTCGCCTCACCCTCGGTGGTCCTCCTCTCGGAGGCGGGCACCTACTGGCCAACCCTGCGGCAGGCGCTGGAAGACGGCAAAGTCAGCGGCCCCCTGGTGCACGACGGTCGTATCGCAGCCCTGTGCATGAGCAATGGCGTGCGCGAACTGTGGTCAGCGGACCGCGATTTCAGCCGGTTTCCCGCGCTCACCACCCGTAATCCCCTGCACGCCTGAGACGGCCGGCCCCGGTGCGCTCCCCCGTGGGCGCACCGGGACCGGGGGCGTCACCGCGTACCGCGCAACGTAACGGCGTCACGCCGCGCGGCGTGACGCGCCGTCCGGCCCATCACGACAGGCGGCCGTCCGGCCCATCACGACAGGCGGCCGGACACGCCCTGTGATCACACTGATGCACATGGCAGAGCGAGACCCGCGCCCATCGCCCACCAGGACGAGCCCCCGCCCCCGGCCGCCCAAACCGGCCGAGGCCGCCCGGCACGCGTGCGAACAGCTCGCCTCACTGATCGTCCATGAGCCCGAGGGCGTCAGCGGCGTGGCCCGCCAGGAGGACGGCTGGCTCGTCAGCGTGGACGTCCTCGAGGTCGCCCGGATCCCCGACACCACCAGCCTGCTGGCCACGTACGAGGTGCGCATCGACGAGCGGGGCGAGCTCCAGGAATACCGGAGGGTCCGCCGCTACCGGCGCGGTGCGGCCGACGACGCTTAAGACCGCTGCTGAAAGGACGCCCCGCGATGCCCGCTGGCACTTACACCGAAGAGGTCGTCTGCATCCAGCGGACCGGCACCCTCTACGACTGCCTGGAACTCATCCTCGACCGGGGCATGGTGATCGACGTCTTCATCCGGGTCTCCCTCGTCGGCATCGAGATCCTGAAGATCGACGCCCGGATCGTGGTCGCCAGCGTGGACACGTACCTCCGCTTCGCCGAGGCCTGCAACCGCGTGGACCTCGAATTCGACCGCAGCAAGACCGTTCCGGAACTGCTGGGCGGGGTGGCGGGCGGCGGCGGGAGCCCGGCCGGGCGGATGGCCACGGGCCTCGGCAAGAAGAAGGCCAAGAAGGCGGTGGCGGGTGTGGGCGAGAAGGTCAAGCGGGCCGTCGGGGCCGACGAGGAGGCGGAAGAAGAAGGGGAGCGGGAGGAGCGGGAGAGCCGCCCCCGGCGGCGCACCGCCCCCACTCGCCGCCGTTCCGCTTCCGGGCCGTCCGAGCCTTCCGAGCCTTCCGAGCCTTCCGAGGAGGACTGAGCCATGACCGCACCCGCACCCGCACCCCGAAAGGTGTACGTCTACGGCGTCGTCCGCGCCTCCCACGCGGTGCCGCCCGGCCGCACCGGAGTGGGCGAGCGGCCCGCCCCGGTCCGTACCCTCCGGGCCGGAGCGCTGGCCGCGGTGATCAGCGACGCTCCGGCCCGGCTGCGCGCCAAGCGCCGCGACCTCCTCGCCCATCAGGACCTCGCCCTGACGCTGGGGCGGGACGGGCCGGTGCTGCCGATGCGCTTCGGGATGGTCGCCCCCGACGAGGAGTCGGTGCGGCGGCAGTTGCTGTGCACACAGAACGACTGCCTGGCCGCGCTGGAACGCGTCGACGGGCGGGTCGAGATGAACCTCAAGGCGCTGCCCACCGAGGCCGACCTGGGCTCGCTGGTACGAGAGGACCCCGAGGTGAGCCGGTTGCGCACCGCCGCGCGCCGGGCCCCGGGGTACGAGGCGAGCGTGCGGCTCGGCGAGGCCGTGGCACGCGGGCTGAGGCGCAGGGCGACGTCGGCCGCGGCCACGGTGCTCGCGGAGCTCTCGGCCGTGGCGGACGCCACGGCGCACGGCCCGGAGGTCGAGGGGTGCGTGCTCAACGCCTCGTTCCTGCTGGACCGTCGCGAGCGGCGGCGGTTCGAGGGCGCCGTGGAACGCCTCGCGGCCGCCCACCGCGACCGGGCCGAACTGCGGCTCACCGGCCCGCTGCCCTGCTACAGCTTCACGGAAGGCCGGTCCTGAGATGGGCGTGCTGAGCCAGGTCGTCCTCTTCCCGCTGGCGCCGGTGCGCGGGGTGGTGTGGGTCGCGGAGCGCGTGAGGGGCATGGCGGAGGAGGAGATGTGCCATCCGTCGGTGCTGCGCGCCCGGCTCGCCGCGCTGAACGAGGCCCTGGAGTCGGGCGCGATCGGCCCGGAGGAGTTCGACCGGGAGGAGGACCGGCTGCTGGATCTGCTGGATCTGCTGGAGCGCTCGGGCGGCCCGGGAGGAAGGACGAGGGTGCGGCGCCATGGCTGAACGCGATCTGGTCCACCCCCCGTCCGTGACCGCCGAGCGGCACCCCTCCGACCTCGCCGAGATCCTGGAGCGGGTCCTGGACAAGGGCATCGTGATCGCCGGGGACATCAAGATCGACCTGCTGGACATCGAACTGCTCACCATCCGGCTGCGGTTGTTCATCTCCTCCGTGGACACCGCCCGCAAGGCCGGGATCGACTGGTGGGAAACCGATCCCGCGCTCTCGTCGCGCGCCGCGCGGGACGCCCTCGCCCAGGAGAACGCGGAACTACGGACGCGGCTCCACGCCCTGGAGTCACGGATCGGCACCGAGGAGCTGAGCACGGTCGGCGCGACGGAGGAGCGGAGCCCCCGATGACCCCGCCCGAAACCCCCACCCCCACCCTCACCTACGCGTTCGCGGTCTGCCGAGGCGGCGACCTCACCGCGGCGGCGGAACGGCTGGCGGAACTCCCCGGGCTCGGCACCGGCGCCCCGGTCCGTACGCTCGCGGCGGGCCCGCTCACCGCCGTGGTCCAGGACGTGCCCGCGGCCGGGTACGACGAGGAGGCGCTGCGGCGGCGGCTGTCCGACGGCGCCGAGCTGGAGCGCTGCGCCCGCGCCCACCACGCGGTGATCACGGCGGCGTCGGCGCTGGCCCCGGCCGTCCCCCTGCCCCTGGCCACGGTCTATCGCGACGACGGCCGGGTCCGCGAGGCCCTGGGCGAGCGGGAGACGTCCTTCCTGACCGTCCTGGACCGGATCGCGGGCCGGGCCGAATGGGGCGTCAAGGTCTACGCCCCCACGGGCCCGCCGCCCGCCCCGGAACCGGCCCCGGACGCCGCCCCGGCGGACGGCCCCGGCCCGGGCATCAGCGGCCGCGCCTATCTGGACCGCGTCCGCACCCGGCAGCGAAGCCGCGAACAGCGCCACACCCTGGCGCTGCGGGCCGCCGAGCGGGTGGACACCGTCGTCCGGGGCCTGGCCGTGGCCGCGCGCCGACTGCGCCCGCACGGCGTCGAGGTGACGGGTAGGCACCGCACCCATGTGCTGAACGCCGCCTACCTCCTCGACCTGGGCCGCGAGCGCGAACTGCGCGCCGCGCTCGCGTCGTTGCGTCGCGACGAGACGGACGTCCAGATCGAACTCTCCGGACCGTGGGCGCCGTATTCCTTCGCCGACGCAGGACTCACGAACGATGGGGCGGCCCCATGACCACCCCCACCTGGGAAACCACCCCGGCAAGGGCGCGGTGGGAAGCGAACCCCGCCGCCACCGCCCGCGAGGAAGCCCCCGAGTGGGGAACCACCCCGGCCGAGACCCTGGGCCCGCTCGGCGTCCCCCTCGTGGACCTCCTCGACCGGGTGCTCGCCACCGGCGTCGTCATCAGCGGCGACCTGGTCATCGCGATCGCCGAGGTCCCCCTCGTCCGCCTCTCCCTGCACGCCCTGCTCTCCTCGGTCAACGAACGGGTGCGAGCCCCATGGCCCGACAGCGGCCCGCTATGAGCACGCCGAACCCCTCCACCCCCGCCCCCTCCACCCCCGCCCGCGTGGACATCGACCGCGACTCGGTCGGCCGCGACCTGGCGGCCCTGGTGCTGACGGTCGTGGAACTCCTCCGCCAGCTGATGGAGCGCCAGGCCGTCCGCCGCATCGACGCGGGCGGCCTCACCGAGGACCAGATCGAGCGCATCGGCACCACGCTGATGCTGCTCGACCAGCGCATGTCCGAGCTGTGCGACCAGCACGGCCTGACCCCGGAAGACCTCAACCTGGACCTCGGCCCCTTGGGCACCCTGCTCCCCCGCGACTGAGGCAGGGGGCCGCGGATCAGCCGCCGAGGGCTTCCGCCATGCGGTCGAGGTCGGCGAGGAGGGCGGCCAGGCGCCGTTGCGGGAGGGCGTCGACCATCGTCCGTTCGATGGCGTAGACGGCGGACCGGGCCGCGTGGAGCCGTTCGCGGCCGCGCTCGGTGAGGTGGGCGGGGAGCGCGCGGCCGTGGTCGGTGGTGGCGGGCCGGGAGATCAGGTCCGCCTCCTGGAGGCCGCGGAGCACCACGTTCATGGACTGCCGGGTGACGAACGTGGAGCGGGCGAGCTCGGCGTTGGACAGGCCGGGCCGCTGGTCGAGGAGTTCGAGGCAGGAGTACTGCGGCACCGTCAGCCCTTGTTCGCGCAGCGCCTTGTCCATGGCACCGCGCAGCGCGGCGGCGGCACGTTTGAGGCGGTAGCCCACATGCTCGGTGATGTCGTCGGCGGGGTGCGGCGGGGCCACGGGGGTCCGGTCTTCCATGTCAGGATTTTGACATAGGGGAAGGCCGTGCGTACAGTCCAGCAATGTCAAAGTCCTGACACCGACATCACTGGCTCAACCGACAACCGGGGAGAACCCATGCCCGCCACCATCGACGGCCCCGACTTCATCGCCCTCCAGGTACGCGATGTCGAGGCGGCGGCCGCCTTCTGCGAAACCCACCTCGGACTGCGGCGCGCACCGGCCTCTCCGCCCGGCGCGGTGGTGTTCACCACCGAGCCGATCCCGTTCGCCGTCCGCGAGCCGCTGCCGGGCGTGGACCTCGACGACGCCGCGCGTCCCGGCCTCGGGGTGGCCCTGTGGTTCCGCACCACGGACGCCCAGGCCCTCCACGACCAGCTCGCCGCCGCCGGGGTGCCCATCCTGAGCCCGCCCCAGGACAGCCCCTTCGGCCGCACGCTCACCTTCGTCGGCCCGGAGGGCTACGCCCTCACGGCGCACGGAGGCTGACCGTGACCGCCGTCGCCCTCACCCCGTCCGGTCCCTTCTCGCTCGCGGCGAGCATGCGCTTCCTGGAGGGCTTCACCCCGGCGAACTACCAGGGCACGGCGGACTGGGTGCTCCGGCTGGCCTTCCCCGCCGACGACGGCCACTCGACGGTGGCCGTCGCGGTGCGGCAGGAGGAGACGGCGGAGGGAGCAGCGGGCCGGGTCCGGGCCGAGTTCACCACGTATCCCGACGAGTCCGGTGGATCCGGTGAGGCTGACGGGTCCGGGTCCGGCGAGATCGGCAGACCCGACGGCCCCGGACCCGGACCCGGCGAGGCCGTCCGGGCCCAGCTGGCTCGCATCCTCTCCCTCGACGTCGACGGAAGCGGCTTCCCCGAACTCGCCGCCGACCCGGTGGTGGCCGGGCTCATGGCGGACTATCCGGGCCTTCGGCCGGTGTGCTTCCACTCGCCCTACGAAGCCGCCGCGTGGGCCATCATCGGCCACCGCATCCGCATGACCCAGGCCGCCGCCATCAAGGCCCGCCTCGCCGAGCGGCACGGACGGCGCGTCCAGGTCGAGGGCCGGACCCTGTACGCCTTCCCCACCCCACCGGCCCTGCTCGCCATCACCCGCGCCCCCGGCCTGACCGAGGTGAAGATCGAGCGGCTGCACGCGCTGGCGGAAGCGGCCGACGCCGGGGAACTCGACGCCGCACGGCTGCGCTCGATGCCGGTGGACGACGCCCTCGCGGCGCTGCGCGACCTCCCCGGCATCGGTCCGTTCTCCGCCGAACTGATCCTCATCCGGGGCGCCGGACACCCCGATGTCTTCCCGCGTCACGAACCGCGGCTGCACGCGGCCATGGCCGAGGCGTACGACCTCGACGAGACCGCCTCTGGCGACATCCGCCGACTGGCCGGTATCGCCGACCGCTGGCGGCTCTACCGCAGCTGGGTCGCGCTGCTGCTCCGCGCCCGCGCCGCGGAGATCGGCCGCCATCCGTCGTCACCACGCCGAAGAGCCGGTCCGCCCCCCGTCCGCGGACCGGCTCTTCACCGGTGACCGACGGGGTCAGCCGTTCTCGACGACCATCACCCCATTGCCGTCCGCGTCCCGGAAGCTGAACATCGGCGGCACCGGGGCGCCCCAGCGCTGGACCTCCTGGTCGGTGTCGACGCCGCGCTCGCGCAGCGCCGCGTGGTCGGCGTCGATGTCCTCGGAGGTGAGGATGATGCCCGTGTCGTAGCCCGGGCCCTGCCCGCCCTCACGCGGCAGGACCAGCGCGATCCCGGTCGGGGCGCCCGCCGGGGCCACCTCGATCCAGCGGTGACCGTCGCCGAAGGGGATGTCCGCACGCTTCTCGAAGCCGAGCGTGCCCACATAGAACTCCAGCGCCCGATCCTGATCGGCAACGGTGACGGCGACCCGGCCCACCTCGGTGAAACGGGCGCCTTTCGCGGTCTCGGTCATGGTGATCTCCCTTGGGGTGATGCGTTCACCACCAAAGACCCCGGGCCACCCCGAAACTCATCGGTCCGGAGGATCAGCGGTTGACGAAGGTGAGGCTCTTCTCGTCGTAGCGGGTGCCGGCGACCTGGTCGGCCGGTGCGGCGGCGTCGATCGCGGCCAGTTCCTCGGGCGACAGCTCGATCGTGGCGGCGGTCAGGTTCTCCTCCAGGTACTTCTGGCGCCGGGTGCCCGGGATCGGCACCACGTCGTCGCCGCGGTGCTGCACCCAGGCGAGGGCGAGCTGGCCCGCGGTGACGCCCTTCGCGGCGGCCAGTTCGTTCAGCTTCTCCACGATGGCCAGGTTCTTCTCGAGGTTGCCGTCGGCGAACCGGGGCTGGGTGCGGCGCACATCGCCCTCCGGCAGGCCCTCGGTCGTGGTGTAGCGGCCGGTGAGGAAGCCGCGGCCGAGCGGGGAGAAGGGGACGAGGCCGATGCCGAGCTCGCGGCAGACCGGGACGATCTCGTGCTCCAGGTCCCGCGTCCACAGCGACCATTCGCTCTGCAGGGCCGCGATGGGGTGCACCGCGTGGGCCCGTCGGATGGTCTCCGCGCCCGCCTCGGACAGGCCCAGATGGCGCACCTTGCCCGCCCGGACCAGCTCGGCCATCGCGCCGACGGTCTCCTCGATGGGGACGTCAGGGTCGACCCGGTGCTGGTAGTAGAGGTCGATGTGATCGACGCCGAGCCGCCGCAGCGAGGCGTCGCACGCCTGGCGGACGTACGCGGCGTCCCCCCGGATCGTGGTCGGCTCCCCCAGCCGGTTGGCGAACCCGAACTTGGTGGCCAGCACCGCCCGCTCCCGGCGTCCGGCCAGGGCCCGGCCGAGCAGCTCCTCGTTGTGCCCGGAACCGTAGAAGTCGGAGGTGTCCAGCAGCGTGACGCCGAGGTCGAGGGCGCGGTGGAGGGTGGCGATCGACTGGGCGTCGTCCGAGGCGCCGTAGCCGTGGCTCATCCCCATGCAGCCCAGCCCCTGGGCCGCGACGGTCAGGGCGCCCAGGTGACGGGTGGGCAGTTCGGACATCGGGTACCTCCCTCGTGGTCGTGACGATCACGCTAGGAGTTGGAGCGCACTCCAAGTCAAACCACGGGACCGGTAGCTGTGCGGCAGAGAATCGGCCATCAGCGACGAATACATTGACATTGCGCCGGAATTCTGCGGGCCCATCCGGGCGGCGGTTTTGCCGTACCGGAATACGCCGACGTCCCCTCATCCGAACCGCGCGGTAACAGCTCTAGTGAATTCCTCGAGTTCGTCCGGCTAGCTTTCTCGTTGAGGTGGAAAGTCCACCGGATCGGAGTGTACCGATATGCGCTCTCGTCGCCTTGCGTTAGCCGCGGCAACCACCCTCGGAGCCCTCGCCATCACGCTGGGAATCGGTGGAACGGCCCAGGCCGCTCCCCGCCCCCCGCTCACCAAGGCCGAATGCCGGGCCTCCGGAGGCATCGTCATCCCGATCAATGTCGTCGGGGCGATCTGTCAGTGGACCAACCCCGACGGCACAAGGGACACCGCGCAGATCACTGACCCGATAGGCTGACCCGAGCGCCTGTCTCCACGAAGTCGGCCTCGATTCTCGCAGTTTCACATCGGAACACCCGACCGGCCCGGCGCGCTCCCCCGTCGCGCACCGGGCCGGCCGGTCAGCCTTCCGCCCCTCCCCCCATGGAAGGGCAGCGGGCCTCATTTCCCCCGTTGGCTTCGGCTATTCCGTGGCGATCGCGTTCAGCACATTCATCCGCGCCGCCCGGAAGGCCGGGACCAGGGCCGCGATAAGGCCCACCACGGCCGAGCCGATGAAGACCGTGATGATCGTCGACCACGGGATCTCCAGGGTCTTCAGACCCTCGAGCGCCAGCAGCTTCTGGGCCGTGGTGCCCCAGCCCATGCCGAGCCCGAGGCCCAGCAGGGCGCCGAAGAGGGCGATGACCACGGACTCCAGGCGGATCATGCGGCGCATCTGGCGGCGGGAGACGCCGATGGCGCGCATCAGGCCGATCTCGCGGGTCCGCTCGACGACCGAGAGGGCCAGGGTGTTCACCACGCCGAGGACGGCCACGATGATCGCGAGCGCCAGCAGGCCGTAGACCAGGTTGAGCAGCTGACCGACCTGGTCCTTGACCTCCTTCTTGTAGTCGGTCTGGTCGCGCACCTTCACCGACGGGTAGTGGTGCAGCTGGGACTTGAGGGAGGCGTACGCCTGCTTCTCCTGGCCGTCCTTGGCCTGCGCCAGCATCATGACGTCCGCCGGGATGAGCTTGGCGGGGACATAACGCTCGACGGTGGCGATGTTGAGGTACAGCGCGCCCTTGTCGAGGCTGACGTCGTCCGAGGTGATCGCGGCGACGGTCAGCTTGGCGGTGCGGCCCTCCTTGAAGGCGACGGTGAGCGTGTCGCCCTTCTTCACCTTGTGGTCCTTGGCGAAGCCCTCCGGCACCGACATGGCGTCCTTGCCGTACGCGGCGGACAGGTCGCCCTCGACGACCGGGGTGCGCAGGTCCTCGGCGTACGTCGGGCTGGCGGCCGAGAGGTCCTTGGTGACCGTCTTGCCGTCGGGCAGGGTGAGCTTGGCGCCCTCGATGTCCTTGGCCTCGCTGATGTGCTTCAGGCCCTTGGCCCGGTGCACCGCGTCCGCGATCCCCTTGGTGATCGGCTGGCCGGTGTCGGACTGGACGATGAAGTCCGCGCCCACCGACTTGTCCAGCTCGTCGGTGGCCGAGGCGACCATCGAGGAGCCCACCACCGACAGACAGGCGACCAGCGCCAGGCCGATCATCAGGGCCGCGCCGGTGGCGCCGGTGCGCCGCGGGTTGCGCAGCGCGTTGCGCTCGGCCAGCCGGCCGACCGGGCCGAAGATCCGCAGCACCACGGTGGCCAGTACGCGGACCACCAGACCGGCCAGCAGCGGGCCGATGACGATGAAGCCGATGAGCGTCAGCACCACGCCGAGGCCCAGGAACATCGAGCCGTCGACCGCCTTGTCCGCGTTCCCCGCGACCACCAGGGAGGCCGCGCCGCCCGCGGTGAGCAGGGTGCCGATCGCGCCGCGGATCCATCCGGCCTTGCTGTCCGCCGGGGTGCCCGCGTCGCGCAGGGCCGCCATCGGGGAGATCTTCCCGGCCCGGCGGGCGGGGATGTACGCCGCGATGACGGTGACGACGACGCCGATGCCGATGCCCACGATGGGCGTGGTGGCCTTCACCGTCAGCTGGTCGGTGCTCAGGTGGAGCCCCGCGCTGCCCATGATCTTCATCAGGCCGACCGCGAGGCCGACGCCGCCGAGGACACCGAGGATCGAGCCGACGACGCCGAGCAGCAGCGCCTCGATCAGCACCGACCGGTTGATCTGCTTCCGGCTGGAGCCGATGGCCCGCATCAGGCCGATCTCACGGGTGCGCTGGGCGACCAGCATCGAGAAGGTGTTGACGATCAGGAAGATGCCGACCAGGACGGCGATCCCGGCGAAGCCGAGCATCGCGTACTTCATCACGTCCAGGAACGAGCCGATGTCGTCCTCGGCCTCCTTGCTGGCCTCGGCCTTCGTCTGCACCTTGACCCCGGTGCCGAGCTCGGCCAGGACGCTCTTCTTCAGCTGGTCGTGGCTGACGCCCGCCTGGGCGGTGAGCGAGTAGCTGGAGTAGACCCCGGGAGCGCCGAGCAGCTTGCGCTGCGCGGTGTCGGTGTCCATGTAGATCAGGGTGGCGCCGGGGTTGGTCACCTGGAACGTGGCAATGCCGACGATCTTGGCGCGGAACTCGCCCGGGATGGCGATGATCCGCACCTCGTCGCCCAGCTTCAGCTTCTTGTTCTTGGCGGTGTCGGCGTCGACCATCACCTGGGTCGGGCCGCGCGGCGCGTGGCCGGAGGTGATCTCGACCGAGCGCTTCTCGGTCGGGTCCCAGTTGGTGCCGATGGTCGGGGCGCCGGTGTCCGAGCCGATGCTGTTGTCGTCGCGGTCGGCGGCGGTGACCGACTGGCTGGTGGCGTCGCCCAGCACGGACTTGACGCCGTCCACCTGCTTCAGCCGCGCCAGCTCCGAGCCGGGCAGGGTACGGATCCGGCCCTGCCGGGTGTCCTTGTCGCTGACGCCCTTGGGGCTGACCGTGACATCGGAGGCCGTGCTCGCGAAGAGCTTGTCGAACGTGGCGTTGGTGGTGTCGGTGAAGACGAGCGTGCCGCAGACGAAGGCCACCGACAGCAGCACCGCGATCGCGGACAGCGCCATCCGCCCCTTGTGGGCGACGAAGTTGCGCAGTGAGGTCTTGAGGACGGTCATGACACCCGTCCCCGCGCGTCGAAGTGCTTCATGCGCTCCAGGACCAGGTCGGCCGTCGGGTTGTGCATCTCGTCGACGATCCGGCCGTCAGCCAGGTACAGCACCCGGTTGGCGTAGGAGGCGGCGACCGGGTCATGGGTGACCATCACGATGGTCTGGCCCAGCTCGTCCACCGACCGCTTGAGGAAGCCCAGCACCTCGGCACCGGCCCGCGAGTCCAGGTTTCCGGTCGGCTCGTCACCGAAGATGATCTCGGGCCGGGCGGCGAGGGCGCGGGCCACGGCCACGCGCTGCTGCTGACCGCCGGAGAGCTGGTTCGGGCGGTGCTTGAGCCGGCCGGCCAGCCCCACGGTCTCCACCACCCGGTCCATCCAGGCCCGGTCGGGCTTGCGGCCCGCGATGTCCATCGGCAGCGTGATGTTCTCGATCGCGCTGAGCGTGGGCAGCAGGTTGAACGCCTGGAAGATGAAGCCGATCCGGTCCCGGCGCAGCTTGGTGAGCTTCTTGTCCTTCAGCTTGGTGATCTCGGTCTCGTCGATGAAGATCTGCCCGGAGCTGACGGTGTCCAGACCGGCCAGGCAGTGCATCAGGGTCGACTTGCCGGAGCCCGACGGGCCCATGATCGCGGTGAACTGCCCCCGCGCGATGTCCACGTCCACGTGGTCCAGCGCGACCACCCGGGTCTCCCCGGAGCCGTACGCCTTGACCACCTGACGTGCGCGGGCGGCGACGGCCGTATGTCCTCCGCTGCCCCCGGTCCTGGGAATCGATACAGCCGTTGTCACGGTGTTTCTCCTTCGATGTCCGATCGGCGATCTCTGTTCCCCGATCGCCGCAACAAGACTGCCGCGATCCGGGAACCTCCGCGATGGGGAATGACTCCCTCTTAGCGGTAGGGCTAGCCCCACCCCCTCGGTCGCGCAGCCCGTAGCAACCATATGAAGCGGGGACGACAGGCTCCTCATCCGCCCGGACGAACCGGGAGTAGGAGTACAGGGTGGGCATCCCCTAGGGGAGTGAGACCTGGGTCTGACCCCGGACTCGGGGTCGATGCCGCACCCTTCCGTCGCGTCAGGCTCGAACCGGGCCGCCTGGACAGCCCGGATGCGTTCTTCCGCCAGCCTGCCCCCGCATGGAATCGTGGGTCGTACAAGAATCGTGCGCACGCGAGTCCGTCGTACGAACATCAGGGACACACGTGCCGGCGCGGACCGGCGGAGGGAGCGCGCCACCGTGGGCGGCACCGCACGACGGCCGATGGACGCGGACCCCAGGCCCCCCGCACCCCAGCCGCACTCCGCGACCCCCGCCCCCAGCCACCGCCGCCCCGTCGTCGCCGCCCTGATGCTCGGCATGTCGCTGGCCGCGCTGGACTCGACCGTCATCTCCACCGCCGTCCCGCAGATCGTCGGCGACCTCGGCGGCTTCTCCGTCTTCTCCTGGCTCTTCTCCGGCTATCTGCTCGCGGTCACGGTCTCCCTGCCGCTGTACGGAAAGCTCTCCGACACCTTCGGCCGCAAGCCCATCCTGCTCGCGGGCGTCGTGCTCTTCGTCATCGGCTCGCTGCTGTGCGCGGGCGCCTGGAACATGGCCTCCCTCATCGCCTTCCGGGTCGTCCAGGGGCTGGGCGGCGGGGCGCTCCAGGGCACGATCCAGGTCGTCGCCGCCGACCTCTACCCGCTCAAGGAGCGCCCGAAGATCCAGGCCAGGCTCTCCTCGGTGTGGGCGCTCTCCTCGGTGGCGGGCCCCGCGATCGGCGGCCTGCTCGCCGGATACGCCGACTGGCGCTGGATCTTCCTCATCAATCTGCCGGTCGGCGCCCTGGCGTTCATCCTGATCACCCGCCATCTGCACGAACCGCGACGGCACCGGGAGAGCCGCCCCCGGGTCGACTGGGCCGGGGCGCTCGGGGTGTTCCTCAGCGGCGGACTGCTGCTGACCGCCCTCGTCCAGGGCGGAGTGGCCTGGAGCTGGCTGTCCGCGCCCTCGCTCACCATGCTCGGCGGCGCCGCGGTGTGCGCCGCGGCCACCGTATGGATCGAACGGCGCGCCGCCGAACCGATCATCCCCGGGTGGGTCTGGCACCGCCGCACCATCTCGGCCGTCAACGTCGCCTTCGCCGCGCTCGGTCTGCTGATGATCGCCCCGACCGTCTTCCTGCCCACCTACGCCCAGTCGGTGCTGGGGCTCGGACCGATACCGGCCGGGTTCGTGCTGTCCACGATGACGCTGAGCTGGCCGATCGCGGCCGCGCTCAGCAGCCGCGTCTACAACCGCATCGGCTTCCGGCGCTGCGCCATCACCGGGATGACGGCCGCCACGCTGATCCTGGCCGCCTTCCCGCTCCTCCCCTACCCGGGCGCCGCCTGGCAGCCCGCGCTGATCATGCTGCTGCTCGGGGGCGCGCTCGGGCTGTTCCAGCTGCCGCTGATCATCGGGGTGCAGTCGTCCGTCGAATGGGCCGAGCGCGGCACCGCCACCGCCTCGATCCTCTTCTGCCGCCAGGTCGGCCAGAGCGTCGGGGCGGCCCTCTTCGGCGCCGTCGCCAACGCGACGCTGGCCTCCCGGCTCACCGAGGCCCCCGCCGCGATCCGGCCGGGGCTGCCCGACGACCTGGACTCGGTCTCGCGCGCCCTGGAGCACCCCGGCACCCTCACCGACCAGGCGGCCGACTACCTGCGGCGGGCCGTGGACACCGCCGTCGACCACGTCTACCTGGGCTCGGCCACCGCCGCACTACTGGCCCTGCTGGCCCTGGTCTTCCTCGCCCCGCGCCGCTTTCCGGTACGGACGGAGGCGGAGCCGGACGCCGAAGCCTGAACGGCGGGCGGAGGCGGAAGCCTGAACGGCGGGCGGAGGCGACGGCGGCCGCCGGTGCGAGGGTCGGCCGCGGCTCGCCGGTACGTGGGCCCGCCGGCGGTCCGCCCAGCGGATCTTTCCCCTCCCCGCCCCTTCCCGCAGCGTCCATCTGCGGCTCCGCCGCGTGGCAGGGGCTCCGCCCCTGGACCCCGAGATCCGGGGCGAAGCCCCAGGACAGGGTCCGGGGCAGCGCCCCAGGCAGGATCCGCGGGCAGAGCCCGGGCGGGGTCCGAGGCAGCGACCCAGGCGGGATCGGGCAGCGCCCCGGGCAGCGTCCGGGGGCAGACCCCAGGCAGCGTCCGGGGCGGGAGCCCCAGGCAGCGTCCGGGGCGGGAGCCCCAGGCAGCGTCCGGGGCGGGAGCCCCAGGCAGCGTCCGGGGCGGGAGCCCCAGGCAGCGTCCGGGGGCAGACCCCAGGCGAGGCCCGGCACGGAGAGCGAGGTCTGGGTCGGAGCCCTGGGCGGGGTCTGAGGCAGAGCCCCAGGCAGGGTCCGAGGCAGAGCCCCAAGCGGGATCCGGCACAGCGCCCCGGGCAGGGTCCGGCACAGCGCCCCAGGCGGGATCCGGCACAGCGCCCCGGGCAGGGTCCGGCACAGCGCCCCAGGCGGGATCCGGGGGCAGCGCCCCAGGCGGGATCCGGGGGCAGCGCCCCAGGCGGGATCCGGGGGCAGCGCCCCAGGCGGGATCCGGCACAGCGCCCCAGGCAGGATCCGGCACAGCGCCCCAGGCAGGGTCCGGGGCAGCGCCCCAGGCGGGATCCGGCACAGCGCCGCGGGCAGGGTCCGGGGTGGAGCCCCAGGTGGGGTCCGGGGCGGAGCCTCGGTTTCGGGGAGGGGCGGGGAGGGGAGCAGCCCGCCGCAGGCGTCGCGGTCCGGCGGTGGGGTCAGGGCTCGTGGTGCGGTGCGGCTGTCGCGTCTTCCGACACCGGCTTGCCGGTCAGGGCCGCCAGGCTGCCGCGCACATGCTCCAGATGCGCCTTGAGCTCCTCGCGCCGCTCCACATGCTCGCGCAGCGTCCGCTCCGTCTCCCGCGCCAGCCGCTCCTCCCGGGCCCGCGCCTGGGCGATGATCTCCGCCGCCTGCGCCTGCGCGTCCTCCTGCCGCAGCCGCGCGGCCTGCTCGGCCATCCCGTACTCCCGCTTGGCGTCGGCGAGCCCCGCCTGGGCGTACTCCTCCAGCTGGGCCAGCCGGGCCGTCATCGCGTTGTCCCGCTCGGCCAGTTCGCGGCCCGCCGCCTCCCACCGCTCGGCGTGCTCCCGCTCCTGCTCGGCCAGGATCCCGGCGGTGCGCTGCCGCATCTCCTTCAGCTCCGCCAGCGCCTGGGCCCGCCACTCCTTGGCGTCCTGGCGCGAGACGGCCCGCAGCTCGTCCACATCCACCTGGGCCGACTCCACGATGGCGCGCGCCGCCGCCTCGGCGGCCTCGCGGACCAGTTCGGCCTCGTCACGGGCGGCGTCCCGCACCGTACGGGCCACGGCCTGCGCGGCCTCCCACTCCTCCTGCGCCGTCGCCTCGGCCGCCGCCCGCAGACAGACGACCTCCTCCTCGGCCGCCATCAGGATCAGCTGGGCCCGGTCGCCGAGGGACTCATAGGTCTGGGGGGCCAGTTGGGAGATCACCTCGCGCAGCCGCTCCGCCTCCGCGGTCAGCTCATTGGCCAGCACGGTGAGGCGCGCGGCGCGCTCCCACGCCGCGTCCCGCGCTTCCGACAGGTCGGCCACATAGCGGTCGACCTGCGCGGGACGGTAGCCACGGCCCCGTCCGCCGACGATGGTGAAGCCATGACGTGACACCGATGCGCCCATCCTTGGAACCCCTTTTGTCCGGTATGCAACGCGCTTCGGCGCACATCTTTATAGATGGCCTCTCATCCCCCATAACGCGACACTCCGCCCATATCCGCGGCCAGGAGCGCCGCCGGTGACAACAACGACGAGGCGCCCGCCCCCGTCACGGGGGTCGGGCGCCTCGATCGCCATTGGTTCCGGCGCGCGGTCAGGGCCGCGCGGGCGTACTTACAGCAGGCCGTCCCACATCTGCTCCAGCAGCACCGCCCACCAATTGTCCGGCGTGGACAGCGCCGCCGGGTCCAGACCCGCGAGCTGCGCCTGGAAGTCCACGGTCCAACGGCCCGCCTGGTCCGGCGTCAGCCCGTACCGCAGCCGCCACATGCGGCCCAGCAGCGCCATGCACCGCACGAACTCCGGCAGCCCGGTGTTCACGAACTGCGGCGGGGTCGGCTGGGGCGTCGCCTCCAGCGGCACCGCCACGATGTTCGCCGTGCCGTACTGCACACACAGCTGACGACCGAAGTCATTGCCCATGACCAGGTACGAACCCGCGTCCGGCGCGGACTGCACCCCGCGCTCCGCCGCCAGCTCCGCCAGCGTCGGCACCGGGCGGCCCGCCTGGGCCTGCGCCCAGAAGAACGGACCGAAGTCCAGCGGCAGCCCCGCCCACACCAGCGTCTGCGCCACCACCTCCGGAACGCCCATCCGCGACACCGCCCGCTGGTCGAAGCGGACGATGCCCTGCGGCCCGAACGCCTGGCCCAGCTCGTGCGCCAGCCCCTCCGGCGGCACCGGCGGAATCGGCTGCACCTGGCTGGGGTGCGGCAGCGGCACCCGGTTCGGCGCCGGACGGGCCGGGCCGTCCGCCACTTGGTGCAGCTCGCCCTGGTGCTCCAGCAGATGCCGTACGCCCTGCTGCCGGGTGGCGTGATCGCGCCCGTACGGAGCGGTGTGGCTGATCCGCACCTGCGGCCAGCTCTCCCGGATCATCCGGGCGCAGTAGCCACCGGGCAGATCACAGGACTCCAGCTCGGTGTGGAGCTCCAGCACCTGCTGCGGCGGGACGTTCATCGCCCGCAGCTCGTGCAGGATCTGCCACTCCGGATGCGGGGTCCCGGGCGCCGAACGGCGGATCAGCTGCTGCTCCGAACCGTCCTGGGCGCGGTAGCGCAGCACCGCCATATAGCCCGGGCCCACGGTCGGCTGACCGGGCGGCGGCGGCGGATACGCATAGCCGGGCGGCGGCGCCATCCCCGGCGCGGGCGCGCCCGGAGGCGGCGCCAACCCCTGAACGGGAGCGCCGGCGGGCGGAGGCATACCGGGGGCGCCCGGCGCGCCGGGGGCGCCGGGACCGCCCGGGTACGGCGGTCCGGCCGCGCCCGGCGGGGGCGGCGGCGTGTGCGGACCACCCGCACCGGGGACACCGGGTGGGCCGGGCGGCTGCGGGCCGGACGGGGCACCCTGGCCCGGAGCGCCGGGAGCGCCGGGCGGCTGCGGGGCGCCGGGAGCACCGGCAAGCATCGTCGCGGCAGCGTGCACACCACCACCGGGCGCACCCGGAGCACCCGGCGGAGGCGGCGTCTGCCCACCACCCTGCCCACCAGGAGCACCAGGGGTGCCATGGGCACCCGGCGCGCCAGGAGGACCAGGCGGGCCGGGAGGTCCGGGGGGACCGGGCGGACCGGGCGGCTGCGGGGTGCCCGGGGGCGGGGTCTGGCCACCGGGCGCACCCGGACCACCCGCGAGCATCGTCGCGGCAGCGTGCACACCACCACCGGGCGCACCCGGAGCACCCGGCGGAGGCGGCGTCTGCCCACCACCCTGCCCACCAGGAGCACCAGGGGTGCCATGGGCACCCGGCGCGCCAGGAGGACCAGGCGGGCCGGGAGGTCCGGGGGGACCGGGCGGACCGGGCGGCTGCGGGGTGCCCGGGGGCGGGGTCTGGCCACCGGGCGCACCCGGACCACCCGCGAGCATCGTCGCGGCAGCGTGCACACCACCACCGGGCGCACCCGGAGCACCCGGCGGAGGCGGCGTCTGCCCACCACCCTGCCCACCAGGAGCACCAGGGGTGCCATGGGCGCCCGGCGCGCCAGGAGCACCCGGCGCACCGGGCCGGCCGGGCGGCTGCGGGGCGCCGCCGAGGCTGTCGGAGTCGAGCTGCGAAACCAGCTGCGTCGGTACGTACCCCCCAGCCGGGGCGCCGGGGGCACCCGGCCCGGACGGCGCGGGCGGCGGGGGCGTGGAGTCCGCACCCGGCCGGGCGCCGGGCGCACCCGGAGCACCCGGCGCACCCGGAGCACCCGGCGTCCCCGGAGCACCCGGCGTCCCCGGCGCCCCGGGCGGCGGAGGCGTCGGACCGCCGCCCGCCTTACGGGTGGCGGCGCCCGCGATGTCACTCGCGTTGGGATCGGCGCCCGGACCGGTCCCGGGCCCGCCCCGCTGCTCGGGGAAGTCGAGGGATGGGGCGATGGCCGTGGGCGGCAGCGCGCTGCCGCCGGACATCAACTCGGTCTTGGCGTCCGGACGTATGCCCGGCGCCGGGGTGTCCTCGTCGTCCGAGCCCGCGAGCGGCGGGGCGAAGACCGTGGCGGGCGGGGCGACCGAGCGGTCGTCGTCATCGTCGCCCTTGATGTCCGTACCGGCCCACGGCGTACCGCCGCCCGGCGTGGCCGCGTCGTCGGCCTGGCCACCCGAGGAGGGCGTACCGGCGCCCGGCGTGGGCGGGGCCCACGGGCTGCCGCCACCGGGCGGGGGCGGAGGCGGCGCGTTCCGCCAGCCCTCATCGCCGGACGGGGCACCCGGCGCGGGCGGGCCGTCCTGCGGCCGGTCGGCCGCGAGCGGACGCGCGACTCCATCGGACGGCCAGTCGTCCACGGCCCCGCCCCGGACCCGGGGCACACCCGGAACCGGCCCACCGTGAGCAGGCGCACCCGGAACCGGCCCAGGCGGAGCGGGCGCCCCCGGCACGGGCGCGGGCGGAGCGGGCGGCGCGCCCAGCGCGCTGTGCGGCGCGTCCGGCCCGGCGCTCCGCGCCCCGCCGTCCGACGGCCAGTCGTCCACGCCCGGAGCCCTGTGTCCCGAGGCGCTGTGTCCCGAGGCGCTGTGTCCCGGCGCCCCGGGCCCGGCGGCCCCGGACCCCGGCCCACCGGCCGACCGCCAGTCGTCCTCCGGCGGCAACGGAGGTGAAGCGGCACCAGCTGCCGACGGGGCAGGCGGAGCCGGAGGCCCGGAAGAACCCGAAACCGGCGCGGAGGCAGCGGAACCACCGGACGCAGCAGCGGCATCCGGCTCCGCCCCCGCCCGCTGCTCGGGAAGGTCCAGCCGCCCCTCGGACCGGCTGCTCATCGCGTCCGCCGCCTCCTGCAACCACTCCGGCGGAGTGAGCAGGAAGGACGTCGCGTTCAAGTCGATGCGCTGCTGGCGCCCGGTGGTGGACTCGTCGCGGGAGCCGTCGGTCGTGCCGTACCGCTCCTCGTAACGGCGGATCACCTCGCCCACCGGCAGCCCCGGCCACAGCGTGGTCTCGCCGCTGTCGCGGGCGATCACCATCCGCGTGCCCTCGGCGCCGCTGCCCGAGACCGGTCCGTCCGGGCGGTCCTCGGCCCAGACCACGAAGCCCAGGTCGAACTCCCGGACCCGCGCCTCGCGCTGCTGATAGGCCGGTACATCGCCGTTGATCCAGAGTTCCGCGCGCTCCTGCGCCTGTGCGAAGGTCACCATCGCGCTCACCCCTCCACCGGGACGGCGTACGCGAATCCACCGTCCACCATCAGGTTCGCCACGGTCTCGAGCTCCGGCGGATTGCCCGCCAGCCGGAGCAGGAAGGCGTCGAAGTCGTCGCCGCACGGCAGCAACAGCCGCTCCACCCGCTCCTGGACCGTCCAGCCGTCACGGTCCCGCGCGTCGTCATACGCACAGAACCACACCGAGCCGATCCCGTCACCCTTCACCTTGACCGCGATCACCCCGCCCTGGACGAAGCCGACGCCCAGATAGTCCTTGGTGAAGTGGTCCCGCAGACACTTGTTGATGTAGACGAGGTCATTGACCGCCGCCTCGTCGCGCACCGTGAAGAAGGGCTGGTCGATCAGCAGCCCCAGCTCCGGGTCGAGCGCCGTGCCGACCGGTGCGCAGCCGCCCGCCGCCTTGAGGAAGGCGCGGTACGACTCGGGCAGCCGGTAGCCGAGGTCCTCCTCGACGCCGAGCACCTGCTCCTCGGTGACCGAAATGCCCCGCAGCGGCAGGCCCACGTGCATCGGCCGGGTCTCCTGCAGCGGGCGGGTGCCCCGCTTCTCCTGGTCGACCTGCGCCGTGGCGAGCCCGCCGTGGTGCCGCAGCAACGCCTTGACCTCGACCGGTATCAGCTCCATGCGCCGGGTGCCGACGACGTGGTGCCAGGTCCAGCCGTGCGGGGTGGCCACCGCCGACGCCCCGTTCCACAGCTCGTGACCGGTGGCGTGCAGCGCCGCGTTCGCCGAGACGTAGTCCGTCAGCCGGAGCTCGTCGACGCCGAACCCCTCCGGGGGCTCGGCGATTTCGGCGGCCGCGCGCGCATACGGCGAGAAGTCCGGAAAGCCGTTTTCGTCCACGCGGACACCCTTGGGGTGGCGCGCGGCCCGGACGGGATCCGGGAAGTGCACGACCTGCCCGGCGTAGGCCGTGTTCGGTGGCGCGGCATGCTGCCCGAGCCGACCTGTCGTCATGGCGGTTGCCCCCTGCTGATGCTGGCTACTGGGCACAGCCTATGCGGTGTCGCAACCGGCCGAACCGGGCGGCCACCCGCCCCCAGCGGCCCCTCGCTCCCCACCAGGTCGTTCAGGCCCGGACTACCGCAGCGCCCGCGGGATTTGGCAATCTGATCATTGCAACCGGGGGATTGCACAGGGAGGGATCCACCACATGCACATCACGCAGAGCAACGGAGGCGGCGACGGCGCCACCGCCGCGGCCGGCGACCCCCGGCTGAGATGGAGCAGCGTCGACCCCGACGCCGGCCCACCGCCGCTCCACCGCCGCCGCGACGGCATCCTGCCCGCCGTCGCGGCCGCGCTGTCCGTCCGCGGCGAGACGCTGACCTGCACCGGGGGCAAGGCCGACCAGCCGCCGACACTCCATCCGCTGGTGCGGGAATTCCTCGACGCGCTCGCCAGCGGCCAGCGTGAACGATTCACCGGGCGCTGCCCCGAGGCGATCCTGCTCTCCCGCCACCTGGCGAACGTCGAGGCCGGCCGCTCCAAGCGCGCCTCCCGCAAACCGCTCACCCAGGGTGAGGCCCGCCGCTCCCTCAAACAGGCCAAGCTCACCACCCGCCGGATCCGGGAGGCGGGCGACCCGCAGCACGGCAGCTACGCCCCGCCCTGTCTGTCCTGTGCCGCGCTGCTGGCGCATTTCGGCGTACGGGTGGTGGGTGAGAGCACGTGAGCCAAGCACATCAAGCACCACAGGCCCCGCAGGCACCCCAGGCACCACACACCCCGCAGGCACCACATGCCTCGCAGGCACCACACACCTCGCAGGCACCGCAGACGGCCCAGGCCCCGCCGGGAACGCCGACCCGGCAGCCGACGCGCCCGGCCCGGCGGCCGATCGACCGCATGGACGTCACCCGCTTCTCCGTCGCCGTGGACGCCGCCCTGCGCGAGGCGGGCTGGCAGCCCGGCCGCTGGGACATGCGGCGCGCCGAGGCCTGGGCCGACACCCTGCGCGCCCACACCTCCCCCGCGGGCCACCGGCACGCCGTCTTCCCGGCGGCGGTCGAGGCGTGGGCGGAGTTCGGCGGGCTGCACGTCCAGCCACCCGGGGCGGGCCGCGAGATCGCCCCGACCCCCTTCCGCATCGACCCGCTGCACGGCCTCCACCTCGCCCGCACCCTCGGCGACCTGGGCCGGGCCCTGGAGACGGAGGTGAGCCCGCTGGGCGAGGAGGCGGACGGGCAAGCGGTGCTGACCATCGACGCGGAGGGGAGGGTCTACAGCCTCGACCACACCGGGGACTGGTACCTCGGCCCCACCCTGGACGCCGCCCTCAGCACCCTCGTCACAGGCGCGCTCCCGGCCAGACTGACGCGTGCGTGAGGCGCCCCGAAGGGGCGCGGGGCTGTGTCGATGCGCGGCCCCGCCGCGTGGGCGTGGGCGCGACCAGCCACGACGGCGCCGCAGACGAACCACGGCAGCTCAGGGCACTTCCGCGGAACGCTCAGGCGCTCTTCGCCCGCTCCACGCCCCCGCGGCGCCCCTCGGCCGCGGCGCGGTCCGCACGAGCCGCCCCGTCCGTGTGATCCGCGTCATTCGGACGATCCGTACGGCCGGGGCGGTCCGTACGGCCAGGGCCATCCGTACGGCCGGGGCTATCCGTACGGCCAGGGCTATCCGTACGGCCAGGGCCGTCAGGCCCGTCCGCCCCGTCCGGGATGACCGCCGACACCCGGAAGCCACCCGCCTCCGTGGCCCCCGACACAAAGCCCCCGCCGAGCGTCGAGACCCGCTCCCGCATCCCGACCAGGCCGTTCCCCCCGCTCGGCAGCCCCGCGTCCGCCGCGCCGCGCTCCGACGGCCCGTTCTCCACCAGGACCGCGATCTCGGCGGTGCGGTGCGCCACCCGCACCCGCGCGCTCGCGCCCGGGGCGTGCTTGTGGACGTTGGTCAGCGCCTCCTGGACCACCCGGTACGCCGTCTGCTCCACCGGAGCCGCGTACCGCCGCTCCTCGCCCTCGACCGAGAGCTCCACCGCCATCCCCGCCGCCCGGGACTGCCCCACCAGCGCCTCCAGCTCCGCCAGCCGCGGCCCCCCGGCCACCTCCACGCCCTTCCCGGCCGCCCCCGCGGCCTCGGCGGCCTCCGCGGCGGCCGAGGCAGCCGCCGCCACCGCCGCCAGCGGCCTCTCCTCGGCCGAGGACCCGGCGGCGTCGGCGGCATCGGCGGCATCGGCGGAGGAAGACCCGGCGGAGGACGAGGACCCGGCGGCAAACGCCACCCCCGCCCCCGCCGGGGCCCGCAGACCGTCCTCGGACCGCAGCACCCCCAGCATCTGCCGCAGCTCCGTCAGCGCCTGCCGCCCCATGTCGCCCACCAGCGCCGCGTTCTTCGACGCCTTCTCCGGATCCTTGAGCGCCACCGCCTGCAGCGCCGCCGCGTGCACCACCATCAGGCTCACCCGGTGCGCCACCACGTCGTGCATCTCCCGCGCGATCCGGGTCCGCTCCTCGTTACGGGCCCACTCGGCCCGTTCCTCCGCCCGCTCCGCGAGCAGCGAGAGCTCCCGCTCCAAACCGTCCGCCCGCTCCCGCAGGCTCTCCACCAGCCGCCGACGGGCCCGGACGTACAGCCCCAACAGCACCGGCGGGGCGGTCAGCCCCAGGGTGAGCACCATGGCGAACATCGGGGCCTCCCACACCGAGGTCCCCAGACCGCTCTGCGGATTGCCCCGGCGAAAGCCGATCACCGTGACGAGGAAGCTGCCCACCGCCGCCATCCCGGCCAGCACCGCCGTGATCCGGCGCGGCACCTCGGACGAGGCGAGGGTGTAGAGCCCCACGAGGCCGAGCAGCAGACCCATTTCGGCGGGCGTGACCGCGATCGATATCAGCACCACGGCGATCGCCCAGCGGCGCCGCAACACCAACGTGGCCCCGACGAGCATCCCGATCAGCACCCCGACGGCCACCGGGATCCGGGCCTCGTGGGCGAAGCTGACGCCCTCGACCGCGCACTCGATCGACGACGCCACGGCGAGCAGGACGTCGAGCCCCATGCTCCGCCGCCGCGCCCACCACCACGGCCCCGCGGGCGCGCCCCGCGCGCCCGCCGCCTCTTCCCCCGTCGAACTCATAGCGACCAGCCTACGGCCGGGCGCCAGCGCTTTTCCCGGTGACACGGCGGCGCAGAAGAGACTCGAACACCAGGCAAAACCACCCATTTAACTCGAACGAATGAATCGCTCACGTTTTCGCCCAGTCGCGCCCGGATGGCGAACGACCCTGTGACCATGAGCGAACCACGGCGCCGCGACGGCGACAGCGTGGGCGGCCTGCTCGACGGGACGACCACGTTCGAAGAACTCAGAGAACGGGCGATCGCATTACGGAGGGAGGGGCTGAGCCGCAGACAGATCCGCGACCGGCTGAAGGTGAGCAACAACGACATCCTGAACCGCCTCCTGGAGGGCGAGCCGCCGCCCGAGTGGACCAAGCGCCCCAACGCCAAGGACGACCTACGGGCCAGGGCGCGCGAGATGCGGCTCCAGGGGATGACCTACGACAGGATCCAGCTGGAACTGGGCTGCTCCAAGAGCTCCATCTCCCTCTGGGTCCGCGACCTGCCGAAACCGGACCGCCCGCCCCGCACCCCGGAGGAGGCGTCGGCGATCGCCAAGCGGGGGTGGGAGGCGACGATGCGACGGCGGGAGATCGAGCGGCAGCAGACGAAGCTCTCGGCGGCACGGGAGATCGGGACACTCACCGACCGCGAGCTGTTCCTGGTGGGCGTGGGGTTGTACTGGTCCGAGGGCGGCAAGAGCAAGCCCTACAGCCTCAGGGAAGCGGTCATCTTCATCAACAGCGACCCCGACATGATCCAGCTCTATCTCGCCTGGCTCGCTCTGCTCGGCATAGAACCGGCACGGTTGCGCTTTCGCGTGATGATCCACGAATCGGCCCAGGTGGCGGAGGCGGAGCGATACTGGGCGGAGACCATCGGCGTGGACGTCACCACCCTGGAACGGACAACACTGAAGAAGCACAACCCGAAGACCGTCCGCAAGAACGTCGGCGAGGGATACCGAGGGTGTCTGGTGGTCCGCGTTCTCCAAGGAGCTGACCTATACCGTCGCATCGAAGGCTGGTGGTACGGCATAGTGGTGGGGGCCAGGTCGACGATTTAGCGGTTGTCCGATTTGGCACCTTTTGCCATCCCCTGTGGTGTAATGGGCAACACGTGGCGCTTTGGACGCTTTGTTCCAGGTTCGAGTCCTGGCAGGGGAGCTCTAAGTTCGGGTCCTGACCGACCGGCACCGCCCGGCTCGGGACCCTCCTTCCTTTCCGCCCGGAAACCTCTCGGTATCCTGCGGGTGTCCACCCCCGAAGCCGAAGGGCACACCCGTGAGCGCCAACCGCCCGGCAGCCGTCGTCGTCCTCGCAGCGGGTGAGGGCACCCGCATGAAATCGGCGACCCCGAAGGTTCTGCACGCCCTCTGCGGCCGCTCCCTCGTCGGGCATGTCGTCGCCGCCTCCCGCGAGCTCTCCCCCGAGCATCTCGTGGTCGTGGTCGGCCACGCCCGGGAGCAGGTCTCCGCGCATCTGGCCGAGATCGACGCCGAGGTGCGCACCGCCGTTCAGCACGAGCAGAACGGCACCGGGCACGCCGTACGGATGGGCCTGGAGGAGCTGTCCGACAGCGGGGTCGCCCTCGACGGCACCGTGATCGTCGTCTGCGGCGACACCCCGCTGCTGACGGGCGAGACGCTCCAGCGGCTCGCCGCGGCCCACGACGCCGAAGGCAACGCCGTGACCGTGCTGTCCGCCGAGGTCCCCGACGCCACCGGCTACGGCCGGATCGTGCGGGAGGACGCGACCGGCGCCGTCACCGCGATCGTGGAGCACAAGGACGCGACCGACGCGCAGCGCGCGATCCGCGAGATCAACTCCGGGGTCTTCGCCTTCGACGCCCAGTTGCTCACCGACGCCCTCGGCAAGGTGCGCACCGACAACAGCCAGGGTGAGGAGTACCTCACGGATGTGCTCGGCATCCTGCGCGAGGCCGGGCACCGGGTGGGCGCGTGCGTGGCGGGCGACCACCGCGAGATCGTCGGGATCAACAACCGCGTCCAGCTGGCCGAGGCCCGCAGGCTGCTGAACGAGCGGCTGCTGGAGCGGGCGATGCTGAGCGGGGTGACCGTCGTCGACCCGGCCACCACCTGGATCGACGTGACCGTCACCTTCGAGCCGGACGCGCTGGTCCACCCGGGCACCCAGCTGCTGGGGGCCACCCACCTGGCCACGGACGCCGAGGTCGGGCCGGACTCCCGGCTCACCGACACCACCGTCGGCCGGGGCGCGGTCGTCTCGTTCACCGTCGCGCAGGGCGCGGAGATCGGCGCGGGGGCGAACGTGGGGCCGTACACATATCTGCGCCCCGGGACCCGGCTGGGGGCCAAGGCCAAGGCCGGCACGTACGTGGAGATGAAGAACGCCACGATCGGCGAGGGCACCAAGGTGCCGCATCTGTCGTACGTGGGCGACGCGACGATCGGCGAGCAGACCAACATCGGCGCCGCCAGTGTCTTCGTGAACTACGACGGTGTGAACAAGCACCACACCACCATCGGCAGCCACTGCCGGACCGGGGCCGACAACATGCTTGTGGCTCCCGTCACGATCGGGGACGGCGCTTACACCGCCGCCGGATCGGTCATCACCAAGGATGTGCCCCCGGGCTCGCTCGCCGTCGCACGTGGACAGCAGCGGAACATCGAGGGCTGGGTCGCCCGCAAGCGTCCCGGAAGCGCCGCGGCACGAGCCGCCGAGGCCGCTCGTCGGGAGGACGAGGGTCAGCCGTGACATGTGCACAGGTACGCCGTGCGGGGCGTACGGTGAGAAGTGCACCAAAGTGACATCCAAGGAGACTTGTTGTGACCGGGATCAAGACGACCGGCGAGAAGAAGCTGATGCTCTTCTCCGGCCGCGCCCACCCCGAGCTGGCCGAGGAGGTCGCCCATGAGCTGGGCGTCAGCTTGGTCCCGACCAAGGCATTCGACTTCGCCAACGGCGAGATCTACGTCCGCTTCCAGGAGTCGGCGCGCGGTGCCGACTGCTTTTTGATCCAGAGCCACACGACTCCGATCAATAAGTGGATCATGGAGCAGCTCATCATGATCGATGCGCTGAAGCGGGCCTCCGCGCGCTCGATCACGGTGATCGTTCCGTTCTACGGCTACGCCCGTCAGGACAAGAAGCACCGTGGCCGTGAGCCGATCTCGGCGCGGCTGGTCGCCGACATGCTGAAGACGGCGGGTGCCGACCGGATCCTCACGGTCGATCTGCACACCGACCAGATCCAGGGCTTCTTCGACGGCCCGGTGGACCACCTGTTCGCGCTGCCGGTGCTCGCGGACTACGTGGGCGCCAAGGTCGACAAGTCCAAGCTCACCGTGGTGTCGCCGGACGCCGGCCGGGTGCGGGTGGCGGACCGCTGGTGCGACCGGCTGGGCGCGCCGCTGGCGATCGTGCACAAGCGGCGGGATCCGGACGTGGCCAACCAGGTCACGGTGCACGAGGTGGTCGGCGATGTGCGGGGCCGGGTGTGTGTGCTGGTCGACGACATGATCGACACCGGTGGCACCATCTGCGCGGCGGCGGAGGCGCTGTTCGCGAACGGCGCGGAGGACGTGATCGTGACCGCCACCCATGGTGTGCTGTCGGGTCCGGCCGCGGACCGGCTGAAGAACTCCAAGGTCAGTGAGTTCGTCTTCACCAACACCCTGCCGACCCCGAACGAGGTGGAGCTGGACAAGGTGACCGTGCTGTCGATGGCGCCGACGATCGCCCGCGCGGTCCAGGAGGTCTTCGAGGACGGCTCGGTGACCAGCCTGTTCGAGGAGCATGCGTGACCGGCTTAACCTCCCCGGACCGGACGTAGAGGCCACTCCCGTGAGGGGGTGGCCTCAGCCGTTGGCTCCGGGCGCTCTCGGCCATTGGTAGAATCGTGGGGTTGCTCGGCGAGGGAGGCCGCTTCTTACCGCGGCTGTCCGTTATCGACGCGCTCTTCGTAGCAGGTCTGTCGTGGGCCGGGTGACGCCCACACACCGTAAACGATCTACGAGGAGTGCCCCATGGCCGAGGTCAAGATCTCCGCTAAGCCCCGTACCGAGTTCGGCAAGGGTGCCGCCCGTCGTGCCCGTGCCGCCGAGCGCGTTCCCGGCGTGGTCTACGGCCACGGCGTCGAGCCGCTGCATGTCACGCTGCCGGCGCACGACCTGCTGATGGCGCTGAAGACCCCGAACGTGCTGATCCGTCTGGACGTCGAGGGCGGCAAGGACGAGCTGGTCATCCCGAAGGCCGTGCAGCGTCACCCCATCAAGATCGGCGTGCTGGAGCACGTCGACCTGCTGCTGGTGCAGAAGGGCGAGAAGGTCACCGTCGAGGTGCCGATCCACATCGAGGGCGACCTGGCCCCGGGTGGCAACCTGCTCGAGCACCTGCTGAACGCCCTGCCGGTCGAGACCGAGGCGACCCACATCCCGGAGTCGGTCACCGTCTCCATCGCGGGCCTGGACGCGGGTGCCACCATCCACGCCAAGGACATCACCCTCCCGGCGGGCACCACGCTGGCCGTCGAGGAGGACGTGGCCGTGCTGCAGGTGGTCGCCGCCCAGGCCGAGGCCCCGGCCGAGGAGGGCGCCGAGGGCGAGGGCGAGGGCGCCGAGGCGTAATCTGCGGCTGCTCCCTTTTCGCTTCTCCGGCCGCCGTCCCGCCCCCTGGGGTGCGGGGCGGCGGCCGTCCTCAAGGAGAGACATCCAGATGACGGACGACACGAGCCCCTGGCTTGTGGTGGGCCTCGGCAACCCCGGTGGCAGTTACGCGGGCAACCGCCACAACGTCGGCTTCATGGTGGCCGATCTGCTGGCGGAGCGGATGGGGGCCCGTTTCAAGGCGCACAAGTCGCGGGCCCAGGTCGTCGAGGGCCGGGTGGGTCCGCCGGGACCGGCGAGCCGCCGCGTCGTGGTCGCCAAGCCGATGTCCTTCATGAATCTCTCGGGCGGTCCGGTGACCGCGCTGCGCGACTTCTACAAGGTGCCAGTGGGTCATGTCGTGGCCGTCCATGACGAATTGGACATCGATTACGGGGCGCTGCGGTTGAAGATCGGCGGGGGTGACAATGGCCACAACGGGCTGAAGTCGATCACCAAGTCGCTGGGGGCGGACTACTGCCGGGTGCGCTTTGGGATCGGCCGTCCGCCGGGCCGTATGGATGTCGCGGCGTTCGTCCTGAAGGACTTCTCCGCTGCGGAGCGCCGGGAGTTGGACTACTTCGTGGACCGTGCGGCGGATGCGGTGGAGACGCTCATCGCGGACGGGCTGGAGCGCGCGCAGGGGACGTACAACTCCTGAAAAACGCCGTTCGCCCGTTTGTTCGGCGGAAGGTTGACCGGCGGGCCGGGGATGGCGAGGATCGCCGCCATGGCTTCCACCGGTGTGACCAAGCGCAGCCGTACGCGGCGGGCGGGCGAGAGCGCGTACGGGTTCCTGTTGCTGGCGAAGAACGTGGCAATGGCGCTCGTCGCGCTGCTGGTCCTGGTCGCCGGGGTGTGGTCCTCCTGGGGCGACGCCAAGCCGTCCATGCTGACCAAGGGGCTTGAGCGCGGCACCGTCACGGTCTCCGACTGCGGCGACGAATGGTGCACCGGCTCCTTCACTCCGGCCGACGAGGGCGGCGAGTCCCGTGGCCGGGTGCGGATCGACGAGGCGGTCACGAACGGGACGGGCGACCGGGTGCCGGTGACCCTCAAGCCCGGCACGGACCACGCCGTCCGCACCGGTGCCGCCGGCATCCTCCACGCCTGGGTCCCCTTCGGCGGCTCCCTCCTCCTCACCTCCCTGATCGTCGCGGGCGGCCTCGGCCTACGCCGCACGGGCTGGGCCATGGGCCTGCTGGGCGCGGCGCTGTTGGGCGCCTCCTTCGCCACGCTTACGCTGTAGCGCTCACCGGGTCCCCCGCTGGGTCTTGGCTCGCTCTTCGTCCCGGGACCACCCCGCCGTCGTGGTGCGACCGCCCCGCGGCTCGGGCAGTTCGGCACCGCCGAACACCGCTGTGAAGGTCCTCGCCGTCGCGGCGGGAAAGAAAAGCCGCACCCGGCAGAGAAACCCCATCCCCAGCAGGGAAACCGTGCCGCGCAACGCCGGAGCGCACGCAGCGAAGACAGCCCACGGACGGACCAACCTGGTGCACACCCCAGGACCCCACCCACCATGGTGCGACCGCCCCGCGGCTCGGGCAGTTCGGCGCCGCCGAACCCCGCCACGAGGGTCCTCGCCGTCGCGGCGGGAAAGAGAAGCCGCCGTCGCGGCGGGGAAGGGGGCGCGGTGGGGCGCCGGAGGGCGCTGCGCGCCCGGCTTCCGCCGGGGGCCGGTGGCCGCGCATCGACGCACCGATCAGCGGCTTTGCTGGGCAGCGGCGCAGCCTGCTGCCCAGCGGGGGCCGGGGGCGGAGCCCCCGGGGAACTCATTACCCACACACCCGGGGTGGGGCCACGCTCCCGAGGGGAGCGGGGCCCCACCCCGGGTCACGCCGTCGTCAGCCCGTGTTGCGGAGGCCCGCGGCCACGCCGTTCACCGTGAGGAGGAGGGCGCGGGCGAGCAGGGGGTCGGGGTCCTCGCCCCGCTCGCGCGCGGTGCGCTGCCGGTGGAGCAGCGTCACCTGCAGATACGAGATCGGGTCGAGGTAGGCGTCCCGGACGTGGAACGTCTGCTTCAGCACCGGGTTGGAGTCGAGGAGTTCCCGCTCACCGGTGATCCGCAGCACCTCCCGCACCGTCAGCTCGTGCTCCTCCTGGATCACGTCGAAGACATGCTTCAGCTCATCCGGCACCAGCGTGTCGACGTAGTGCCGGGCGATCCGCAGATCCGTCTTGGCCAGCGTCATCTCGACGTTGGACAGGAAGTTGCGGAAGAAGTGCCAGTGCTGGTGCATTTCGTCGAGGACGCTGTCGAGTCCGGCCTCGCGGGCGGCCTTGAGGCCGGAGCCGACGCCGAACCAGCCGGGGACGATCTGCCGGGACTGGGTCCAGCCGAACACCCACGGGATGGCCCGCAGTCCGTCGAGGCCGGCGCCGGAGTCGGGGCGGCGGGAGGGCCGGGAGCCGAGGTGGAGCTCGGCGAGCTGGTCCACCGGCGTGGAGGCGAAGAAGTACGCGGGCAGGTCGGGGTCGTCGACGAGCTTGCGGTAGGCGTCGTGCGCGGCTTCGGAGACGGTTTCCATGGCCGCGTCCCAGCGGGCGAGCGCCTCGTCCGACTGGCGCGGGGCGGTGTGCAGGGCGGACGCCTGCAGCGTGGCGGCCACCGTCAGCTCCAGGTTCTCGCGGGCCAGCGAGGGCACGAGGTACTTGTCGGAGATGACCTCGCCCTGCTCGGTGACCTTGATCTCGCCCTCGAGGGTGCCCCACGGCTGCGCGAGGATCGCGTCGTGGGTGGGGCCGCCGCCGCGGCCGACGGTGCCGCCGCGGCCGTGGAAGAGCCGCAGCCGTACGCCGTGCCGGTGGGCGACGTCGCGCAGCAGCCGCTGGGCGCGGTGGATCTCCCACTGGGAGGTGGTGATGCCGCCGAACTTGGAGGAGTCGGAGTAGCCGAGCATGACCTCCTGGACGTCGCCGCGGAGGGCGACGAGCCGCCGGTAGGAGGGGTCGGCGAGCATCTCGTCGAGGAGCTTGTCGGCGATCTTCAGCTCTTCGGTGGTCTCCAGCAGCGGAACGATGCCGATCTTGGCCCAGCCCGCGTGGAGGTCGATCAGCCCGGCCTCGCGGGCGAGGACGGCGGCGGCGAAGACGTCGTCGGAGCCCTGGCACATGGAGATGATGTAGGACTCGACGATCTCGGGGCCGAAGCGCTCGAAGGACTCGCGGATGGTGTGGAAGACGCCGAGGGTCTTGGCGCCCGCGGCGTCCAGCGGCGCCGGGGTGGGGGCGAGGGGGCGCCGGGAGCGCAGTTCCTTGGCGAGCAGCTTGCGGCGGTAGTCGCGCGGCATGTCGGCGTAGCGCCAGGACTCCTCGCCGAGCCGGTCGAAGAGCTGGCCGAGGGCGTGGTGGTGGGCGTCGGCGTGCTCGCGGACGTCCATGGTGGCGAGCTGGAGGCCGAAGGCGGCGAGGGTGCGGATGGAGCGCTCGAGCCGGCCGTCGGCGATGAGCCGGCCGCGGTGGGCGCGCAGGGAGTCCTGGATGAGGTGGAGGTCGGCGAGGAGTTCGCCGGAGCCGAGGTAGTCGCGGCCGGGCTGGTGCGGGGTGTCCCCGGCGAGCCGCTCGCGGGTGTTGACGAGCTTCTGTCGCATGCAGGTGGCCTTGAGCCGGTAGGGCTCCTCGGCGTTGAGCCGCTTGTAGCGCGGGCTGATCTCGGGCAGCAGTTCGAGGTCGCGCTGGAGGGAGGCGAGCAGTTCCTCGGAGGCGCCGGTGTTGCGGATGGAGCTGGAGAGCGCGGCGCGCAGCTCGTCGACGATCTCCAGCGCGTCGGTGATGCCGTGCTCGTGCTGGAGGATCAGGACGTCGCGGGTGACCTCGGGGGTGACGTTGGGGTTGCCGTCGCGGTCGCCGCCGATCCAGGTGCCGAAGGTGAGCGGGCGGGTGGTGGCGGGCAGCTCGACGCCCACGCGCAGCAGCTCCGCGGTGAGGTCTTCGAGGACGTCGCCGACGGCACCGGCGTGCAGCTCGTCGAGGTAGTAGATGGCGTTGCGGGCCTCGTCGGCGGGCTCGGGGCGGGCGACGCGCAGCTCGTCGGTCTGCCAGAGCAGGTCGATGCTCTCGGCGAGCCGCAGGTCGGCGCGGCGGGCGTCGCCGCCGACGGCGAGGGTGTCGAGCAGCTCGGCGATGCGTCGGAGCTTGGTGAGGACGGTGCGGCGGGCGGCCTCGGTGGGGTGGGCGGTGAAGACGGGGCGCACGCCGAGGTTGGCGACGGTCTCCCGGAGGTGCTCGGGGTCGGCGTCCTTGAGCTGGTCGGCGGTGCGGGCGAGGATGCCGCCCTCGGCGGCGCGGCGGGCGCGCAGCTCGCGGCCGCGGTGCACCTGCTCGGTGACGTTGGCCAGGTGGAAGTAGGTGGAGAAGGCGCGGACCAGCTTGGCCGCGGTCTCGAGGTCGGTGGAGCCGAGCAGTTCGGCCGCGGCCTCGCCGTCACTGCGGGTGAGGGCACGGACGCGCTCGACGAGTTCGAGGAGGTCGGGTCCCTCCTGTCGGACGAGGGTCTCGCCGAGCAGGTCGCCCAGACGGCGGATATCGGCGCGCAGGGCGGCGTTGGTGTGGTCGGCACTGCTCACAGGTGCGGGCTCCTTGCAGTGAACGGGGTTCGAAGCGCGGCGTCAGAGCGGGCACGGCGGGCGCCGCGGGCTGCTGACCCGGTGCTTTCGGCCATGTGCGGACCGCGCTGTCCGACGCTCACCAGGATAGGCGGCACGACCCTGGGTGAGACCAGAGCCCTATTGCCCCGCTTCCCGGCCCTGCCATACTTACGACGCCGTAGGTTACGGATCCGTAGCCATGCCCCCGAGCCCCACGAGGGATCCCATGACTGCAAGCCCCGACGTGGTCAATGACACGCCGAAGGCCCAGGAGGCCCCGCTTCCCTCCGCCACGCTCGGCGGGGACAGCAAGCGCTCCATCGAACAGATCACCCTTCTCCTGTTCATCACCGTCCCCTTCGTCGCGCTGGTCGCGGCCGTTCCCCTGGCCTGGGGCTGGGGGGTCAGCTGGCTGGATCTGGCGCTGCTGGTGTCGATGTACTACATCGGCTGCCACGGCATCACGATCGGCTTCCACCGCTACTTCACCCATGGCTCGTTCAAGGCGAAGCGGCCGCTGCGGATCGCGCTGGCGATCGCGGGGTCGCTGGCCGTGGAGGGACCGCTGGTCCGCTGGGTGGCCGATCACCGTAAGCACCACAAGTTCTCCGACGCGGAGGGCGACCCGCACTCCCCGTGGCGGTACGGCGAGACCGTTCCGGCCCTGCTGAAGGGGTTGTGGTGGGCCCATATCGGCTGGATGTTCGATGAGGAGCAGACGCCGCAGTACAAATACGCACCGGATCTGATCAAGGACGGCGCCATCCGGGCGATCTCCCGGCAGTTCGTGGTGTGGACCGTGATCTCCCTGATGCTGCCGCCGGTGATCGGCGGACTGGTGACCTGGTCCTGGCAGGGCGCGGCGACCGCCTTCTTCTGGGGGTCACTCGTCCGGGTGGCTTTGCTGCACCATGTGACCTGGTCGATCAACTCGATCTGCCACGCGGTGGGCAAGCGCCCGTTCAAGTCGCGGGACCGTTCGGGCAATGTGTGGTGGCTCGCGGTGCTCTCGTGCGGCGAGTCCTGGCACAACCTGCACCACGCGGACCCGACCTGCGCCCGGCACGGGGTGATGCGGGGGCAGCTGGACTCCAGCGCCCGGATCATCCGCTGGTTCGAGAAGGCGGGCTGGGCGTATGACGTCCGGTGGCCGAGCCAGGACCGTATCGATGCCCGCCGTCAGAAGGAGACCGCCGGAGCGGCATGATAGAGGGCGTGGCGACCGACAGTAATACCAGCGGTGAAAAGGACCGGCCGCGCCGGATCTCCGGCCGGTCCTCCGGATCCGGGACCCGGCGGCCCCGCCGGGTCCGGATGACCGGCAAGGAGCGCCGGGAGCAGCTGCTGGACATCGGTCGCACGCTCTTCGCCGAGCGCGGATTCGAGGGCACCTCGGTGGAGGAGATCGCGGCGAAGGCCGGGGTCTCCAAGCCGGTGGTGTACGAGCACTTCGGCGGCAAGGAGGGGCTGTACGCGGTCGTGGTGGACCGCGAGATGCGGCGGATGCTCGACATGGTCACCACATCGCTGACCGCGGGCCACCCGCGGGAGCTGTGCGAGCAGGCCACCTTCGCCCTGCTGGACTACATCGAGGAGTACACGGACGGCTTCCGCATCCTCGTCCGCGACTCCCCCGTCGCCCAGTCGACGGGCACCTTCGCCTCCCTGATCAGCGATATCGCCACCCAGGTGGAGGACATCCTGGGCCTGGAATTCAAGGCCCGCGGCTTCGACCCCAAACTGGCCCCCCTCTACGCCCAGGCCCTGGTGGGCATGGTCGCCCTGACCGGCCAGTGGTGGCTGGACGTCCGCAAACCCAAGAAGGCCGAGGTCGCCGCCCACCTGGTGAACCTGGCCTGGCACGGCCTGGACGGCCTGGAGCAGAAGCCCCGCCTGATAGGCCACCGCAAGAACTGACGACGGCCGGGCCCGGTGCCGCTATGGCCTGACGATGGCCTCTCCGATGACGAAACCCTTCGCGGGACCATCGGGAATGACGGCATCGGTGCCGTACGGGACGCGGTGCTCGTCGGTGTAGACGGCCTTGTCGGGGTCGGGTGCGGTGAGGATGACGACCGTGCCGTCGCCGTCGAAGTCGTCGATCAGGACGTACAGCGGGATGCCCGCGCGGGCGTACGCCCGGCGCTTGCGCTCCCGGTCACGCGACTGGGCTTCCCGGCCGGGCGAGACCACCTCGAAGACGGCCCGGACGCCGCTCGCGTCCACTCCGAGATCTTCCTCGTCGGGGATCTCGTCGAGGTCCTCGGGGGCGATGAAGAGGTCGGGGACCCACACCTTGCGGCGGTGGATGACATGGGCGCCTTGGTAGCCGGCATGGTCGCCGCCGATCAACTGGGACGTCAGAGCGAGACGCAATCGGTTGACGACCACAGCATGGCGTCGTCGGCGTGGGGGCGACACCTCGATGGCCTCATCAATGATCTCGGCGCGGAAACCCTCGGGCGGCGCCATGGCCTTCCACGCCTGCCAGACCAGCCCATCAAGGATGTCCGGAACCGGACGGTCGGTCACGGTGATCCCTCCTTCCCGCCGTCACCGGCGACACCGGCGACACCGGCGACACCGGCGACACCGGCGACACCGGCGACACCGGCGACACCGGCGACACCGGCGACACCGGCGACACCGGGACACTATGGGCCGTAGGGGGACGGCGGGCCGGAAGCCGGGCCGATCACCCGATCGGGTGGTTTCACCCGATCGGCTCCAGGAACTCCAGCCGGTTCCCGACCGGGTCCTCGGAGTAGAAGCGGCGGTGCCCCGGCAATTTCTCGTCCCAGACGACTTCGGCGCCATGCCCGGCGAGGCGGGCGGCGAAGGCCTCCATGCCGACGACCCTGAGACCCGGGTGCGCCTTGCGGGAGGGGCGGAAGTCCGGGTCGATGCCCAGGTGCAGCTGGACCGGGCCGCAGGCGAACCACAGGCCGCCGTTGGCCGCGAGGGCGGCCGGTTTGGGGATCTCGGTCATGCCGAGCACCTCGCCGTAGTAGGTGCGCAGGGCGGGTTCGCTGCCGGGTGGGGCGGCGAGTTGTACGTGGTCGAGGGCTGTGATCACCGCTGGGCCTTGTGGGCGACGATGAAGATGCGGCGGAAGGGGAAGGCCGTGCCGTGGGGGGTGGAGGGGTAGGCGTCGCGGAGGAGGGCGGCGTAGGTGGCCAGGAAGCGGTCGCGGGCGGGCGGGTCGTCGGCGAGGGCGGTCAGGACCGGGCGCAGGGCGGTGCCCTTGACCCAGTCGAGGACGGGGTCGGGGCCGGTCAGGACCTGCACATAGGTGGTCTCCCAGGCGTCGACCTCGCAGCCGAGCGCGGCCAGGCGCTCCAGGTATTCGGTGGGCTCCAGGACGCCACCGGGGTCGCGGACGCGGTCGGCGAGGCGGGCGCGCCACTCGGGTGCGTTGCACAGGTCGCGCAGCAGGGTGTGGCTGGGGGCGGTGAAGTTGCCGGGGACCTGGAAGGCGAGGGTGCCGCCGGGGCGCAGTCCGGCCAGCCAGGTGGGGAAGGCGTCGGGGTGGCCGGGGACCCACTGGAGGGCGGCGTTGGAGACGATCAGGTCGTAGGGCTCGTCCGGCGCCCAGTGCCGCACATCGGCCTGCCGGAGGTCGAGGCGGCCGCCGCCGGTGGTGGGGCCCGCGAGGGGCTGGGCCTCGGCGAGCATCTCGGCGGAGCTGTCCAGGCCGGTGACCTGGGCGTCGGGCCAGCGGTCGAAGAGCAGGGCGGTGACGTTGCCGGCGCCGCAGCCCAGGTCGGCGATGCGGGGCGGGCGGCCGGGGTCGGTGGGCAGCTCGGGGACGCGGGCCAGCAGGTCCAGGAAGGGGCGGGTGCGGTGGCCGGCGTGGCGCAGATACTGCCGAGGGTCCCAGTTGGGCGCGGTGGTCATGGGCGGTCCCCCTGCGGGTACGGTCGATACGAGACGCCGGGATCACTCCTGCGCGTCCCGGCGCCTTACCGTGCTCCACATTATCTCTTGATGTCAAGAGACTTCATGTCGACAGACCCACTACACTGATCGCCATGGAGGACGAGGTCGATCGGCTGGTCGCGGCGTGGCGGCGGGAACGCCCCGACCTCGATGTGGAACCGCTCGAAGTGCTCAGCCGGGTCAGCCGGCTCGCCCGCCATCTCGACCGGGCACGGCGGATCGCCTTCGCCGAGCACAATCTGGAGCCATGGGAGTTCGACGTCCTGACCTCGCTGCGCCGGGCCGGGCCCCCGTACCAGCTCTCCCCCGGGCAGCTGCTGACCCAGACCCTGGTCACCTCGGGCACCATGACCAACCGCATCGACCGGCTCGCCAAGAAGGGGCTGGTCGAGCGGGGGCCCGACCCCAGTGACCGGCGCGGTGTGCTGGTCCGGCTGACCGCCGAAGGGCGTGACCGCGCCGATCAGGCACTGGCCGGGCTGCTGGACCATGAGCACGCCATCCTGGCCGAGCTCTCCCAGGCCCAGCGCGCCGAACTGGCCGCGCTGCTACGCCAGCTGACCGCCCCGTTCGACAATCTCCCCGGCTAGGTCGACCGGGCCCACACCGGCCCGCCGGGCCAGCGCCACGGCCGCGAGCGTGGAGTGCACACCCAGCTTGCCCAGCACATTCTGCATATGGGTGCGGACGGTGTGCGGGGAGAGGAAGAGCCGCTCGGCGACGGCCTTACGGCCGAGCCCGGCCACCATGCAGCGCAGCACCTCCCGCTCACGCGGCGTCAGCGACTCGACCAGGCGCTCGCTTTCGGTGCGGTGCTTACGCGCGGCCGTCAACTCCCGCAGGACGCCGGTGAGCAGAGCGGGCGGCAGATGGGTCTCCTCCCGCAGCACCCCCCGGATGACCGCGAGCAGCCGGACCAGTGAGCAGTCCTTGGCGACCCAGCCGGACGCCCCGGCCTGGAGCGCCGCCGCCGCGCGGCGCGGATCGTCGCGCTCGGCCAGCACCACGGTGCGCACCCCCGGCTGGGCGGAGCGGACCGCGCCGACGAGCCATATGCCGTCGGCCGCCCGGCCGTTCACCGCCCGGGCTGGCCCGCCATGGGCCGCACCGCGCGGCCCGCCATGAGCCCCACCATGAGCCCCACCGTGCGCCCCGCCATGGATGCCGTTGTGCGCCGTGCCGTTCGCCCCGCCGTACGGCAGCTCGGCCGGCGCCGGAAGCGGCGGCCCCACACCGTCGGCGGCCGTGCCCAAGTCGGCGTCGACCAGCAGGACGTCGAAGCGGCGCCCCTCCGCCGCTCCGCGCTCCAGACAGCGCAGCGCCGCCGGACCGCTTCCGGCCGCCGCCACGTCCACGTCCTGCTCCGCCGCGAGGGCGGCCGCCAAGGACTCGGCGAAAATACGATGGTCGTCGACCACGAGAACCCGAATACGTGCCACGGACAACCCCCCACGTCGCCGGATGAAAGATCCCGGATACACCGAGAAACAGTGCGGGTACGGCGCCCGGCGCGAGGTCATCACAACCCGCACGGCCGCCGCCGTGCCGTGATCGCTACCCCACCCCGGGCGTCGTACCTGACTGTCTCGCCCCCTGATAAGCGTCGGCCCCCACCGACGCTGTACTCAGAGTAAGGCCGTGGTCTCAGATAGGAAGCGGATTAGCGAAACTGACCGCTCTCGGCTGTTCACTGTGGGTTTCTTGTTCACTCTTGGGGACTAGGGGGTCCACGAGTGGCGAAACTTTACCGAAAGGCGATCGAGGGCCCGTGGGAATGCCCCCTACAGCCGTCGCGCCCCCGCACTGGGCACCGCCGGGAAGATCCGCGGCGCCCGGTGCCCGGCCGCGCCGAACGCCTCGGTCACCGCCTTGCTCACCGCCTCCGCGTCCTCCTCCGCCACCAGCACGATGGCCGAGCCGCCGAAGCCGCCCCCCGTCATCCGCGCCCCGAGCGCCCCCGCCGCGTTCGCCGTCTCCACGACCAGGTCGAGCTCGTCACAGGAGATCTCGAAGTCGTCGCGGCAGGAGGCGTGCCCGGCGGTCAGCACCGGCCCGATGGACCGGGTGTCCCCCGCGTCGAGCCGCTCGATGACCTCCTCCACCCGCCGGTCCTCGGTCACCACATGGCGCACCCGCCGCCGGGTGGCCGTGTCGCAGCCCAGCCGCTCCAGCTCGGCGAGCGTGGCGTCCAGCCCCTCGAAGGGGACGTCCCGCAGCGCCCGCACCCCGAGCGCCCGCGCGGCCGCCTCGCACGCGGCGCGCCGGCTCGCGTAGGCGCCGTCGCCCAGCTCGTGCTTGACGCGGGTGTCCACGACCAGCAGCCGCAGCCCCTCGGCCGCCAGGTCGAACGGCACCTGGCGCTGGGTGAGATCGCGGGCGTCGAGGAAGAGGGCGTGCCCCTCGGTGCAGCACGCCGACGCCATCTGGTCCATGATCCCGCAGGGCACGCCCACGAAGGCGTTCTCCGCGCGCTGGCACAGCTGGGCGATGCGCGGCGGGGTGAGCCCCAGCCCGTACAGGTCGTTGAGCGCGGTGGCCGTGACGACCTCCAGCGCGGCGGACGAGGACAGCCCGGCGCCGGTGGGCACGGTGGACTCGAAGTGCAGCTCCGCACCACCGGCCCCGCCCGTCAGCAGCCCCGCCTCGCGCAGCGCCCAGACCACTCCGGCCGGATAGGCCGCCCAGCCGCCGCGGTCGCCGCCGCCGGCGCCGCCCGCGACCGGCGAAAGCTCCTCGACCCGCAGCTCGACCACCCCGCCCTGGACATCGCCCGAGTGCAGCCGCAGCACCCCGTCGGTGCGCGGGGAGGCGGCCGCCAGGCAGGTGTGGGGCAGGGCGAGCGGCATCACGAAGCCGTCGTTGTAGTCGGTGTGCTCGCCGATCAGATTGACCCGGCCCGGCGCCGCCCAGACGCCGCCGGGCTCGGTGCCGTAGACCTCGCGGAACCCCGCCGTGACCCGCCCGGGGCCGTGCTCGTCCGTCACTGACTCTCCCTCCGCTGCGCGAACTCCCATGCGTCCGCGACGATTCCGGCCAGGTCGGCGCGGGTCGGGCGCCAGCCCAGGCGCTCCTTGGCACGCTCGGCGGAGGCCACCAGGACCGCCGGGTCGCCGCCGCGGCGCGGGGCGGCGATCTCCGGGATGGGGTGGCCGGTGACCTGGCGCACCGTCTCGATGACCTCGCGGACGGAGAAGCCGTTGCCGTTGCCGAGGTTGCAGATCAGGTGCTCACCACGGGACGCAGCGCCGAGGGCGAGCAGATGGGCGTCGGCGAGGTCGGCGACGTGGATGTAGTCGCGGACGCAGGTGCCGTCGGGGGTGGCGTAGTCGTCGCCGAAGACGGAGATGGCCTCGCGCTTGCCCTGGGCGACCTGGAGCACCAGGGGGATGAGGTGGGACTCGGGGTCATGGCGCTCGCCGTACGCCCCGTAGGCGCCGGCGACGTTGAAGTAGCGCAGGGAGACCGCGGCCAGGCCGTGGGCGGCGCACTCACCGCTGATCATGTGGTCGACGGCGAGCTTGCTGGCCCCATAGGGGTTGGTGGGCGCGGTCGGGAGGTCCTCGGTGATCGGGACCTGGTCGGGCTCGCCGTAGGTGGCGGCGGTGGAGGAGAAGACGAGGGTGCGCACCCCGGCGTCGCGCATCGCGGCGAGCAGCTCGGTGGTGCCGCCCACATTGTTGACCCAGTACTTCTCGGGGTTGGCGACGGACTCGCCGACCTGGGAGAACGCCGCGAAGTGCAGCACGCCGTCATAGGAGGGGTCGAGCCACTTGGCGGCGTCCTGGATGCGGCCCTCGACGAACTCCGCGCCCTCGGGGACCCCGGCCCGGTGCCCGGTGGACAGGTCGTCCAGCACCGTCACCCGGTGCCCGGCTTCGAGCAGATGCGCCGCGACCACGCTGCCGACATAGCCGGCACCGCCGGTGACCAGGTACTTCTTCTGCTGCGCATTGCTCACTTGCTCGCTACCTCTCGCAGTCGCTCGGCCGCGGCCTCCGGCGGCACATCGTTGATGAACACATTCATGCCGGATTCGGAACCCGCGAGAAACTTCAGCTTGCCGGAAGTGCGGCGGATGGTGAAAAGCTCGAGGTGAAGTGCGAATTCACCGCGGTCTGCCATGCGGTACGGCGCCTGGTGCCAGGCGGAGATGTAGGGCGTGGGCGGCTCACCCTCCCCGAAAATCCGGTCGAAGCGCTTCAAGAGTTCCAGATACATCTGTGGAAACTCTGTGCGCGCGGCCTCGTCCAGCGACGGCAGGTCCGGGACCCGCCGCTTCGGGTAGAGGTGCACCTCGTAGGGCCAGTGGGCGGCGTAGGGGACGAACGCGACCCAGTACTCGCCGTCGAGCACCACCCGGCGCCCGTCGGCCAGCTCATCGGCGACCACATCATCGAACAGATTCCGACCAGTGGCCTCACGGTGCTCACCGAGCGAACGGAGCATCAGCCGTGTACGAGGGGTCACAAAGGGATACCCGTAGATCTGGCCGTGCGGATGGCCGAGGGTGACGCCGATCTCCTTGCCGCGGTTCTCGAAGCAGAAGACCTGCTCGACGGCGGGGTGTTGGGCCAGCTCGGCGGTGCGGTCGGTCCAGGCGTCGAGCACCAGAGCGGCCTGTTCGGCGTCGAGGTCGGCGAAGGAGGCGTCGTGGTCGGAGGTGAAGCACACGACCTCGCACCGGCCCGAGTCCCCGGCCAGCGACGGGAAGCGGTTCTCGAAGACCACGACGTCGTAGTCGGAGGCGGGGATCTCGCTGTGCCGCCCCTCGCGGGAGGGGCACAGCGGGCATTCGTCGGCCGGCGGGTGGTAGGTGCGGGCCTGGCGGTGGGAGGCGATCGCCACCCGGTCACCGAGCAGGCGGTCGTGCCGGATCTCCGAGCGGGTCGCGATGGGGTCGAGCGGCCGCTGGTCGACGGCGTCGCGCACCGCGTCGTCGCGCGCGTCGTAATAGATCAGCTCGCGTCCGTCCGCGAGCCGCGTCGCCGTCTTCTTCACTCCGCCAGCTCCTGTCAGATGCACCCAACACAACTCAACATAATGAACCACAAGCCAACAGCGCCGTCAATGCGCGGTGAAGGTGCTCGGACAAACCACAAGAATTCGGATACGTTCACCGAACGTTTCTGGTGCATTCCGTTCAGGCGATGAGGCGAGACCATGCACTATCTGGCCGAAGGGCTACGGCTCCCCACCAACGCACTCGACTACACGATCCTGGTCCTCTATTTCGCCGTCGTCCTCGGCGTGGGATTCGCCGCCAGAGCGAGCGTCAAGACCAGCCTCGACTTCTTTCTCTCCGGCCGGTCGCTGCCCGCGTGGGTCACCGGTCTGGCCTTCGTCGCCGCGAATCTGGGCGCCCTGGAGATCCTGGGGATGGCCGCCAACGGCGCGCAGTACGGGGTGTACACCGTGCACTGGTACTGGGTCGGGGCGATTCCGGCCATGGTCTTCCTCGGCCTGGTGATGATGCCGTTCTACTACGGTTCCAAGGTACGGTCCGTCCCCGAGTTCCTGCTGCACCGCTACGGACCGTCCTCGCACCTGCTCAGCTCGATCATCTTCTCGATCGCGTCGGTGCTGATCGCGGGGGTGAACCTCTACGCGATGGCGATCGTGGTGGAGGCGCTGCTGGGCTGGCCGCAGTGGGTGGCCATCGTGGTCGCGGGGCTCTTCGTGCTCGCGTACATCACCCTCGGCGGGCTCTCCTCGGCGATCTACAACGAGGTGCTGCAGTTCTTCGTGATCCTGGCGGCCCTCATCCCGCTCACCGTCGTCGGCCTCCGGCGGATCGGCGGCTTCGGCGGACTCAAGGACGCGCTCACGGACTCCCACGGCCCCCATTTCGTCTCCGCCTGGGGCGGCACCGGCATCGGCTCGTCCAACCCGCTGGGGGCCAACTGGCTGACCATCGTGCTGGGCCTCGGCTTCTGTCTGAGCTTCGGCTACTGGACGACCAACTTCGCCGAGGTGCAGCGCGCCCTGTCGGCCAAGAACCTCTCGGCCGCCCAGCGCACCCCGCTGATCGCCGCGTTCCCCAAGATGTTCATCCCGCTGATCGTGGTGGTCCCCGGGCTGATCGCCCTGGTCATGCGGCCGGACATCGGCTCGAAGACGAGCGGTCTGCAGTACAACGACGCGATTCCGCTGCTGATGAGCGAGTTGCTGCCCAACGGGGTGCTGGGGCTCGCGGTGACCGGGCTGCTGGCCGCCTTCATGGCGGGCATGGCGGCCAATGTGTCGTCGTTCAACACGGTCTTCACCAACGACATCTGGCGGGCGTATGTGCGAAAGGGCCGCCCGGACGGGTACTACCTGCTGACCGGGCGGGTGGTGACGGCGATCGGGGTGCTGGCCGGTATGGGCACGGCCTTCATCGCCTCCTCGTTCAGCAACATCATGAACTACCTCCAGACCCTCTTCTCGTTCTTCAACGTGCCGCTGTTCTGCGTCTTCATCATCGGGATGTTCTGGAAGCGGGCCACCGCCGCGGCCGGGTTCTGGGGGCTGCTGTGCGGCACGGTGGCCGCGATGATCAACTACTTCTGGCTCTACCTGGGAGATGTCATCGCCATCCCCAGCGACCAGGGCGCCAACTTCGTCTCCGCCATCGTGGCGTTCGTGGTCGGCGGGGTGGTGATGGTCGCGCTGACGCCGTTCACCAAGCCCAAGCCGGTGGAGGCGCTGGCCGGTCTGGTCTACGGCACCACCGCGCCCGGGGTGGCCGAACCGCCGGCGCCGGGCGACGAGGCGTGGTACCGCCGTCCGGCCGTACTGGGCTGGGGCGCGCTGATCCTCGCGGCCCTGTGCTACATCCCGTTCTCCCTGTGACCCTTCCGGGATTAAGGAGCGTGCGCCATGAGTGAGGAGTACGAATACCGGCACGAGGTCGAGGACCTGCAGCAGAAGTCGGCGACCGCGGCCCGGCTGTTCGATGTGCGGCGGATCATCGGCGGGCTGTTCGCGATCTACGGGATCATCGTCCTCATCGCCGGGTTCACCGCCTCGGACGCGGATGTGAAGAAGGCGTCGGGCATCAACATCAACCTCTGGACGGGGGCGTGCATGCTCGCGGTCGGCCTGCTCTTCCTGCTCTGGATGAAGCTCAGGCCGCTGTCGGCGCCGGGGGCCGAGCCGAAACCGGAGCCCTCTGGGCCCGGGGACGGCCCCGGGGCCGGTGAGCCCGGGGGCCGCGAGCCCGGGGCCGGAGCGGGCTGAGAAACACGGGTCGCCGTACGGCCTACGGCGCCGACGCGGGCGGCCCCGGCGCGGGAGGCGGCTGGGGCGGGGGCGACGCGGTCCGGCGCGTCGCCGCGCGGTCCAGCAGCCCCGTACGGGCCGCCAGGGCCGCCGCCTCCAGCCGCGAGCCCACCCCGAGCTTCATCAGCACCCGCTGCACATGGGTGCGGGCCGTGCTGGGGGCGATCCCCATGCCCGCCGCGATCAGCCGGGTGTCCTCGCCCTCGGCGACCCGCACCAGCACCTCCACCTCGCGCGGGGTCAGCATCCGCAGCAGCCGGGCGCCCTCGTCGTCGGGCTGGGCCGCGGGGTTGAGCAGCTCCGCGAACGCCCCCTGGAGCAGCTGGGGCGCCACGGCCGCCTCGCCCGCGCGCGCCTTCATCATGGCGCGTTCGACGCCCTCGATCCGCTCGTCGTGGCGCACATAGCCGGACGCCCCGGCGGCGAAGGCGGCGGCTATGCCGCGCGGGCTCGGCACCGGGCCGAGCACCACGACCGCGACCTGCGGCCGCTCCTTCTTGATCCGCACCACCGGGTCGAACACCCCCGGCTCGGCGGGTGCCGCCGTGCCCAGCAGGCACACCTCAGGTGCCCGGCTCACCACCAGGTCCGCCGCGCCCGCGCTCGGTGCCGCCGCGGCGAGCACCCGGTGCCCGCGCAGCTTCAGCGCCGAGGCGAGCGCCTCCGCGAGCAGACGGTGATCGTCGACCACCATGAGTCGCACGCCCATGAGCTCCCCCCATTCGCTCAGGGGGAAGCTACACGCTTGTTCGACGTTGCGCGCCCCTTACCGGGCAGAAGCCCCCCGGAATGCCGAAATCCCGGCCATTCGTGCCTACTTGACGTCCGGTTGGCGTCCCAATCCGATCGATGCGGCCGGGTTCCCCGGGGGCGCGCACCCCGGCGCTCCGCCGGCGCACACAGCGGCGGCCCCGCCCGTACGGTGTCGTACGGGCGGGGCCGCCGTGGAGCGGGCCGGGCGGACGCCGGAGGGTCAGCTCGCGCCGAAGATGATCGCCAGCGGGTCGTCCTTGTCGTAGGTGCCCGAGGGCTTGCTGGCGTAGACGTCGCTCATGTAGAGGTGCTCCCCGGAGTAGATGATCTCCGAGTAGCTGGGGCTGAAGTTCTGCTCCAGCTCATGGCTGGCGACGGGGTTCTGCAGCAGCTTGGTCTTGGCGTACGACTTGGGGTCGATCCGCCAGACCGCGCCGCCGGTCTCCCAGGTGCTCTCCTGGTAGGCGAGGACGGAGCCGTCCTCGTCCAGCCCGAGCGGGGTGAGCGCGGCGCCCTTGACCCCGTCGGTCTTCCCGATCGGCTTGCCGGTCTTCAGGTCGAAGGCCACGACCTCGTTGGCCGTCGCGGCGCTGGAGTCGGTGCGGTCCTCGGAGCCGAGGAAGAGGGCGTTCGCCGACTTGGAGACGGCGAGCTTGCGGCAGCCCTCGACGTTGGTCGACTCGCACTTGGCGTCGTACTTGCCGTTCTCGGTGCCGATCTTGCCGAGCACCTTGCCGGTCTTGGCGCTGTCGTCGATGGACAGGAAGTCCGAGACCGCCGAGCCGGTGGAGTCACCGGCGTCCAGGCCGATCACCAGCGGATCGGTGGAGGCGACGTGGACGTAGTCGATGCCCTGCGAGACCTTGTAGGCCGACTTCACCGCGCCCGTCTTCGGGTTCAGCGTCTGGACCTGGATCTGCGGGTTGTCGTAGTCGCCGCAGCGGCGCACCGCGACCAGCTTGTCCTCGCCGCCCGCGTAGCCGTCGTCCGAGCACTGCTCGCCCGACTTGGGCTTCCACAGGGACTGGCCGGAGGTGGACCAGGCGGCGCCGCCGCTGGTGCCGCCCGCGGCCACGGTGCCGCCGCCGATGGTGACCTCGTCGAAGCGGATCTTCTCGTCACCCTCCTTGACGTTGCGGTGCCACAGCATCTTGCCGTTCTTGAGGTCGAGCAGACCGACCTCGGTGCAGCTGGGGTACTTGTCCTTGGCCGACGGCTTGGCCTCCTGGTAGAGGACCGTGGTCAGGCCGTCCTTGGTGAGGTGGTCCGAGGACCAGCAGACCGCGCCGTCCAGCGGGATCGTCCACTTGGCGTCGCCGCCGCTCAGCGGATAGCCGACGATCTTGTAGACACCGGCCTTCACGAAGGTGTCGTCGGTGGTCCACATGCCCTCGACGGTGACCTGGTCGGAGACCTTGGGCATCGGGACCTTGTCGAGCAGCTTGGCGTCCACGGCCTTGGCGGGCTTGTCCCCGCCGCCCGTGGTGCCGCTGGAGGCGCCCTGGCTGGACTGCTTGTCCTTGTCCTTGCCCTTGGCCTCGCTGCCGCCGCCGTCGTCCTTGGTGGCGAACCAGATGCCGCCGCCGATGATCAGCGCGACCGCGACCACGGCGCTGACGATGATCGCCATGCGCTGCTTGGACTGGCCGGAGCCACCGGGGCCACCGGGGCCGCCCGGGCCGGGGCCGCCGGGGTACTGGGCCTGCGGCGGCTGGCCGTACTGCGGCTGGCCGAATTGCGGCTGTCCGTAAGGCTGCTGACCGTACTGAGGCTGACCGTAAGGCTGCTGGCCGGATCCGTACGGCGACGGGCCGCCCTGGGTCGGCTGGCCGTGCACCGGCTGCTCCGGGTAGCCATAGCCGCCGGCGCCCTGCGGGGGCGTCTGCGGCGGCGCCGGCGGTGCCGACGGCGGCGGAGGCGGGGTCTGCGGCGGCTGGCCGGGGGCCTGCGGATAGCCGTAGCCCTGCTGGCCCGGAGGCGGTGTGGGCGGCTGCTGTGGATAGCCGTAACCAGGTTCCTGCGGCGCGCCGAAGCCGCCCTGCGGCGGCTGGTTGGGCGGCGGAGGCGGCTGTGACATGCGAATTCCTTCAGATGCGGGACCCGTCGTCCGACCGGCCTCCCCCGCGATCCCGGTGGGTCGAAGCCCCCCGGGAAGGAGCGAATCGGACAGGGCACCCCGCCATTGAGCGGAAGGCAGGCGGGAGTTCTTTGTATCACCCGTAAGGGGCGCAATAGGGACCAGTGTCCAGGTCATCGATCAGCTGAGACCGGCCTGTGACGCGACCGTTGCCAGGGCGCGCGCCACCGCCGCACAACCTCTTCACACGATGCTTTCAGGCCACTCACACCAAGGGTTGGCAGCTCATGCGTTGTCGGCTCACGCATCGTCGGCCATGCGCCGTTGACTCACGCGTCGTCGGCCAGCTCCAGCCAGCGGGTCTCCAGCTCGTCCCGCTCCCCCGTCAGCTCGCGCAGTTGCGTATCGAGCTCGGCGACCTTGGTGAAGTCCGTGGCGTGCTCGGCGATCCGCGCGTGCAGCTCGGACTCCTGCTCGCTGATCCGGTCCAGCCGCCGCTCGATGCGCTGCAGTTCCTTCTTGGCGGCGCGCTGCTCGGCCGCCGACCGCTGCCGGGCGGCCTGTTCGCCGGTCTTCTGCTTGGCGGGCGCGGCGGCGGCCGGGGCGGCCGCGGCCAGGGCGCGCTGCCGCCGCTCCAGGTACTCGTCCACGCCGCGCGGAAGCATCCGCAGGGTGGCGTCGCCCAGCAGCGCGAGCACCCGGTCGGTGGTGCGCTCGATGAAGTAGCGGTCGTGGCTGATGACCACGAGCGAGCCGGGCCAGCCGTCGAGCAGGTCCTCCAGCTGGGTCAGGGTCTCGATGTCCAGGTCGTTGGTGGGCTCGTCCAGGAAGAGCACATTGGGCTCGTCCATCAGCAGCCGCAGGATCTGGAGCCGGCGCCGCTCACCGCCGGAGAGATCGCCGACCGGGGTCCACTGCTTCTCCTTGGTGAAGCCGAACTTCTCGCACAGCTGGGAGGCGGTCATCTCCCGGCCCTTGCCGAGGTCGACGCGCTGCCGCACCTGCTCGACGGCCTCCAGGACCCGTAGGTTCCGGTCGAGTTCGGAGACCTCCTGGGACAGATACGCGAGCCTTACGGTCTTGCCGACCACGATCCGGCCCCCGGCGGGCTGCTGTTCGCCCTCGCTGCGGGCGGCCTCGGCCAGGGCGCGCAGCAGCGAGGTCTTGCCCGCGCCGTTCACCCCCACCAGGCCGATCCGGTCGCCGGGCCCCAGCTGCCAGGTCAGATGCTTCAGCAGCACCTTGGGCCCGGCCGTGACGGTCACGTCCTCCAGGTCGAAGACGGTCTTGCCGAGCCGGGAGTTGGCGAACTTCATCAGCTCGGCGCTGTCGCGGGGCGGCGGGACGTCCTCGATCAGCGCGTTCGCCGCCTCGATGCGGAAGCGGGGCTTGCTGGTGCGGGCGGGGGCGCCACGGCGCAGCCAGGCGAGCTCCTTGCGCATCAGGTTCTGCCGCTTGGCCTCCTCGCTGGCGGCGATGCGCTCGCGCTCGGCACGGGCGAAGACGTAGTCGCTGTAGCCGCCCTCGTACTCGTGGACGGCGCCGCGCTGGACGTCCCACATCCGGGTGCAGACCTGGTCGAGGAACCAGCGGTCGTGGGTGACCACCACCAGGCCCGAGCGGCGGGCGCGCAGATGCCCGGCCAGCCAGGAGATGCCCTCCACGTCGAGGTGGTTGGTGGGCTCGTCGAGGACGATCAGGTCCTGCTCGGCGATCAGCAGCTGGGCGAGCGCGATACGGCGGCGCTCACCGCCGGACAGCGGGCCGATGACCGTGTCGAGACCCTGGGGGAAGCCGGGCAGGTCCAGCCCGCCGAACAGCCCGGTGAGCACGTCCCGGATCTTGGCGTCACCGGCCCACTCGTGGTCGGCGAGGTCGCCGATCACCTCATGGCGGATGGTGGCCGCGGGGTCGAGCGAGTCGTGCTGGGTGAGCACGCCGAGCCGCAGATCACCGGCGTGGGTGACGCGGCCGTCGTCGGCGGGTTCCAGCTTGGCGAGGATCCGGATGAGCGTGGTCTTGCCGTCGCCGTTACGGCCGACGACGCCGATGCGGTCGCCCTCGTTCACTCCGAGGGAGACGCCGTCCAGCAGGGCACGGGTGCCGTACACCTTGCCGACGGATTCAACGTTGACCAGGTTGGTCGCCATCACACTCCATTACGCGGATCGATCGGCGTCCCAGGGTAGTCGCCGCGCGGGGCGCCTCGGTCAGGTGCGGGGTGCCTTGCTCGGGTGCGGGGTGCCTCGCTCGGGTGCGGGGTGCCTCGCTCGGGTGCGGGGTGCCTCGCTCAGGCGTCGGCCACACGCTGAGGCGTCGGGGGCTCGCTCAGGCGCCGACCAGCCGGGCCCCGGGGACCGGGCCGGAGGTGACGCGGACCGTGCGGCAGGTGCCCGAGGCGGCGAGCGCTGTCGCCACCTCCTGTGCGGCCTCGGTGTCCTTGGCCAGGAAGGCGCAGGTGGGACCGGAGCCGGAGACGAGGGAGGCGAGCGCGCCCGCGTCCGCGCCGGCGCGCAGGGTGTCGGCGAGCGCGGGGCGCAGCGAGAGCGCGGCGGGCTGGAGATCGTTGGAGACGGCGGCGGCCAGGGCGGTGGCGTCGCCGGTGCGCAGCGCGTCCAGCAGTGCCTGGGAGGGCTCGGGGTCGGGCACGTCGGCGGCGCTCGCGCCCGCGCCGGACGCCTCGCGCAGCCGGTCGCATTCACGGTAGACGGCGGGGGTGGACAGCCCGCCGTCGGCCACGGCGAACACCCAGTGGAAGGTGCCGCCGGTCTCCAGCGGGGTCAGCAGCTCGCCCCGGCCGCGGCCGAGTGCCACGCCGCCGACGAGGCTGAAGGGGATGTCACTGCCCAACTCTGCGCAGATCTCGAGGAGTTCGGCCCGGGTGGCTTGGGTGCCCCAGAGCGCGTCGCAGGCCAGCAGCGCCCCGGCGGCGTCGGCGCTGCCGCCCGCCATGCCGCCCGCGACGGGGATGTCCTTGGCGATGTGGAGGTGCACGGCGGGCGCGATGGCGTGCCGCTCGGCGAGCGCGAGGGCGGCGCGGGCCGCGAGGTTGGTGCGGTCCAGCGGCACGTGGCCGGCGTCCGCGCCCTCGACGGTGATGCGGAGGGCGTCGGCGGGGGTGGCGGTGACCTCGTCGTGGAGCCCGACGGCGAGGAAGACGTTGGCCAGGTCGTGGAACCCGTCGGGGCGCAGCCCGCCGACCGCGAGCTGGACGTTGACCTTGGCGGGCACACGGGCGGTCACGGGGCGGGTCACGGGGCTCCTTGGTGGGGGTGCGGGTGTTCCGGTGCGGCCATTGTCCCGCCTGCGGGGGTGTGCCTGCGGCGGGCTTGTTCCCCACCCCGCCCCTTCCCGTAACCGGGGCTCCGCCCCGGACCCCGCTCTCGTGGGCTCCCGCCCCCGGGCCCCGTTCCCGAGAGTTCCCGCCTCCGGGCCCCGTACTCGGGTCCCCCGCGCCCGCGCCCCGTACTCGGGGGATTCCGCCCCCGCACCGCGCCGAGGTTCGGCCTCTGGCCCCCGCTCGTGGTCCAGCGAGGCTCCGAGCCCCGGTTCGCGGCTCCGGCCCATGGCCCGGCTGATGTACGGCCGAAGCGGGGAGTGGGGCGGACCCTCGGCATGAGGTGCGAGGGAGGATCTACGGGGGCAGAACCCCGGCGAGGGTGAAGCCGCAGCGGGGGTTCGGCGGCGCAGCTCAGCGGGGAGGCGCGGGGCAAGGCCCGGGAGCGGGGGGGTACAGGGGTGCAGCCCAGGGGCGCGCGGGCAGAGCCCCAGCGGGGGGGTACGGGACAGAGCCCAGCGGGGGTACGGGGCACAGCCCCAGCGGGGCACGGGGACAGAGCCCCAGCGGGGGTTTAGGGGCGCAGCCCCCGGGCGGGGGTGTGGGGGCGGAGCCCCCGGGTGGGGGCCGGGGCGGAGTCCCGGTTTCGGGGAGGGGCGGGGTGGGGAGCAAGCCCGACCGCAGGCGCCTCGTGTGGTCAGGCCGCAGGCCCGTGCTCGGCGATCGCGGCGAAGTCCTCCACCGTCAGCGACTCCCCGCGCGCCTGCGGCGAAACCCCAGCAGCCCTCAGTGCCTCCTCCGCGGCCCCCGCCGAACCGGCCCAGCCCGCGAGCGCCGCCCTGAGGGTCTTGCGGCGCTGGGCGAACGCCGCGTCCACCACCGCGAAGACTTCTTCCCGGGTGGCGGTGGTGCGCGGGGGCTCTTCCCGGCGTATCAGCGAGACCAGGCCGGAGTCGACGTTGGGGGCGGGCCAGAAGACGTTGCGGCCGATCGCGCCCGCCCGCTTGACGTGGGCGTACCAAGCAGCCTTCACGGAGGGCACGCCGTACACCTTGGAGCCGGGCGGGGCGGCGAGCCGGTCGGCGACCTCGGACTGGACCATGACCAACGTCCGCTCAATGGTCGGGAACCGCCCGAGCATATGGAGCAGCACGGGCACGGCGACGTTGTAGGGCAGGTTGGCGACCAGCGCGGTGGGGGCGGGGCCCGGCAGCTCGGTCACCCGCAGGGCGTCGCTGTGCACCAGCGCGAAGCGGTCGGCGCGGTGCGGCAGCCTGGCCTCGACGGTCGCGGGGAGTGCCGCGGCGAGGACGTCGTCGATCTCGACGGCGGTGACCCGGTCGGCGGCCTCCAGCAGCGCGAGGGTCAGCGAACCGAGCCCCGGGCCGACCTCGACGACCACGTCGTCCGGGCGCACCCCGGCGGTCCGGACGATCCGGCGGACCGTGTTGGCGTCGATGACGAAGTTCTGGCCGCGCTGCTTGGTCGGACGTACGCCGAGCCGCGCCGCGAGTTCGCGGACATCGGCGGGGCCGAGAAGGACGTCGGAGTCGGTGGAGCTCACCCAGGAAGTTTAGGCCCCCTTTTTCGGGGCTCGGTCATCCACCGGCTCTTGCTGGGAGGTGCCCCGGCCCGGGTGCCTCAGCCTCCCCCAGCTACCACTGGGAGGTGCCCCCGCCAGGTGCCTGAGCATCCCCCCGGCTACCGCTGGAAAGCCCCCGCCGGGGCGCCTCAGCCTCCTCCGGCTACCGCTGGGAGGTGCCCCGGCGGAGGACCCACGCGCCCCGGGGCCCGGGACACCCGACCGGGAGCACCCGACCGCAGGGACTCGACCGGGAGCGCCCGACCACGGGCCCCGACGGGCGGGAGCGCCCGACCGCAGGCACCCAACCCCAACCGGGAGCACCCGACCACGGGCACCCGACCGCAAGCACTCGACGGCAGGCACCCGACCACGGGCACCCGACCACGGACACCCGCCCGGGAGCGCCCCACCGCAGGCACCCGACCGAGGACCCGCCCGGGAGCACCCCACCGCGGGCACCCGACCGAGCACCCACCCAGGAGCACCCCACCGCAGGCACTCAACCAGGAGCACCCAAGCCGCCCCCTCACCCATGCAGCTTTGCGCCGCAGCTGGGCCAAGGGCTGGTGCCGCGCTGTTGGTAGAGCTTCTTCGCGCGGTAGGTCTGCTCGGACGGGGGCGCGTCCTGGGGGCGGCCGTGGCCGCCGAGGGCGTGCCAGGTGCCCTGGTCGAGCTGGTAGAGGCCGCCGTAACGGCCGGAGCCGTCGACCGCGTCGGGCCGGCCGCCCGATTCGCAGCGGGCCATCGCCCGCCAGTTGAGCCCGTCCGCCGGGCCGCCGACGCCGGTGGGCACCGTCATGGTGCCGACCCGCACGATCCGGGCCACGGGCGCCTTGACGATCTCGCTGTCGATCTTCCGCGGCCGCTGCCGTACGCCGTTGACGCTGCGCACCCGGTAGGTGATGCGCAGGGTGCCCGGCTCGCCGGGCCGGGCCACGAGTTCGGTGCCCTTGGGGAGGGTGGGGTCGGCGCGGCGGATGGTGGTGAAGGGCACCGGATGGTCCCGGACCTCCTTGCCGCCGGTGATCCGCATCACCGTCACCGTCTGGCCGTCGCGCGGGAAGCTGTCCCGCGGGACGGAGGTGGTGTCCTGGCCGCGCAGGGTGAGCCCGGCGGCGGCGAGGGCCTCGCCGACGGTGGCCGCGTTCGTGCGGACGGTGTGGGGGCGCCCGTCGGCGAGGAAGGTGACGGTGCGCTCGGTGCGGACGTGCAGGAGCAGCCCGCGGCTGGTGATGGCCGCGGAGCGGGAGGCGGACAGATACGCGCCCTCGGCACGTACGCCCAGTTGGCGCAGTGCGCCGTCAACCGTGCGGGCGGTGGTCCACACCCGGCGGCGCTCCCCGTCGAGGGTGAGGGTGACGGGGCGGCCGTAGCGGACGGCGATCTCGTCGCCGTCGCCGAGCCGCTCCCCGGGCGCGGGGGCGACGATGTCGTGCGCGCCGACGTGGACGTCCTCGTCCGCCAGCAGCTCGCCCACGTCGTCGGCGTAGGTGTGCAACGTGCGCGCGTCGCCGTCGACGCTGAGCCGTACGGCCTTGTCCTGGGCGACGAAGGCGGAGGTGCCGCCGGCCAGGGCGGCGACCACCATCGCCTGCGGCAGCAGCCGGCGCATCGGGTCGGTCCGGCCGGTGGCGCCGCGCCGGGCGGCTCGGCGGGCGGCGGCACGGCCGCCCGGGACGCGGTGGCTGGCCCTACGGCTCACGACAACACTCCGGTAACACTCCACAAGTCCACTGGTCAGGGCGTTGGGTCCGGGACTGTAGCGGAGTGGGGGTGACTCTCCAAAGGAAGATCATCACGCAGTGTGATCACCCACCCCGGAGCGCCACCACCCCTCAGTAGCCGAAGACGCGTGCCGTATTGGCCGCTACGGCGGTCGCCAGGGTGTCCTCGGGGACGCCCTTGACCTCGGCCATGGCCCGCAGGGTGAGCGGAATCAGATACGGAGCGTTGGGCCGTCCGCGGTAGGGGGCGGGGGTCAGGAAGGGCGCGTCGGTCTCGACGAGGACGAGGTCGAGCGGGGCGACGGCGAGGGCGTCGCGCAGCGGCTGGGCGTTCTTGAAGGTGACGTTGCCCGCGAACGACATGTAGTAGCCGCGCTCGGCGCAGATCTTCGCCATGGCCGCGTCACCGGAGTAGCAGTGGAAGACGACGGTCCCGGGCGCGCCCTCCTCGGCGAGCACCCGCAGCACGTCGTCGTGGGCCTCGCGGTCGTGGATGACCAGCGCCTTGCCGTGCTCCTTGGCGATGGCGATGTGGCGGCGGAACGAGCGCTCCTGGGCGGCCATGCCCTCCGGGCCGGTGCGGAAGTAGTCCAGACCGGTCTCGCCCACGCCCCGCACCTGGGGCAGCGCGGCGAGGGCCGCTATCTGGTCGAGCGCCGCGTCGAGGGCGGCGTCGCCGCCGGGCTCCCTGGCCCCCTGCCGGGACCAGCCGTCAGGGTCCCCCAGGACGATGCGCGGCGCCTCGTTGGGGTGCAGGGCCACCGTGGCCCAGACGCTCTCGTGCGCCGCCGCGGTCTCGGCCGCCCACCGGGACCCGGCGAGATCACAGCCCACCTGGACGACGGTCGTGACGCCCACCGAGGCGGCCTTGGCCAGTGCCTCCTCGACGGTGCCCGACTGCATGTCCAGGTGGGTGTGGGAATCGGCGACCGGGATCCGCAGGGGCTCCGGCGGCGGCGGGGGCGCGTCCTTTTCCTTTTGCGCGCCGCTCGCCTTGCCACTGCCGCCGGGGGTCGATGCTGTTTTCGCCATAGGCGCGATTCTATGAATCCCGGTGAATGTCCGGTGAATCGCGTCCGGCCGCTCAGTTGACCCGCGCCCGGCTCATGTGAACCGGCTCATGTGAACTGGTTCATGTGAACCGACTCACGCGAACAGGCTCATGCGAACCCACTCGAACCGGCTCATGTGAAACAGCTCATATGAACCGGATCGTACTCAGTCGCGGTGGTGCTGAAAGGGATGCAGCAGATTCGGAAGGTGCCAATGGTGCCCACGGCGTCGCGCGGGGCCCTCGTTTTCCGGTGCGCGGTCCGGCGCGGCGTCCGCCTCGGTGTCCGGCGCGCCGGTGCCGTCCTCCCGGTCCCGGGTGGTGTGCGGCCTCCCGCGCCGCGCACTCTCCAGGACGGAGGAGACCTGACCCGAGCGCATGATCCGCACCAGATGCGCACCGCAGTTGACGCAGTCGGGGCTCGTCAGCGGGGACGGGACGCGCCGGCCGTCGGTGAAGTAGACGACGAAGGCGCGGCCCTCGCCGTCCACGTGGTGTTCGATGTCGTACGCCCGCTCCCAGCCGTGCCCGCACTTCATGCAGGCGAAGGCGTACGCCTCGTGGGCCACCTCGCCGGACTGACCGGAGGGGGTGTGGGCGGCTATCGGATGAGCACCGCTCGAGGTTCCCGCTATATCGCTCATGGCAGCTCCTCTTGTCACACAGGACAAGTCTTTCGGGATGGGATCGCCCCAGGTCTTCCACAACCAGTGGACGCCTTTCCCGGCGCCACCGCACGGGCTCTTCCCTCTCTTTGAGCGAGATTTGGCAACGGCCATGGAGAAACTGGCGAGCAACTGCCCGGCTACTAACCTGAGCTTTGCTTTTCGCTACAGGGCTTTACCTTCGCGTGGCGTGCTTCCCGTCGCGTTCTTCGCCGCCACCACCGCGTCGAACACCTGCCGTTTGGGCACCCCGGCCTCCTGCGCCACCGCCGCGATGGCCTCCTTACGGCGCTCACCGGCCTCCTCGCGCACCGCGACCCGGCGGGCCAGCTCGGCGGGGCCCGCCTCCTCGGGGCCGGGCGCGGGGGCGCCCTCGACCACGATGGTGATCTCGCCCCGCACGCCCTCCGCCGCCCAGGCGGCCAGCTCGGCCAGCGGGCCTCGCCGCACCTCCTCGTACGTCTTGGTCAGCTCCCGGCACACCGCGGCGCGGCGGTCCGGGCCGAACACCTCGGCCATGGCCGCGAGCGTGTCGTCCAGCCGGTGCGGGGCCTCGAACCAGACCAGGGTGCGGCGCTCGTCGGCGACCTCGCGCAGCCGCGTCAGCCGCTCCCCCGCCTTGCGCGGCGGGAACCCCTCGAAGCAGAAGCGGTCCACCGGCAGCCCGGACACGGCCAGCGCGGTGAGCACCGCGGACGGGCCGGGCACGGCGGTGACGGTGATCCCGCGCTCCACGGCGGCGGCCACCAGCCGGTAGCCGGGGTCGGAGACCGACGGCATGCCCGCGTCGGTGACCAGCAGCACCCGGGCGCCGCCGACCAGGGACTCGACCAGCTCGGGCGTGCGGGCCGACTCGTTGCCCTCGAAGTAGGACACCACCCGGCCGGCCGGGCGCACCTCCAGGGCCTGGGTGAGGCGGCGCAGCCGCCGGGTGTCCTCGGCGGCGATCACATCGGCGGCCATGAGTTCGGCGGCCAGCCTCGGGGGCGCGTCCGCCGTGTCGCCGATGGGGGTCCCTGCCAGTACGAGCGTTCCAGTCACGCCCCCATCCTCGCAGCCGGGCGCGGCGGGCCCCGCGACCGGCCACGACCGACCGCGGGATCGACCCCGAGGCGGCGGCGGGCTCGCCCCCGAGGCAACCGCAGGCTCGCCCCCGAGGCAACCGCGGGCTCGCGCCCGAGGCCGCCGCCCCGGGCACGAATCCCCGTTCGCCGCCTTTCCCCGCCACACTCACAGACCGCTTCCCTACGATGGCCCGGTGAGCAGTGACACCGCGACCCACGCCCAGCCGGGCAAAGCCACCGGCCAGCAGCCGCCGGCCTGGCAGCTCCGGCTGCGCCGTTTCGGATACGCGGGCCAGACCAGGCCCGGCGTACGGGAGCGGCTGGTCCCGCCGTACGCGGAGCCGGGCACCCGGCTCTGGGAGATCCTCGGCGCGACCCCCTCGGCGGCGGCCAGAATCGCCCGCTGGAGCGGCTGGGGCGGTCCGCTGCTCGTCGCGCTGTGCGCCGGTCTGACCCGCTTCTGGCATCTGGGCAGCCCGGACAACGTCATATTCGACGAGACGTACTACGCCAAGGACGCCTGGTCGATCTGGGAGTACGGCTACGAGGGCACCTGGCCGAAATCCGCCAACGACCGGATCCTCGACACCCCGCAGCACATCCCGCTCAGCGACGCGGCCTCGTATGTGGTGCACCCGCCGGTGGGCAAGTGGGTGATCGGGTTCGGCGAGCAGCTCTTCGGGCTGCATCCGTTCGGCTGGCGGTTCATGGTCGCGGTGCTCGGCACGCTCTCGGTGCTGATGCTGTGCCGGATCGGGCGGCGGCTGTTCCGGTCGACCTTCCTCGGCTGCCTCGCGGGCGCGCTGATGGCCGTGGACGGGCTGCACTACGTGATGAGCCGCACGGCGCTGCTCGACCTGGTCGTGATGTTCTTCGTGCTGGCCGCCTTCGGCTGTCTGCTCGTCGACCGGGACCGGGCGCGCGCCAGGCTGGCGGCGGCGCTGCCGGCCGGTGAGGACGGCACGGCGCGGCCGGACCCGGCGGTCGCCCGGGGCCTGAAGCTGGGCGCGCGGCCGTGGCGGATCGCGGCCGGGGTGCTGCTGGGCCTGGCCATCGGCACCAAGTGGAACGGGCTGTACGTGCTGGCGGCCTTCGGCCTGATGACCGTCCTGTGGGACGTGGGCAGCCGCCGCACCGCGGGCGCCCTCCGCCCCTACCGGGCGGTGCTGCGGCGCGATCTGGGCGGGGCGTTCGTCTCACTGGTGCCTGTGGCGATCCTCACGTACATCGCCTCCTGGTCGGGCTGGTTCACCGCGAGCGGCACTTACGACCGGGGGCGCGGCTGGCGGCACAGCGGCTATTTCCGCCACTGGGCCGAGTCCGACAAGCCGGACGGCGGCGGCTACGGCACCGGCGGCGCCTTCGACTGGCTGCTCAACCCGCTGCGCAGCCTGTGGCACTACGAGTCCGAGGTCTACAAGTTCCACGTCAACCTCGACTCGCCGCATGTCTACCAGTCCAATCCGTGGAGCTGGCTGGTCCAGTCCCGCCCGGTCTCGTACTTCTACGAGTCCCCGCGGGCCGGCCAGGAGGGCTGCCCCAAGGACGCCGCCGAGAAGTGCGCCCGCGAGGTGCTGGCCATCGGCACCCCGCTGCTGTGGTGGACGGCCTGTTTCGCGCTGCTGTACCTGCTGTTCCGGTGGGCGCTGCGGCGCGACTGGCGGGCGGGCGCGATCCTGTGCGGGATCGCCGCGGGCTATCTGCCGTGGTTCCTCTACCAGGACCGGACGATCTTCTCCTTCTACGCCGTCGTCTTCGTGCCCTTCCTGTGCCTCGGGGTGGCGATGATGATCGGCGCGCTGCTGGGGCCACCGGGCGCGAGCGAGACCCGCCGGGTGATCGGCGCGGTCGGCTCGGGCGCCCTCGTCCTGCTGATCATCTGGAACTTCATCTACTTCTTCCCGCTGTACACGGGCCAGACGATCCCCATGGACGCCTGGCGCGCCCGGATGTGGCTCGATACCTGGATCTGACCCCGGCTCGGCCCCCGGCCCACCGCATGGATCCGGCCACGGCCCCCGCACCCTCTACGGTGAGGGCGCGGGGGCTTCACGTGGTGCCGGTAGAGTGCCGGGCACCGCGGCCCCCATCGACTGATGGGGGGAACCGAGAACACAGTGTGGGGGTTCTGAAATGCGGAGTGGCGCGAGAGCCGCGATCGTCGGTGCGGTGTTCGCCGCCATGGTCGGTGTGGCCGGTTGCGGCAGCGGCCAGGACGATTCAGCCGGCCCGAAGGACGGTGCGAGCGCCGGCTCGGGTGACGACAAGCCGTCCCTGAAGAAGGTGAAGACCGGCCCGCCCAGCGCGGCCGAGGTCAAGACCACCGCCCACGCGTTCCTGGCGGCCTGGTCGGCGGGCGAGACGGCGAAGGCCGCCGCCCTGACGGACGACAGCGGCGCGGCCACCACGGCGCTGAGCGGCTACCGCACGAAGGCCAAGGTGGCCAAGGTGACGCTGGACGCGGGGCAGGCGAGCGGCGCCAAGGTGCCGTTCTCGGTCAACGCCCAGCTCTCCTCCGGCGGTGAGAGCATCCCCTGGACGTATGAATCCTCGCTGACCGTGACCCGCGACACCAAGACCGGCAAGCCGGTCGTCGCCTGGAAGCCCTCCGTGGTGCACCCCGACCTCGCCGAGGGCGACACGCTCAAGACCGGGGCGTCCGAGGCCCCGCCGATCAAGGCGGTGGACCGCGACGGCAAGGAGCTGACCGCCTCCGAGCACCCGACCCTCAAGACCGTCCTGGCCGCGCTGCGCGAGCGGTACGGCAAGAAGGCGGGCGGCGAGGCGGGCGTGGAGACCTGGATCCAGCGCGCCAAGGGCTCCAAGTCCCCCGACAAGACCCTCAAGGTGCTCTCCAAGGGCACCCCGGGCACGCTCCGCACCACGATCGACGCATCGCTGCAGCGCACCGCCGAGCAGCAGGTGAGCAAGCGCACCAAGGCGTCGGTGGTCGCGGTCAAGCCCAGCACCGGTGAGATCCTCGCGCTGGCCAACTCCCCCGCGAGCGGCTTCAACACCGCCTTCCAGGGCTCGTACGCACCCGGCTCGACGATGAAGATCATCACCTCGACGACGCTGATGGACAAGGGCCTGGCGGCGTACGGCAAGCCGCATCCGTGCCCGAAGTACTTCTCCTACGGCGGCTGGAAGTTCCAGAACGACAAGAAGTTCGAGATCAAGAACGGCACCTTCGAGCAGAGCTTCGCCCGCTCCTGCAACACGGCCTTCATCAGCCAGGCGGGGAAGCTGAAGGACGACGACCTGAGCAAGGAGGCCCGGGACGTCTTCGGCATCGGGCTCAACTGGCAGACCGGCGTGCCCACCTTCGACGGCTCGGTGCCGGTGCAGTCCGCGGCCTCCAAGGCCGCCTCGCTGATCGGCCAGGGCGGTGTGCGGATGAACCCGCTCAACATGGCGTCGGTCGCGGCCACCGCCTCCACCGGCACCTTCCGCCAGCCGTACCTGGTCTCGCCGTCGCTGGACGACCGGACGCTGGCCAAGGCGAGCAGGACGATGAAGTCCAGCACCCACGACCAGCTGAAGAAGCTGATGAAGCTGACGGCCACCTCGGGCACCGCCGCCGAGGCGATGGCCGGGATGAGCGGTGACTTCGGCGCCAAGACCGGCTCGGCCGAGGTGGACAACCAGGAGAAGCCGAACGGCTGGTTCAGCGCGTACCGCGACGACGTCGCGGCCGCCGGTGTGGTCCCCGAGGGCGGCCACGGCGGCGACACGGCGGGACCGATCGTGGCGGCCCTGCTGCGCGCGGGCTGACCCTCCGCGGTACGGCCCCGGGAGCCGGGCGGGCGCTTCGAGCGCCCGCCCGGCTCCTTCGTGTTCGGCCGGCCCGGCGGTCAGCGGGGCCCGGACGCCGCCGGTCGGCGGGGCCCGGACGCCAACCGTCAGCGGGGTCTGGAGGCCAACCGTCAGCGGGGCCCGGAGGCCACCGACGGGAAAAGTCCTGGCGGGGGCCGCGTGGGCGTCGATAGCGTCGGTCCATGGTCGACTCCACCCCTGACAACGCCGCCCACCCCCGCTTCGCCGACGCCCTGCGCGAGCTCGGCCTGGACGTCGAGGTGCGCCGGTTCCCCGACGCCACCCGTACCGCCGCCGAGGCCGCCGCGGCGATCGGCTGTGAGCTGGGCCAGATCGTCAAGTCGCTGGTCTTCGAGGCGGACGGACAGCCGGTGGTGGTGCTGATGGACGGGGCGTCACGGGTCGACGTCGAACTCGTACGGCGTGAACTGGGCGCCGGGAGCGTCCGCCGGGCGGACGCGGCGCTGGTGCGGGAGACCACCGGCTACGCCATCGGCGGGGTGCCGCCCTTCGGCCACCGCACCCGTACCCGCGTCCTCGCCGACCGCCGGCTGCTGGACCACGAGACCGTATGGGCCGCGGCGGGCGATCCCCACACCGTCTTCCCGCTCGACCCCAAGACCCTGATCGCGCATGCCGAGGGCACGCTGGTGGATGTGCGCGAGCGGTCCGCGTGACCCCGCTGGTCGCGGCCGCGGTGCTCATCGCGGCCGTCACCCACGCCAGTTGGAACGCCATCGCGCACGGCATCAGGGACCAGCTGCTCGCCTTCACCCTGGTGGGCGGCGGCGGGGCGCTGTGCGGGCTGGCGCTGCTGCCGTTCGCCCCGCTGCCCGCGGCGGACGCCTGGCCGTATCTGCTGGCCTCCGCGGCCATCCATGTGGTCTATCAGCTGCTGCTCATGCGCTCGTTCCACCTGGGCGACTTCGGCCAGATGTACCCCATCGCGCGCGGCACCGCCCCGCTGGTGGTGACCGTGGCCGCCGCGGTCTTCGTCGGCGAGCGGCCGGACCGCTGGCAGGCGGCGGGCATCGCGCTGGCCTCGGCGGGGCTGGTGGGCGTGGCGCTGTGGGGCATCAGGGGGTCGCGCCACGCCGAGCGCGAGGGAAGCGGGGAGAGCGGCGGGGGCACACCGCAGTGGCTCGCCCTTACGGCCGCCATCGCCACCGGTCTGTCCATCGCCGCGTACACCGTCGTGGACGGTCTGGGGGTGCGCGCCTCCGGCAGCCCACCCGGCTACATCGCCTGGCTGATGATCCTGGAGGGCTTCGCCATCCCCCTCTGCGCCCTGATGATCCGGCGCGGTGCGCTCCTGGGGCAGCTACGGCCGGTCGCGGCGCGCGGGCTGCTCGGCGGGCTGCTGTCGGTCGCCGCCTACGGTCTGGTCCTGTGGGCCCAGACCCGGGCCGAACTCGCCCCGATCGCGGCGCTGCGCGAATCGTCGATCATCGTGGGCGCGGCGATCGGGGCGCTGTTCTTCAAGGAGCGGTTCGGCGGTCCGAGGATCGCGGCGGCGGGGCTGATGGTGGCGGGCATCGGACTGATGCTGCACGCGGGTTGACCGCCCGCTACTCCCGCTCTTCGTTGATCCTGCGCGAATGCCCCTGAGTAGGACAGAATCGGGAGACCGTCGTCACAAGGGGGACTTGGTGCGGATCGACGTAGCGGTGAGCGGTGGGGAGGCGGAGCTCCGTTCGCTCCACGACTGGCTGAGACGGGATCCGGGCGCGCGCCGTGGCGTCCGGGTGGAGCTGGTCCAGGCCGAGCCGTCGCCGGGCCAGATGGGCGTGCTCACCGATGTGCTGCAGCTGGTCACCGACAACGCCTGGAGCGCGGCCTCCTTCGCGCTGGCGCTGTCCACCTGGCGGCGGACGCGGCCGCACGGCCCACGGATCACCGTGCGCCGTGGCGACCTTACGGTCGACATCGACAGCGGCGGCGACGAGGAGCTGCGGCGGCTGATCGACGCGCTGGAGCGCCCGGCCGCCCCCGAACCGGAACGGGAACCCGAACCGGAACCGGAACCGGAACGGGAACCGGAACCGGATCGTCAGGGCGGCGGAGAAGGGCGGTAGCCGTGGCCGTTCTGCCCGACCCGGCCGCCAGCCGCGCGGTGCTCATCGGCACCAGCCGCTATGCCCACCTGGAGCAGATCCCGGCGGTGGCCAACAACCTGAGCGCGCTGGCCGCGGCCCTGTGCGCCCCCGGCTCCTGGGGGCTGGCGCCCGAGCACTGCACGGTCATCGAGGACCCCGGCACCGCGGTCGAGGTCCTCGAGGCCGTCCGGACCGCGGCCGAGGAGGCCACGGACACCCTGCTGGTGTACTTCGCCGGACACGGGCTCGTGGAACCGCGCCGCGGCGAGCTCTTCCTGGGGCTGACGGGGTCCATACAGCACCGCTCGTACACCGGACTGCCGTACGGCACGCTGCGCGACGTCGTGCTGGACGGGCGGGCCGGGCGCCAGGTGATGCTGCTCGACTGCTGCTTCAGCGGACGCGTGCTCGGCTTCATGAGCGCGGCGGCCGCCGAGGCGGTCATCGACCAGGTGGAGATCGAGGGCACCTATCTGCTCGCCTCCGTCCCCGACACCAGCTTCGCGCTCGCCCCGCCCGGTGAGACCCATACGGCCTTCACGGGCGAGTTGCTGCGGCTGCTGCGCGAAGGGGTGCCGGGCGGGCCGGAGTTGCTGGACCTGGACACGGTCTACGCGGCGGTGTACGCGGCGCTGCGGGCCAAGGGGCGGCCGCTGCCGCAGAAGCGCGACCGCAATACGGCGGGCGGGCTCGCCCTGGCCCGCAACGCCGCCTGGGCACCGCCCGGCTTCGGCCCGCCGCCCCCGCCGTACGACCATGAGCCGACGCCGCCGCCCGCGCCGTACGGCCACGAGCCGACGCCGCCGCCCGCGCCGTACGGCCACGAGCCGACGCCGCCGCCCACGCCGCTGCCCGCCGTGCCGCCGATGCCCACCTGGTCGCCGATGGCCCTGCCGTCGCCCGCCCCGCTCCCCTCCCCCGGCGGCGCCTCCCGGGGCCGCCGCCGCGCCGTCACCTACGGGCTGGCGGGAGCGCTCTTCGTGGCCCTGGTGGCCACTGGGGTGCCCCTGGCGATGTCCTGGATGAAGGACTCGTCCCACGACGACTCCGGGCACAACACCGGGCGCGACACCTCGAAGTCGTCCGGCAAGCCGAAGCCGGGCCCCACCTCCGGGTACAACGCCGCGACCAAGGGCGCCGTCGTCAACGCCTCGACGAAACCGGGCGGAACGCTGAAGTTCATCAGCCAGTACGACGCGGATTCATGGGACCCCCAGCGCACCTATTACGGCTACATCTGGAACTTCTCCCGTTACTACGCCCGCCAACTGGTCACCTACGCCCCCAAACCCGGTAAGGACGGCGCCGAACTGGTCCCCGACCTCGCGGAGAAGACGGCCGAGGTGACCGACGGCGGTAAGACGTACACCTACACCCTGCGCAAGGGGATCACCTGGGAGGACGGCTCCCCGATCACGTCCTATGACATCAAATACGGGATCGAGCGGGTCTGGGCCCAGGACGAGATCTCGGGTGGTCCGATCTTCCTCCAGCAGGCGCTCGATCCGGACCTCACCTACAAAGGGCCGTACAAGGACAAGCTCGGCCTGAAGGCCATCAAGACCCCGAACGACAGGACCATCGTCTTCACACTGCCGAAGGCCAACGGCGACTTCGAGCGCATGCTCGCAACGCCGTCCGGATCCCCCGTGAAAAAGGAGAAGGACACCAAGGACAAGTACACGGCCAGGCCGTTCTCCTCGGGGCCGTACAAATTCGGCACCTACCAGCCGGGCACGTCACTGGAACTCGTCCGCAATACCGAGTGGAAGCAGTCCTCCGACCCGATCCGCACCGCTCTTCCCGACCGGATCACGGTGGCTGTCAACAACGATGAGCAGGCGAGGGCCGAGGCACTGTTCTCCGGCCAGTACGACCTGGACCTGGGATATTCCGGACTCACCGGGTCCGCCCTCGCCAAGGCCCGGGGCAGCTCCGACCTCACGTCCCGGTTGGACAACCCGTACACCCAGCTGCTGCTGTTCGCGGCCCTCCCGCGCTCGGTCAAACCCCTGGACAACGCCCATTGCCGTAAGGCGGTCCTCTACGCGGCGGACAGGGAGAACATGCGAACCGCTGCGGGCGGTGTGCTCTCCGGTGATGTCGCGCCCCATATGCTCCCGCCCTCCATCAGGGGCTCCGAATCCTCCTACGACCCGTACGAGGCACTCAAGAACGACGGCACGAACGCCACCAAGGCCAAGGAGGAGCTGAAGGCGTGCGGAAAGCCGAACGGCTTCACGACCACCATCGCGGTGCGGAACAACCGCCCATCCGATATAGCTGTCGCCCAGTCGCTCCAGTCGTCGCTGCGGAAGGTCGGTATCGACACCGAGATCGATCAGATCGACGGCGCCCGATACAGCGAGACGATGGGCGCACCCCCGGTGGTGCAGAAGAAGGGATACGGCATCGTCATCTACCGGTGGGGCGCTGACTTCCCCACCGGTCAGAGCTTTCTGCAACCGGTCGCCGACAGCCGTTTCATCACGAGCACCGGAAACGTCAATGTCGCGGAGGTGGACGACCCCACGATCGACCACCTCTTCGACACGGCCATCGCCGAACAGGACCCGGAAAAGGCCGGGAGCGACTACGCGCAGATCAATCGGAGGATCGCCGACTCCGCCGCGTATCTGCCCATCCTGTTCCAGAAGAGCGTGCTCTGGCGCGGCTCCCATCTGACCAACGTCTATACGAGCGACCCCTGGCAGGGCGCTTACGACTATGTCTCGCTGGGCGTCTCCGAGTGACCGAAGGCCCTGCGCACCGCCACGTTCGTAGTCGTGATGCCGCCGTCCACGGGAAGGGTGATCCCGGTGATCCAGGCGGCGTCGGAGGAGGCGAGGAAGGTGATGGCGGCGGCGATGTCGGTGGGTTCGCCGACCCGCCCGAGGGGGTAGACCTCGGCGGCGCGGCGCAGGGTGTCCTCCCGGCCGTCCCAGCCGGGGGTGCGGATCGTCCCGGGAGCCACGAGGTTGACGCGGACGCCCCGTCCCGCGGCGTGGGCGGCCAGGGTGCGGGTGAGGCTGCCCAGGCCCGCCTTGGCGGCGCTGTAGGCGTGGTTGCCGAAGTCCTGGAGGCCGTTGACCGAGCCGACGTTGACGATCGCGCCCCGGCCGTCCGCGGCGGCCAGATGCGGCAGCGCGGCGCGGGAGCAGCGGAAGGCGCCGCCGAGGGTGATGTCGATGTCCTGCTGCCACTCGTCGTCCGCCTGGTCCTCGAACAGCGGGGTGTCGACGTGACACGAATGGGCGCTGTTGACCAGGACGTCCAGCCTTCCGAAGCTCCTTACGGCGTGCGCCACGGCCGCCTCGACGTCCGCCCGCCGGGCCACGTCGCAGCCCAGCGACTCGGCCTCGCCGCCGTCCGCCCGTATGGACGCGGCGGCCTTCGCGGCCCGTTCGCCGTCCTGGTCGGTGATCAGCACCCGGGCGCCCTCGTCGGCGAACCGGCGGGCGGTCACCTCCCCGATCCCGCGCCCCGCGCCGGTGAGCATGACCGCGTAGCCCTCGAATCTCCGCACCGTGTGCCCCTTCCGTCGGCTCCGGGACCGCCGCCGCCCCATGGCGGCGGGTCCGCCGGGATCATGCCCGGCCCCGGCATGATCCTCCCGCGCGGGGCGTTGCACCATAAGAGAAACGCAGCACACACGCTCGGGTCGGCATGGCGGGAGTCGGACAGTGGTGGACGTCCAGGGCACGGTGGCAGACGGTTTCGAACCGGTCCGGGACGCCTTCGCGGCGAACTTCGCCCGGCACGGCGAGCGCGGCGCGGCCGTGGTCCTGTACCGGGAGGGCGAGAAGGTCGTCGATCTGTGGGGCGGTACGAAGACCCCCGACGGCGGCCAGGACCCCGACGGCGGCGAGGATTCCGGCGACCGTAAGGGGCCCACGGGCCGTGCGGACTCCGACGACCGTAAGGCGTCCACGGACCGTGCGGACTCCGAGGACTCCGATGGCCATGAGGGGTCCGACGGCGGCCCCGAGCCCTGGACCCAGGACACCGCCCAGGTCGTCCGGTCGGTCACCAAGGGCGTGGCCGCCGCCGTGCCGCTGCTGCTGCACCAGCGCGGCCAGCTGGACCTGGACGGCCGGGTCAGCACCTACTGGCCGGAGTTCAAGGCGGCCGGCAAGGAGCGGGTGCTGGTGCGGCATCTGCTCGCGCACCGCACCGGCGTGCCCGTGCTCGACACCCCGCTGACCCCCGCCGAGGCCGTCGACGGCATATCAGGGCCGCGGGCCGTCGCCGCCCAGCAGCCCGTTTGGGAGCCCGGTACGGCGCACGGGTACCACGCCCAGACGTACAGCTGGCTGCTGGGCGAGCTGGTGCGCAGGGTCACCGGGCGGACCATCGGCCGCTGGATCGCCGAGGAGATCGCCCGGCCGCTCGGGCTCGACCTGTGGCTCGGGCTGCCCGAGGAGCAGCGGGGCCGGGTGGGCCGGATCGCGACGGTGGAGGCGCTCTCCGCGCCCGCCGCCCACGGGCCGCGGCTGCGCCCCAAGCGGTCGGTCGCCGAGGCGTATCGCGACCCCGAGTCGTTGACCCGGCGGGCGTTCGCCGCGATCACCCCGCTGCCGGACGAGAACGATCCCGCGTATCTGGCCGCCGAGTTGCCCGCCTCGGGCGGGGTGGCGACCGCCGAGGCGCTGGCCCGCTTCTACGCGGCGCTGATCGGCCCGCTGCCCTCGGCCCGTACGGCCCGCTCGGGGGGCAGGCTGTTCGCCCCGGCGACGCTGACGATGGCCCGTACCGAGGAGTCGGCGGGCCCGGACCAGGTCCTGGTGGTCGGCACCCGCTTCGGCCTCGGCTACATGCTGCACGGCCCGGCCTGCCCGCTGCTGGGGCCGGGCTCGTTCGGCCACCCGGGGCGCGGTGGCTCCCTCGCCTTCGCCGACCCGGAGGCGCGCATCGGCTTTGCCTACGTCACCAACGGTATGCGGCGCGGCGTCACCGCCGATCCGCGTGCGCAGGCGCTCGTGCGCGCGGTGCGGACCAGCCTGGCGGCGCGGGAGGCGTAACGGCCCGAGGCGCCGCAGGTGCGGCGGGGCGGCGCGAAAGGGAACGCGCCACGCGCCCCCGGTGTGCCTCCGAGCGCCCTCCCGTACTCGCACACGCGGGTCCACCAGGGCCAAGGGTCCCTATTGCGCCGCCCCCGGTCATCGCACACTGGAATCCGGGGGAAATCGGGGGGCACGTGGCTCGGTTACGGGGGCGGCTGCGGCCGCGTTCATGGGCGTGGGCGTGGCGGTGGCCGCGCGAGGAACGACAGCGGGGGCGCGGGCGGGCGCCGCGCCCCACCGACGGATATCACCAGGTCGCCGAACCGCCGGCGGACCGGCACCGGCTGGCCCGCCGGGACATGGAATGGCAGATGCTGCGCATCCTGCTGATCTTCCGTCTGATGCACGGCATCCAGCTGGCGGTGACGGTGCCCGGGATCGCGGGCCATCTGCCGCACCGCGGCGGGGCGTCGCTGCTGCTGATCGCGGTGGTGGCCGAATCCCTGTGGTTCGTCGCGCGCATCGTCCGCAACCACCGGCGGGTGATCGCGGACGACACCGAGCGGGAGCGCGCGGGCGTCCGGCCCGATCCGCATGCCGCGCCGCCGACCACGTACGACGGTGTGGCGGCCGGTGTGGAGCTGTGCTCGGCCGTGGCGTTCCTGTGGGCGTGTGCGCTGGTCATGGGCTCGCACCGGTCGCAGGACATGGCCCCGCTGCTGGTGCTGACCACCGAGCAGATCTCGGCCGCGGGCATCGGCTCGGCGCTCGGCCAGCCGCGGCGGGTGCTGCTCACCGGCACCTGCGCGATCGCCGCCTCCTACGCCGCGGTCGTCGCCCTGGGCGACGGCGGCCCGGCGGCGCTGGCCCGCTCCGATGTGCTCATCGGGCTCACCGGCTATGGGGCGCTGGCGTATCTCATCCGCCGCGGCGCCGCGTTCCTGCTGCAACTCGCCGCCGACCTGGGCGACATGAGTCTTCAGCTGCATGAGCAGGAGCAGCGCAAACTGCTCGCCATCGAGCTCCACAACCACCTCGGCCACACCCTCAACGCCTTCCAGCGGATCGACGCCTCGGACCCCGAGCAGATCGACTCGCTGCGCAAATCGGCGGTGGTGGCGCGGGAGCGGCTGGCCACCTTCATCGGCACCGGGCGGTTCAGCGAGTCGGTGCCGCTGATCGGCATGGTCCACCGGCAGGTGGCCCTGGCCACCAACGACACCCTCACCGTGGAGCCGATCGTCACCGAGCGGGTGGTCGGCGCCGCGGCCCGGGTGCTGCCCTCCCAGGTGGAGCTGCTGGAGCCCGCGCTGCGCGCCCTGCTGATCAATGTACCGCGCAGCGCCGGGGTGCACGACGCGGTGCTGCATGTGGACCTCGTCGAGGACGCCGACGGCGACGAGCTGGTGGAGCTGGTCGTCACCGACGAGGGCGTGGGCTTCCCGCCCGCGGTGCTGGCGCGCGGGGTCGGCGCCATGCGGTCGCTGGCGCTGCACGAGAGCCTGCTGCGCGAGCGGGGCGGGGCGCTGCGGGTGCGGTCGGTCGCCGGGTTCACGCAGGTGACGCTCACCCTGCCGATCCAGCGGGACAACAACACCGAGCCGAGTTACACGACCGAGCCGAGTCAAGGGGGCGTCGGATGAGGGACGAGTCGGCCGAGTACGGACCGAAGCAGCCACTGCAGGTGGCGGTGGTCGAGGACCATGAGATGACCAGACGCGGCCTGGTGGCCGCGCTGAACGCCGATCCACGGCTGACCGTGGTCAGCGAGGTGGACTCCGTGGAGCAGCTCGAGGTGAGCGGCGCGGAGTACGACGTGTGCGTGGCGGACATGATGGGGGTCGGCACCGCCGAGCAGTTCGCCGATCTGGTGCGCCGCTCGGACGTGGTGGTGTGCACGGCGGCGGAGCAGTGGCGCCAGCGGGTGGCCCCCTGGGTGTGCGGGGCGAAGGCGGTCTTCGGCAAGACGGTCGGCGCGGCGGTCCTGGCCAATGCCGTGTGGGACGCCCGCAACCATCCGCACTGGCTGAAACCGCATCTGGCCTCCGCCCTGGAGACGGCGGTGCGCGAATGCGGGCTCAGCGTGCCGCCGTACTTCGCCGATCTGCTGGGGCGCACGGCCCGTGGCGGCCGGGTGGCCTGGATCCTGGAGGAGCTGGGCGTCAGCGAGAAGCGCTACGGGGAGGATCTGCGGGACTTCCGGATGCAGTGCGCCCGGGCCGGGCTCGGCCAGCTGACCCTGCTGGACGCGCTCTACATGGCCTCGTCGGCCGAACAGCCGCCCGCCCATGAACCCGTGGTGTTCTCCCCCTGGGCGGCCGGGCTGAGCGAGGGCCAGGTCCGGGCGCTGGAGTGGTACGCGGACGGGTACTCGTACGAGGAGACGGCCGCCCACCTCGATGTGAAGGTCTCCACGGTCCGTACGCAGATCGACCGGGCCATGACCGCCTGCGGGATCAACTCCAAACCGGCCGACATCCGCATGATGTTCGCGATGTACGTGTGCTCCCGGCACACCAAACCGGATCTGCTGCTGCGCCGGCTGACCGAGCTGGGGGCGCATGCGCCGCGCCGGGGCGGGGCCGAGCGTTGAGGGGCCGAGCGACGGGCGCCGAGCGACGGGGGTCCGCGCGGATGTCGGTTTCTGTCGTCACGGGCGCCGACAGCGATCTCCCGGATTTCCCACCGCCCCGGGGGACGAAAAGCGACACGCGGGGCGCGCAGGATCGGTGTCGGGCCCTCGCCGGGGGAGTCGGGGGCCCGCCTCTTCGGACGACCGGTTCGGACGACGGATTCGGAAGACGGGGGAAGCCCATGCCTGACCAGCGCGGCTCTAGGGCCATGCCGGACCAGCGCGACTCACGGCCCATACCGGACCAGCGCGACTCACGGCCCATGCCTGACCGGCGCGACTCTCGTGAGACGGCCGCCGACGACCGTTTCCTCGGCGCCTTCGAGGTGACGCTCCGCGGGACGGGCGCCCGGCGCGTATCGCCGCGCGGCGTCGTCCGCTACCGCGATGTGGTCTCCTTCCTGGTCCGCAACCGCCCGCGGGCGCCGGAAGCGGCCGCGGGCGCCGTGCTGCGGCGGCGCCAAGGGCCGGTGTTCGTCGTGCAGACCTTCTTCCTGGACCAGGAGGGCGTCCCGCTGGGCGACACCGAGGCGTCCGGCCCGGTCTGGGTCTGCCGGGCCCGGCGCCTGGACGAGGAGCTGTGCGCGGCCTTCGGGGACAAGGACCTCATCATCTTCGGAGAGGCGGGGCCGTCATGCTGAGCCTGCTGGGCATGGTCCTCCTCGCGCTCGGCGGGATCGGCGCGGTCGCGGTGGTCCATGTCGTCTGCGTGACCATCCAGCTCCTGGCGGACTGGTTCCGGTCCCGGAGCGAGCGGCTGCACACCGATCCCGATCTACGGGCGGTCACCGTCTCCGAGTCCATCCGCAACGGCAATGTCAGCTATATCCAGGGGCTTTTCGACACCTCGCGGGAGCAGTTCGTCGAAAGCCGCCGGATCGAGGGGAAGCAGGCCGAGCAGCGGGTGCGCAGCGCTCATGCGCACCACCGGGTCGCGGTCTGGGGCTGAGGTCCGGGGTCGAGGTCCGGGGCCGAGAGTCCAGGGCCGAGAGTCCAGGGCCGAGAGTCCGGGGCTGAGGGCCCGGGGCGCGGCCTGCGTTCGAGGGGGGAGATCCCGTGAGAAACCTGGGAAGGGGTTCGCGTACCGCCTTCGCCGTCACCGGCATTCCGGGCGGCGCCGACGATGTGGAGGCGGCGCTGCTGCGGACCCGGCTGATCGAGGCCGCGAAGGAGTTCAGCGGCCGCGGCGGACCACGGCCGCTCACGGTCACCGTCACCAACCAACCACCGGGGGCGGCGGCGGAGTCGGGGCCGCGAGCCGGTGCGGCGGCGGAGACGGAGGCGGAAGCGGGGCCGGAAGCGGCGGCGGGGCCGGACGAGCCGTCGATCGCGGAGCGGGCGCGGCGGTTCACCGCGACGCCACCGCTGTACACCTTCGACCGCCTGGTGCTCCCGGACCGGACGCTGGACCAGTTGCTGCGCGCCGTGCACACCGTGGAGCAGCGCCGGGTGCTGTTCGACGAGTGGGGGCTGCGCGAGATCCAGCCGCACCCCGGCTCGGCGATCAACCTGGAGGGCGCGCCCGGCACCGGCAAGACCCTGGCCGCCCACGCCCTCGCGCACCGGCTGGGGCGTCCACTGATCGCGGCCCGCGCCTCGCAGTTGGAGAGCAAGTACCACGGAGAGGGCCCGAAGAATCTGGCGGCGCTCTTCCACGCGGCGCGTGAGCAGGGCGCGGTGCTCTTCCTGGACGAGGCGGACGCGCTGATGTCCTCGCGGTTCGAGACCACCAGCCACGGCTCGGAGCACGCGGTGAACGCCATGCGCAGCGAGATGCTGACCGCCCTGGACAGCCATGAGGGGCTGGTCGTCCTGGCCACCAACCTGGTGACCAGCTATGACACCGCGTTCGACAGCCGGGTGTGGCATGTGCGCTTCCCGGCGCCGGACGAGGCGGCGCGGGCCGGGATCTGGCGGCGCCATCTGCCCGAGGCCCTGCCCCTCGCCGAGGACGTCTCCCCGGAGGGGCTGGCCGGGGTGGACGAGGTGACCGGGCGCGATATCCGCCGTGCGGTGATCGACGCGGCGGCGGAGGTGCTGCGGACGGGGCGGCCACGGGTGCGGCAGGCGGATCTGCTGGCGGCGGTGGAACGGATCAAGGCCGGACGCCCGTGCCGAGCCGCGCCGACGCCGATGTCCATGTCCGGCGGGACCGGATGACCGGGCGAAGCCCCGGCCCGGGGTCTGGGGCAAAGCCCCGGCCCGGGGTCTGGGGCGGAGCCCCAGTTTCGGGAAGGGGCGGGGAGGGGGAAGCATCGATATCCGGCTCCGCCGCGTGGTCCGCCGCGCAGGCGTCAGGCCCCGCCGGACGCCGCCCAGCCCATCACCTGATGGGCACCGTCACCGAGCGCGGATCGAAGCCGAAGGGGAGCTCCAGCCGGTGCTCGCGCATCAGCTCCTCGTCGCACAGCAGCTCCTGCGTTCCGCCGTCCGCCGCGATCACCCCGCCGCTGAGCACCACCGAGCGCGGGCACAGCTCCAGCGCGTACGGCAGATCGTGGGTGACCATCAGCACGGTCACCTCCAGGGACCGCAGAATGTCGGCGAGTTCGCGGCGCGAGGCCGGGTCGAGGTTGGACGAGGGCTCGTCCAGGACCAGGATCTCCGGCTCCATGGCCAGTACGGTCGCCACGGCCACCCGCCGCCGCTGCCCGAAGGAGAGGTGGTGCGGCGGCCGGTCGGCGAACTCCGCCATCCCGACCCGCTCCAGCGCGCGGCGCACCCGCTCCTCCAGCTCCGCGCCGCGCAGCCCCGCCGCGGCCGGGCCGAAGGCCACGTCCTCGCGCACGGTCGGCATNCGCACCCGCTCCTCCAGCTCCGCGCCGCGCAGCCCCGCCGCGGCCGGGCCGAAGGCCACGTCCTCGCGCACGGTCGGCATGAACAGCTGGTCGTCCGGGTCCTGGAAGACGATGCCCACCCGGCGGCGGATCTCGGCCAGATGGGCCTTCGCCACCGGCAGCCCCGCGACCGTGACCGTCCCGGCGCCCGCCGTGAGGATGCCGTTGAGGTGCAGCACGAGCGTGGTCTTGCCCGCGCCGTTCGGCCCGAGGAGCGCCACCCGCTCGCCGCGGGCCACGGTCAGATCGACGCCGAAGAGGGCCTGATGGCCGTCGGGGTAGGCGTAGGCCAGACCGGACACCTGGAGGGACGGCGGGGTGGTGGCGGGGTCGGTCATGGCAGCATCCATCCGGTCAGGCAGACCGCCAGCGCGGTCAGCGGGAGGGCGGCGGCGTACATCCACTGGGCGCGGGACGCCGTCACATCGTCGATCACCGGCATGGTGCCCGTATAGCCCCGGCTGACCATCGCCAGGTGGACCCGTTCGCCCCGTTCGTAGGAGCGGATGAACAGCGCCCCGGCCGAGGAGGCGAGCACGCCCCAGTGCCGCACCCCGCGCGCCTCGAAGCCGCGCGACTGGCGGGCGATCCGCATCCGGCGCATCTCATCGGAGATGACGTCCCCGTAGCGGATCATGAACGAGGCGATCTGCACCAGCAGCGAGGGCATCCGCAGCCGCTGCAGCCCCAGCAGCAGGGCGCGCAGTTCGGTCGTGGACGCCAGGAGGACGGAGGCCGCGACGCCGAGGGTGCCCTTGGCGAGGATGTTCCAGGCGCTCCACAGCCCGGACTCGCTGAGCGACATCCCCAGCACCTCCACCCGCGGGCCCTCCGCGATGAACGGCATCAGCACGGCGAAGGCCACGAACGGGATCTCGATCAGCAGCCGCCGCAGTACGTACCCGCCCGGGATCCGGGCCGCCGCCGCCACTCCGGCCAGCAGCACCGCGTACGCCCCGAACGCCCAGACGGCCTCGCGGGGCGTGGAGACGACCACGAGGACGAAGCAGAAGACGGCGGCGATCTTGCAGTGCGGGGGGAGGGCGTGGACGGGCGACCGGCCCTCCCGGTAGAGCTTGTGCGCGTGTCCCGCACCCACGGTCAGCCCCGCTCGCTCTCGGCCGTCGCCCTGCGCCGCCGTACGACGACGAAGACCCCGGAGCCGACGGCGAGCGTGGCCCCGACCCCGATTACCCCGGCGAGCCCGCCGGAGAGCCGGGCGTCGGAGATGTCCTTGACGCCGTAGTCGGCGAGCGGGGAGTCCTTGGCGGCGTGGTCCTCGGTCTTCTTGTCGATCCCCTTGTCATGGGCGACCTTCTCCAGCCCGTCGGGGCTGGCGGAGGCGTAGAAGCTGACGACCCCGGCGCACAGCAGCGCGGCCGCGAGCCCGGCCCACCACACGCGCCGGGCCGACCGCCGTGGCGCGGCGGCGGGCTCAGGGGGCCCGGCGGGCTCGGGGGTCCCGGCGGGCTCGGGGGTCCCGGCAGGCTCGGGGGTCCCGGCGGTCGCCGCGGCGGGTTCGGCCGTCGGGACCTCCGCCCGCGCCACCGCCCCCGGGGCGGCCGGGGCCAGCGGGCTGCTGCGGATCTCCAGCGGACGCGCGGTCACCCCCCGCGCCCCGTACACCAGATCCGGCCGTACGGCGACGACGGCGCCGACCGTCAGCGCGGTGATCGCCGCCTCGCCGATGCCGATCAGCACATGCACCCCGACCATCGCCGCGAAGACCTTGCCGATCGCCACATCGGCCGTGCCGCCGAGCGCGTAGATCGCCGTGAAGGCCACCGCGGCGGCCGGCACGGAGATCAGCGCGGCCGCGAAGGACGCGACGGTGACCGTACGGCGGCGGTGCGGGGCCAGCTTCACGATCGCGCGGAAGAGCGCGTACGCCACGACCGTGGTGACCAGGGCCATGTCCGTGATGTTGACACCGAGCGCGGTGAGCCCGCCGTCCGCGAACAGCACGCCCTGCATCAGCAGCACCACGGAGACGCACAACACCCCCGTGTACGGCCCCACGAGTATCGCGGCCAGCGCCCCGCCCAGCAGATGGCCGCTGGTCCCGGCGGCCACGGGGAAGTTCAGCATCTGCACGGCGAAGATGAACGCCGCGACCAGCCCGGCCAGCGGCGCGGTCCGCTCGTCGAGCTCCCGCCGGGCACCGCGCAAACTGACCGCGACGGCCCCGGCCGCGACCACACCGGTCGCCACCGACACCGGTGCGTCGATGAATCCGTCGGGCACATGCATGGCGGGACTCCGCTCCTGAGCTGCAGCTATCGGCCCGATGGTAGCCCGTACCTGCAAGTTGTTCGCAAGAGCGCCGACGTCGCGGAATCGCGCGAGCTCGCGGAAAACGCCGAACGGCGGCCTTCCGGGATCGGAAGGCCGCCGTCGGGCCGAAGCGTGACGCCAGGTGTTCAGACCCGGGTCAGGCCCGGGTCAGAGGCGAGTCAGACGCGGGTCAGCTCGGCGTCGGAGTCCCTGTCGGGCTGCTGGGCCCCGGAGGGCTGCTCGAGCTGCTTGCGCAGCCCCTCACCCTCCACGTCCACGTTGGGCAGCGCCCGGTCCAGCCAGCGCGGCAGCCACCAGGCCGTCTTGCCGAGCAGCGCCAGGACCGCCGGGACGATGGCCATGCGGACCACGAAGGCGTCGAAGAGAACGGCGGTGGCGAGGCCGAAGCCGATCATCTTGATCATCGACTCGGACGAGCCGATGAATCCCGCGAAGACGCTGATCATGATGACCGCGGCCGCGGTGACCACCCGGGCGCCGTGCCGAAAACCGGTGACGACGGCCTGGCCGGGGCGCTCGCCGTGGACGTACGCCTCCCGCATCCGGGTCACCAGGAAGACCTCGTAGTCCATCGCCAGCCCGAACACCACACCGATCATGAAGATCGGCATCATGCTCATGATCGGGCCGGTCTCCTCGACCCCGAACAGGTCCGCCAGCCAGCCCCACTGGAAGACCGCGACCACCGCGCCGAGCGCCGCGACGACGGAGAGCAGGAAGCCGAGCGCCGCCTTGAGCGGGACCAGGACGGACCGGAAGACCACCATCAGCAGCAGGAAGGCCAGTCCGACGACGAGCACCAGATAGGGCACCAGCGCGTCGTTGAGCTTCTGCGAGATGTCGATGTTCATCGCCGTCTGGCCGGTCACCAGCACCTCGGCGCCGGTGTCGGACCTCAGGCCGCTCGCCTTGTCCCGGATGTCACCGACCAGGTTCTCGGTGTCGATGCTGCTCGGCTTGTACTTGGAGAGGACGGTGAGCGTCGCGGTGTCACCGGCCTTGTTGAACGTGGCCGGGCTGACCCCCGCCACCCCGTCCAGACCGGTGATGGTCTTGACGACCTGCTGGGCCGCGCCCTTGGCGTCATCGCTGCCCTTGGCGTCGACGACCACCATCAGCGGACCGTTGTAGCCGGGGCCGAAGCCCTCGGAGATCATGTCGTACGCCTGGCGCTTCTGGCTGCTGACCGGCTGCGAGCCGTCGTCCGGCAGACCGAGCTCCAGGCTGGTGGCGGGCAGGGCGGCAGCGCCGAGGCCGAGCACGGCCACCAGCAGCACCAGCACCGGGCGGCGCAGCACGAAACGGGCCCAGCGGGTGCCCATGTTGGGCTTCTCCTCGGGGGCTTCCGCGCCGCTCGCGGCGGCCGCCGCGGCACGCTCCTCCATCCGCCGGCGCGCCTTGCGCCCGAACACCCGCTTGCCCGCGAAGCCCAGCACCGCCGGGATGAGGCTGATCGCGATGAGGACGGCGATGACGACCGTACCGGCCGCGGCGAAGCCCATCTTGGTCAGCATCGGGATGTTGACGACGGCGAGGCCGACCAGCGCGATGACGACCGTAAGGCCGGCGAAGACGACCGCGGAGCCCGCGGTGCCCACGGCCCGTCCGGCGGCCTCCTCCCGGTCCCGTCCCTCGGCCAGCTCCGCGCGGTAGCGGGAGACGATGAAGAGCGCGTAGTCGATGCCGACCGCGAGGCCGATCATCATCGCCAGGGTGGAGGTGGTGGTGGACAGCCCCAGGGTGGTGGCGAGCGCGGTGATCGACGAGATGCCGATGCCGACGCCGATGAGCGCGGTCAGCAGGGGCAGTCCGGCGGCGACCAGCGAGCCGAAGGTGATGGCGAGGACGACCGCGGAGATCGCGATGCCGATGATCTCGGTGGAGCCGGTCTCCGGCATCTCCTGGAGCGCGTCACCGCCGATCTGCACCGTCAGCCCGGACTTCTCGGCCTTGTGCCCCACCTCCTTCAGACCGTCCTTGGCGGGGTCCTTCAGCTCCATGGCGTTGACCTTGTAGCTGGTCAGGATGTACGCCGTGGTGCCGTCCTTGCTGACGGCATGGGCCTGGTAGGGGTCGGCGACCGAGGCGACCTGCGGCGAACTGGCCTTGAGCTCGGCGACGGTCTTGGTGACCACCGCCTTGTTGGCCGGGTCGGTCATCTTCTCGCCGCTCGGGGCGCGGAAGACCACACGGGCGGTGGCGCCGTCCGCGTTACCCCCGGGGAACCGCTGTTCCAGCAGGTCGAACGCCTTCTGGGCCTCGGTGCCCGGAATGGAGAAGCTGTCGTTGGCGGGCTGGGAGGCGGTGGCGGCGCCGACGCCCGCGACCGCGAGCAGCGCCACCCATATCAGCGCGACGAAGCCGCGTCGCCGGAAGGCGAACCGGCCGAGTTTATAGAGGAAGGTGGCCACGAGAAGGAGTGCTCCCGTCGGTTGTCTGGCAGGGCAGGGATGGGTGACCGAACCGGCGACGAGAGCGGCGCGCCGGCCGAGGTCATATGTGGTTGTGCGGGGAGGTGGGGAGTGCGGAGGGAAGGACTACGCGGCGCCGAGTGCGGGGAGGATCACGGCGTCGATGTACTCCAGGAGATACGTCTGGTCCGGCTCCTTGCCCTCGACGAGCGCTCGGGTGATGAACGCGCCGGACATCATGTGCACGACGTATTTCAAGGCGGGCCGGTCCGGGGCGACTTCGCCACGGTCGACGGCGCGCCTCAGCAGCGTGTGGAGCGCGTCGATCTCGGGGTAGATCAACAACTCTCGCAGGGCCTGGTGAAGGTCCGGGTTGTCGTGACTTGCGTGGGCGAGTCCCCTCATCAGCGCGGCGTCCCGCTCATGGGCGGTCTCCGAACACCGCGCGATCTCCCGCAGGTCCCCGCGGAGCGATCCGGTGTCGACGCCTTCGAGCAGAATGGGCTTGGTGTGGCGCAGCGCGGTCGCGACCAGCTGCGGCTTGCCTTTCCACTGGCGGTAGAGCGTGGCCTTGCTGGACCGGGTGCGGGCCGCGACGGCGTCCATCGTCAGACCCTCGTACCCGACCTCGCCCAGCAGCTCGACCACCGCCTCGTACAGCTCCCGCTCGCGCTCGGGGGAGAGTCTGCTGCGGCGCACCCGGGCGGTGTCGCGGTCCTCCGTCGGCTGATCCGTGGCGTGCATGGGGTGTCGCCTCCCTCCGAGCTTCCGAACGTGCGAACTTGACAAGCTTCCGAACGAAACGGTTTCGTACTCCTCCAGCATAAGCCTCGCCCTATCGAAACTACGCCGTTTCGCTCGTGGTCTCGGTCACACAACCGAGTTGCTCCGAATGGCGTAGCTCGAAAACATGGGTGGGGTGGAGCCTTACGCATGCGACGACGACCTGGCGTACCTGCGATTTCCGCATCTGCACGGCGACTTGCTGTGCTTCGCGGCCGAGGACGATCTGTGGGTCGCCCCGCTGACCGCCCCGGGTGAGCCACCCGGGCGAGCGTGGCGGCTGACCGTGGACCGTACCCGCGTCGGACCTCCCCGCTTCTCCCCCGACGGCTCCCAGATCGCGTTCACCACCTGGCGCAGCCTCGACCCGGAGATCTATCTCGTCCCCTCGGCCGGCGGCCCGGCCCGCCGACTGACCTACTGGGGCAGTACGGACGCCACGGTGTGCGGCTGGACCCCGCCGGACCAGGACGGCGCATCCCAGATCCTCGCGGTCTCCTCCCATGAGCAGCCGTTCTCCCACTTCTCCTGGGCCTACAGCCTGCCCACCGACGGCAGCCCCGGCGGGCGGCTGCCCTGGGGGCCGGTGGCCGACATCGCGGTGGCCGACCTCGACGGCGAGCGCCGCACCCTGCTGCTCACCGGCAAGCCGCCGCACGAGCCCGCCACCTGGAAGCGCTACCGGGGCGGGGCGATGGGCCGGCTGTGGCTGCACGGCACCCGGCTCGTGGAGAAGCTGAACGGCCATCTGGACGCGGCGATGTTCGTCGGCGGCCGGATCGCCTTCCTCTCCGACCACGAGGGCATCGGCAACCTCTACTCCTGTCTGCCCGACGGCACCGATCTGCGCCGCCACACCGACCACGCCGACTTCTACGCCCGGCACGCCTCGACCGACGGCTCCCGCGTCGTCTACCAGTGCGCGGGCGAGCTGTGGCTGGTGGACGACCTGAGCCCGGACGGCGCACCGCGCAAGCTGGACGTGCGGCTCGGCGGGGCGCGCACCGGGCGGCGGCCCTACCAGGTGCCCGCCGCCTCGCACATCGACTCGCTGTCGGTGGACACCACCGGCCGGGCCAGCGCGGTGTGCGTGCGCGGCAGCCTCTACTGGCTCACCCACCGCGACGGCCCCGCCCGCACCCTCGCCGACACCCCGGGCGTCCGGGTGCGGCTGCCCGTGATGCTGGGCTCGACCGGCCGGGTCGCCTACGTCACCGACGCGGAGGGCGAGGACGCCGTCGAGATAACCCATCTGCCCCGGGCCACCGGGCCCGCCGAGCCGCGCCGGCTGGCCGCCGGCCGGCTGGGGCGGGTGCACGAGCTGGAGCCCTCGCCGGACGGCGACCTGCTCGCGGTCGCCGCGGGCGACGGGCGGCTGCTGCTGGTGGACACCTCCCCCGACGGGGACGGCGAGGTCACCGAGCTGATCCGGTCGGACAACGGCCCGGTGGGCGACCTGGCCTTCTCCCCCGACTCGGCCTGGCTCGCCTGGTCCCACCCCGGGATAGGGCGCACCCTGCGCTCGATCAAGATCGCGCGACTGTCCGACCGGACCACGGTGGACGTGACCAATGGGCGGTTCGAGGACGAGGAGCCGGTCTTCACCAGCGACGGCCGCTATCTCGCCTTCCTCTCCTGGCGCGGCTTCGACCCGGTCTACGACGTGCACACCGGCGACCTCTCCTTCCCGCTGGGCTGCCGCCCCTATCTCGTACCGCTGTCCTCCGCCACCCCCTCGCCCTTCGCGCTGTCCCCCGAGGGGCGCCCGGCGGCGGGCGGGCTGGACCCGGACGACAGCGGGGGCGGGGGCGACGGCGACGGCACGGTGACGGTCGAGGTGGAGGGGCTGGCCAACCGGGTCACGGCCTTCCCCGTCGCCGCGTCCAAGTACTCCTCGCTGAGCCCGGTCAGCGGCGGCGGGCTGGTGTGGCTGCGCTGGCCGATCTCGGGCGTGCTCGGCGAGACGTTCGCCAACCCGGCCGAGACCTCGAGCCGACCCACCCTGGAACACTTCGACCTGGCGAAGGCCAAGCGCACCGAGCTCACCAGTGAGCTGGACTGGTACGCGGTCAGCGGCGACGGCACCCGGCTGGTGGCCTACGACGACGGCGATCTGAGCGCGATGCCCGCCACCGAGTCCGGCGACAGCGACTCCACCGTCCACCTCGACATGCGGCGGATCCAGCACACCGTCGATCCGGCGGCCGAGTGGCGGCAGGCGTACGACGAGGCCGGGCGCATCACCCGGCACTACTACTGGGACCCGGGGATGTGCGGGGTCGACTGGGACGGGGTGCTCGACCAGTACCGCCCGCTGGTCGAACGGGTCGCCTCGCCCGACGAGTTCGCCGATCTGCTCCGCGAGACCCTCGGCGAGCTGGGCACCTCGCACGCCTACGTCAGCACCGCGCGGCGCAACGAGGGGCCGTCCCACTACCAGCGCCCCATCGGACTGCTCGGCGCCAACCTCACCCGCTTGCCCAAGGACGGGCGGTGGGCGGTGGCCCGCATCCTGCCCGGTGAGTCCTCCGACTCCCGGGCCCGCTCGCCGCTGGCCGGTCTGGGCATCCGGGACGGCGCCGTGCTCACCCATGTCGACGGGCGCCCGGTGGACCCGGTGGCCGGTCCGTATCCGCTGCTGACGGCCGCGGGCGGCACGACGGTGGAGCTGACCTTCGAGCCGCCGGACGGCGAGGGGCCGCCGCGCCGGGTCGCGGTCTCCCCGCTGATCGACGACCGGCCGCTGCGCTATCAGGACTGGGTCGCCCAGCGCCGTTCCGTGGTGCGGAAGTTGAGCGACGGGCGGTGCGGCTATCTCCACATCCCCGACATGGGCGGCTCCGGCTGGGCGCAGTTCAACCGCGATCTGCGCCGCGAGATGTCACTGCCCGCGCTGATCGTGGACGTCCGGGGCAACGCGGGGGGCAACATCAGCGAGCTGGTGGTGGAGAAGCTCACCCGCAAGGTCATGGGCTGGGACCTGACCCGCAACACCCAGCCCGTGTCGTACTCCAGCAACGCGCCGCGCGGACCGATCGTCGCCGTCGCCGACGAGGCGACCTCCTCCGACGGCGACATGATCACCGCGGCCTTCAAGATCCAGGGCATCGGGCCGGTGGTGGGGCTGCGCACCTGGGGCGGGGTGGTCGGGATGACCGGGCGCCACCGCCTCGGCGACGGCACGTCGATCACGGTGCCGATGAACGCCGCGTGGTTCGACGCCTACCGCTGGGGCGTGGAGAACCACGGTGTGGAGCCGGACATCGAGGCGCCGCGCTCCCCCGTGGACTGGGCGGAGGGCCGCCATCCGCAGCTGGGGGTCGCCGTCCGTACGGCGCTCGATCTGCTGGAACGGCATCCGGCCGCGGCCCCGCCGGACTACTCGGACGTCCCCGACCTGCGCCGCCCCCAACTGCCACCGCGCAACGGGAACTGAGCGCGGGCCACGCAGCGGCGGGCGGGCGCGGGTTCGGTGCGGGGGGCTGGCACGGATGGGGTGCGGGGGGCGGGCGCGAGTGGCGCGCAGCGGTGTATCCCCATGGCTGACCACGGGGATACACCCCTCCCGCCCTTTGTGCCGCCCTCCGTGCGGCCCTCCGTGCGTCACATCTCCTCGAAGGGCTCCTGGTCCATCATCTCGTCGCCCATGCCCGGCTGACGGCGCTCACGGCCCGCCCGCTGGGACTCCCCGCGGGCCTCCGGCCGCTCCTGCCGCCCACGGCGCTGCTCCTGCCCCGGCTCCCGGCGGGAGCGCTCCTCCATGCGCTCACCGGACTGCGTGCGCTCAGCCGACTGCATGCGCTCACCGGACTGCCTCTGCTGACCGCGCCGCGGCTCCTGGCTCCGCCCGCCCTGCGGCTTCCGCTTGGCCTGCTGAGCCTTCTCGTTCGACTGGTCCTTGGGGCCCATGTGTCACTCCTCATCGGATGAATGGCGTCGGGCCCGACAAGAGTTACACGCGCCGACTTTCTCCGCATTCCGGACCGGAGGAGCCGAAGAACGCGCAGGTCAGCGCGGTTGACGGAGCGTTACCGATGACGCTCCGTATCCGCGGTGCCCGCCGTGCGCGCCTTCTCGTCCGCCGCGCCGCCCGCGCCCACCAGACCGCCCCGCTCCCCCCGGGTCGCCGCCAGCCGCGGCTCGGCGCGGCGCATCTCGCGCCGCCCCACGGCGTGGATGAACGCGGGCAGATAGCCGCGCATCGACTGCATACCGCGCAGCCACCACTGCGCGTACACATGCGCCGACCGGCGCTCGATGCCCGCCACCAGCCGGTCCACCGCCGGGCCCAGCGGATAGGTGCGGCCCGCGGGCCAGGGCAGCCGCTGCCGCAGCTCGCGCATCACCTCGTCCCGGTCGGCGCCGCGCACCATATCGGTGTCCGTCCAGCTCAGATAGCCCACGCCGACCCGCACTCCGCGGTGGCCCACCTCGGCCCGCAGACTGTGGGCGAACGCCTCGACCCCGGACTTGGACGCGCAGTACGCCGTCATCATCGGCGCGGGCGCGATCGCGGCGAGCGAGGCGATCTGGAGCAGATAGCCGTGGCTGGCGGTCAGCGCGGGCAGGAAGGCGCGGGCCGTGGTGGCACTGCCCAGCAGATTGACCTCGATCACCCGCCGCCAGGCCGTCTCATCGGTATCGAGGAACGGACCGGCCTGGGCCACGCCCGCGTTGGCACAGACGATGTCCACCGCGCCGAACCGCTCCACGACCTCCGCCGCCACCCGAGCCATCGCCTCGGCGTCGGTGACATCGGCGTGCCAGTAGGCGGAGTCGGTGGGCAGCCGCTCCGAGACCCGCTTCAGCTCCTCGGGCTCCAGGCCCACCAGCGCGACCTTCGCGCCGCGTGCGGAGAGCTTGCGAGCGAGCAGCTCGCCGACGCCCCGCGCCCCGCCCGTCACCACCGCGACCTGGCCCTCAAGGCCCCTGCGCGCACTCATGCCGTCTGCTCCTTCGCTTCCACTGCCGTGTGCCCGGCTTCCGTCACCGTTGTGAGGTGGGATTCCCGAGAGTGGGATTCCCGAGAGTGGGATTCCTGAGAGGTGGGGTGGAATTCCTGAGTGGTGGGGCGGGGTCCCTGGGAGGTTGTGAGATCAGTTTCCCCGGAGGTCCCGTACTCCCCGGCCAGGCCGCGGATCACTCCGGCGACCGCCTCGGGATCCTCCAGCGGAGTCATATGGCCGAGCCCCGGGAGCTCCGTCAGCCCGGTGCAGTGCGGCAGCGCGGCGGCGAGGGCGTGGGCGTGCTCGGGCGGGGTGAGCCGGTCGGCGGTGCCGACGATGACGGCCGTGGGCATGGTCAGCCGGCCGATCCGCGCGTCCAGTGCGAGGTCGAGCAGGACCCGGGCCCATCCGGCGCGTACGGCGCGGGGGCAGGCGTGCAGGATCCGCGCGGCCACCTCCACCGTGGCCGGGTCGGTGCCGGGGCCCATCGTGACGTACCGCACCAGCCGCAGGGAGAGCGGGGTGACCGGGCCCAGCGGGGCGCGGGAGCCGAGGAGCAGGCGGTGCACCCGCGACCGTGCCCGCGGGGAGCGCAGCGGCACCACCCGCGCCCGGTCCACCAACCGTGAGGCGCCGGTGCTGCACAGCACCGCGGCGGCCGCGCGCTCGCGCAGTATGGGCCGGTCGGCGGCGGCCATCAGCGTCATGGCACCCATGGAGTGGCCCGCCAGCACGGCCCGCCGACCGGGCGGAAGGGTCGCGTCCACCACCGCCACCAGATCGTCGGCCAGGGCCTGGGTGCTGTAGCCACCGGGCCCTGGGGCCGGGCTGCGGCCATGGCCGCGCTGGTCGTAGACGATCACCCGGTGGTCGGCCGAGAGGGCGCGCAGCACCGGCGCCCAGAAGGCCGTGGAGCAGACCCAGCCGTGCGCGAGTACGACGGCCGGGGCGTCCTCGGGCCCGTGCAGCTCCGTATGGATCCGGCTCCCGTCGGCCGAGACGACCGTCAGCTCGCGCTCCGGCACGGGCGGGACGTACGGCCCCGAGGGCAGGGAAGGAGGCCGCCTCACCGCGAACCCCTCCCCGCGCTGGCCGTGGACACCGTGGCCTTGACCGGCCCGGTGCGCGGCCGCACCACCGTGTACTCGGCGAGGTCCACGCGCCGGGTGACCCTCCGCAGCTCGGTCGTCGTCCCGGGCCACAGGGTGGTGTTGCGGCCGTTGTCGAGGTACCAGCTGTCGCAACCTCCGGTGTTCCACACCGTGCGTTCCATCCTTTCCTGGATCATGTCGGTGTAGGCGCGCACCGCCGACGGCCGGGCGTCCAGCGCGACCTTGCCGCCGAGGGTGTCCAACTGGCGCAGATAGTCGGCCATATAGGCCAGCTGGGCCTCGATGACGAGGATCATCGAGCTGTTTCCGAGGCCGGTGTTGGGCCCGATGATGGTCAGGAAGTTGGGGAATCCCGCCGGGGTGGTGCCGCGCAGCGCCTCCATCCCGCCCTTCCACTCCTCCGCGAGCGTCGTCCCGCGCGTCCCGGTCACCCGCTGGGCTATGGGGACGTCGGTCACATGGAAGCCGGTGCCGAAGATGATCACGTCGGCTTCGGTCTCGGTGCCGTCGGCACCGACCAGAGTGCTGCCGCGCACCTCCGTCAACCCCGCCGGGACCACGTCCACATGCGGCTGGGCGAGCGCCGGATAGTAGTCGTTGGAGAGCAGGATCCGCTTGCAGCCGATGCGGTAGTCGGGGGTCAGCACCGCCCTCAGCCCCGGGTCCTTGATGGCCCGTCGCATATGGGCACCGGCCAGCCACTCCACGAACCGCATCTCGCCCGGCCGCTTGGCGAAGGCCCCTACCTGCAGCTCCCGGATGCCCCACAGCACCCCGCGGCGCAGCGACCGGGTGGCCGGGATCTTCGAGTGCAGCCATCGCTCGAGGCCGCTGATCCGGCGGTCCATCCGCGGCAGCACCCAGGGTGGGGTGCGCTGGAAGAGGGTGAGCCGGCCGACCTCGCGCTGGATGGCGGGGACGATCTGGATGGCCGAGGCGCCGGTGCCGATCATCGCCACCCGCTTGCCGCGCAGATCGGTGGTGTGGTCCCAGCGCGCGGAGTGGAAGACGGCGCCGGGGAAGCCGTCGAGCCCCGGGATGTCCGGGATCCGGGGGTCGGCGAGCGGACCGGTGGCGCTGACCACGACATCGGCGGTCAGCGAGCCCCGCGCCGTCTCCACCTCCCAGTGCACCGCTTCGGTGTCCCAGCGCAGGGACCGCACCTCGGCGCCGAAGCGGAGGTGCGGTCGCAGCCCGAAGGTGTCGGCGACCCGCTCCAGATAGGCGCGGATATGGGGCTGGCCGGAGAAGTTCCGGGGCCAGTCGGGGTTGGGCGCGAAGGAGAAGGAGTACAGATGCGACGGGACATCGCAGGCACAGCCCGGATAGGTGTTGTCCCGCCAGGCCCCGCCGACCGCGTCCGCGCGCTCCAGCACCACGAAGTCCGTGATGCCCGCGCGGCGCAGCCGCACCGCCGCTCCCAGCCCGCCGAATCCGGCCCCGATCACCGCCACCCGCACATGCTCATGCGTCAGCCCTGCCATGCCGCCGCCTTCCACGAACGCGAATACGACCGTGCCAGCAATCACTGGCACGATGGGAGCGTAGGACAGGGGTCTGCCAAGCGGTAGGGGCTGTGGATAACTTAGTTACCGGCGGTTGCACCCGACCGGCCTCGGCATGGGCTTCGGCATAGGCTTCCCTCGTGGCGACGAGCGAAGCGGACGAGGTACGCGAGTACCGCATGGCGGAACTGGCCGAGAAGGCCGGGATCACCGTGCGCACCCTGCGCTTCTACCGGGAGCGCAAGCTGCTCCCACCGCCGCGCCGCGAGGGCCGGATCGCCTGGTACGACGACCACCACCTGGCGCGGCTGCGGACGATCGCGGCGCTGCTGGAGCGCGGCCACACCCTCGGCGGGATCGCCGAGCTGCTCGCCGCCTTCGAAAGCGGCCGCCGCGACGTCGGCGAGCTGCTCGGGCTGTCCGGCGCGGCCGCCTCCTGGCCCGCGGAGACCCCGGTCCGCCTCCGGCCCGAGGCGCTCGCGGACTACTTCCAGGGCGAGGTCACCCCGGAGAACCTCAGCACCTCCCTCGACCTCGGCTATCTGGCCGTCGACGGCGACCAGATCGTCCATCTCAGCCGCCGTCTGCTGGACGTCTCACACACCCTGGTCGAACAGGGCGTCCCGCTGGCCGCCGTGCTCGGCGCGGCGCGCGAGGTGCGTGAGCATGTGGACGCGATCGCCGAGACCTTCGTCACACTGCTGCGCGCCCATGTGCTGGCGGACGCCATGGAGCGCGGCGAGGACGTCGGCGAGACCGTGGAGCGGCTGCGGCCGCTGGCCACGAGCGCGGTGGACGCCGAGCTGACGATGGCCATGAACCGCCGGATGCGGACGGAGTTGGGCGAGGCGCCGCCCAAGGGCCACTCCGGGGGTCAGTGAGCCCGCGGGGCGGGTGAGCCTGCGGGGCGGGTGAGCCCGCGGAGGTCGGCGAACCCACAGGACCGCCGCCCCGCGAACCTCAGTGAGCCGGGCCGTAGGCCACCGTCACCGGGGCGTGGTCACTCCACCGCTGGTCGTAGGCGGCCGCCCGCTCCACGACCGCCTTGACCGCGCGCCCGGCGAGCCCCGGGGTGGCGATCTGGTAGTCGATGCGCCAGCCCGCGTCGTTGTCGAAGGCCCGGCCGCGGTAGGACCACCACGAGTACGGACCCGCGACGTCCGGGTGCAGGGCGCGCACCACGTCCACGTACGCCGCCTCCTCGAAGACGCTGGTCAGCCAGGCGCGCTCCTCGGGCAGGAATCCGGACTTCTTCTGGTTGGCCTTCCAGTTCTTGAGGTCGGCCTCCTGGTGGGCGATGTTCCAGTCGCCGCACACCAACGCCTCGCGCCCGCCGGCCGCCGCCCGCTCGCGCAGCTCCTTCAGATACGGAAGGAACTCCGCCATGAAGCGCTCCTTCTCGTCCTGGCGGTCCGTGCCGACCTCACCCGAGGGGAGGTACAGGCTGCCGACGGTCACGCCGGGCAGATCGACCTCCACATAGCGGCCGCTGCCGTCGAACTCGGACGACCCGAAGCCGACCCGGACGCCCTCCAGCTCGCGCCGGGCGTACACCGACACCCCGGCCCGGCCCTTGGCCGCCGCGGGGGCATGCACCACATGCCAGCCGTCGGGTTCGCGGACCGCCTCGGGCAGCTCCTTGGGCTCGGCGCGCACCTCCTGGAGGCACACCACATCGGCCGCTGTACCGTCCAGCCAGGAGATGAAGCCCTTCTTGGCGGCGGCGCGCAGCCCGTTCACATTCACGGTCGTCACGGTGAGCACGCCCGGCACGATACGCGACGAAATCAACGGCCCCTCCCCCTGCCTGGAAGTACGATCCGTCGCATGGACGTTCGAGTCATTCGCTACGATCACCCTGACGCCCGCAAACTCGACGAGGAAGTGCAGGTGGAGTACGCCGAGCGCTACGGCGAGGGCGATCTGACGCATATGGACGCGGCCCACTTCGAGCCGCCGCGCGGCCTCTACCTCATCGCCTACGACACGGACGGCACCCCGGTCGCGAGCGGCGGCTGGCGCAGCCAGGAGCGGAGCGAGGAGGGCTACGAGGACGGGGACGCCGAGATCAAGCGGATGTTCGTGGTGCGCGCGGCGCGCGGGCGGGGGCTGGCCCGGCGGATCCTCGCGGCGCTGGAGGACAGCGCGCGGGAGGCGGGGCGGGTGCGGATGGTCCTGGAGACCGGCACCGAGCAGCCGGAGGCCATCGCGCTGTACACCTCGTCCGGCTACACACCGGTGACCAAGTTCGGGCTCTACCGCTTCGAGGAGACCAGCCGCTGCTACGCCAAGCTCCTTACGGACGCCACGGGTGCGGCGGACACGACGGACGCGACGGGCCTTTCGGGGGCGCCCGTAAGGCCATCCGTACGGCCATGACGAGGGGCCCGCTCCCCATCGCCCATGCGGAGCGGGCCCCTTCCACCTCTGCGGGCCGGTCAGCCCCGACCGGCGAACTTCTTGCTGATGGCCTCGAACACGCCCTTGGCCTCGGCCCCCAGATGCGGCCCGGCGAGCCAGGTGTGCCCGTACGAGCCGATCGAACTGTTGGACACCAGCACCGTCTTACCGCCGTGGTTGACGAACCAGCCGCCGCCCGAGGTACCGCCGGTCATCGAGCAGCCGATCCGGTACATCGTCGGCGAGGTGGGCGAGAACGACAGCCGGCCCGGCCTGCTGGTGCAGTTGAACATCTTCGCCCCGTCGTACGGCGGGGCCTGCGGATAGCCGTACGCGCCGATCGAGCTCACCCGGTCCGCCGACGGCGCCCCGAACCACACCGGCACCGAGGCCCCGACCGTCTCCTGCAGCGACTTGCCGCCGCCGTTCTCGGGCTTCAGATGCAGCACCGCGAAGTCGTACGCCGAGCCCACCCCGCCGGTCTTACCGCCGTTCGCGATCCACTCGGACGAGGTCTGCGACCAGTCCGCCCACCACACGCCGTAGGGGCTGACCTCGTTCTGCGCCGCCGTCTGGGTCTGCTCGGCCGGCAGTCCGTTGTCGTTGTACGAGGGCACGAACACGATGTTGCGCATCCAGCCGCCCTGCTTGCCGGAGTGCACGCAGTGGCCCGCGGTCCACACCAGGTTGGACTTCCCCGGATGGGCCGGGTCGTCGATGACCGTCCCGGAGCACACCATCGGCCCCTCGGGGCTGTCGAAGAACACCTTCCCGACCGGCGCCATGTTCTGGTGGTACGGCCGCGAGACCTGCTTGGCCGGCACGGCGGGCGGCTCGGGGTCGGTGGCCGCCTGGTCCTGGCCGGCGCTCTGCGTGGAGACGGTGTGCGACGAGTCCTTCGCCTTGGCCATCCTGGACGGCTGCCAGAAGTTCTTGATGATCGGGTTGGCGAATTCCGATGCCTTGCGGGCCCACTTGTCCCAGTCCTTCCAGCCGCCCTCCTTCCACTTCTTCAGGTCGTCCAGACTCGTCGGGACGCCATCGGGCAGCTGGATCCCGTCCTTGGCCTGCTGTCCGGTGGACGCGGCCGAGGAGCTCGACGAGGAAGCCGCCTCGTCGTCACCGGGCCCGCAGGCCGAAGCGGAGACCACCAGCAGCGCGGTCATGGCCGCGGCCGCCACGGTGGAACGGCGTATGAGTGGCATGGAGCCTTATCCCCCTGTTGTGGTGCAGTTGTCGTGCTGTGCTGTGGTGTGCTGCGGTATGCCGCCCTCTGCCCTACGGCGCTTTCACGCCATGGAGCCAAAGGACCGGGCACCTACTATGCCCGCGCCCCTGGCCTGCGCCATCACCTGTCCCCGGGCCCGCACCAAACACGAACGCGGTGAGCACGATTCCATGACATCGCGCCCTCCCCCGCGCCTCCCGAACGCTCAGGGAGAGGCCAGCAGCAGCATCGCCATCACCACCTGAGCGGCCCCCTGTAGCTTGACCGCCCACGACCGCGCCGAGGGAAACGGCAGCCGCTCCCGCGGGCAGCCGACGGCGAAGATCCCGAACGCCGCCGAGGCCAGAAACGACCCGAAGATCACCGAGCCGGGTATGGAGGAGCAGTGGTCGCCGTCCACGATGCAATCGGTGGCCCGCTGCGTCATGAGGGCGAGGACGATGCTGACGACGGCCGTGGGTACCAGCAGTGCGAGGCCGACCTTGGCCACCGTACGGACCCTCCGGTCCTGCGCGGCGCCTGCCGCCTCATCGGCACCCGTTCCCGCGGAAGCTGTCTCGTTCACCGTTCCACCCAACCGCGCACGGGCCGCCCGCGGATCGTGCGGGGTACTCATTCCCCCTAGGTACCCGAGCGGATCAAGCGGAGTGGCGACGGAGAGAGACCTCCCTGAGGCTTGACACGGGCCTCCTGTGCCAGGGGTCTGCTCTGCGGCGCTTTCGAAGGAGACACGCCATGGCCTCTTCTGGGGGTTCCCGACGTTCGGAGAGCGAGGTCGCCGGATTCACGGCCTCACCACAGCTCGCCCAAGCGTTGCAGCGGATCGTGGTGGACCTCGTCGAACTGCATCTCCAGGGCAAGCAGGCCCACTGGAACGTGGTCGGCCACAACTTCCGGGATCTGCACCTTCAACTCGATCAGATCGTGGACGACGCCCGCGAGTCGGCCGACACCATCGCCGAACGCATGCGCGCCCTGGCCGCCATCCCGGACGGCCGCTCCGAGACCGTGGCGGCGACCACCACACTCCCCGCGTTCCCGGCGGGCGAGGTGAGTGTGACCGCCGTCGTCGACCTCATCACCGCCCGTCTGCGCGCCACCGTCGACACCCTGCGCACCCTCCACGACCAGGTCGACAGCGAGGACCCCTCCACGGCCGACCTGCTGCACGCGATCATCGAATCCCTGGAGAAGCACGCCTGGATGGTCAGCGCGGAAAACCGCTCCGCCTGATCCTTACGAGAACTCAAGGTCCCCGGCGGGGGCTTTGAGCCGTGGTCGGGCTCAGGCCGCGGCGCGTTCGGCGAGCGGGCGGCGCCGCAAGGCGGTGTCGGTCAGTGATCGGGCCGGGAAGGAGGTGCTGGGGTTGTACCGGTTCACCCCAGGCGGCACGATCTCGTCGATCCGGTCGAGGGTCGCGTCATCCAGGGTGAGCGCGGCGCCCTTGAGTAGATCCTCCAGCTGCCGCATGGTCCGCGGTCCGATGATCGCCGAGGTGACGGCGGGATGGGCCACGGTGAAGGCCACGGCGAGCTGCGGGAGGGTGCAGCCGATGCTTGTCGCGAGCTCGATGAGCCGTTCGACGGCGTCGAGCTTGGCGGCGTTTTCGGCGATCGCGGGATCGAAGAATGCCGGGCGGAGCGCGGCACGGCCGGCTGCCAGGTCGATGGGCTGGTCCTTGCGGTGCTTGCCGGTGAGGAATCCGAAGGCGAGGGGGCTCCAGACCAGTACCCCCATGCCGTAGCGCTCACAGACGGGCAGGAGCGAGGCCTCGATCCCGCGGGCGAGAATCGAGTAGGGCGGCTGGGCGGTACGGAAGCGTCCGAGGTTGCGCCGCTCGGAGACGTGGTGTGCCTCGACGATCTCCTCGGCCGGGAAGTTCGAGCAGCCGAAGGCGCGGATCTTTCCCTGGCGCACGAGGTCGCTGAGTACCGAGAGCGTCTCCTCGATGTCCGTGGAGTGGTCGGGGAGGTGGACCTGGTAGAGGTCGATCCAGTCAGTGTTCAGGCGCCTGAGGCTGTCCTCGACCGCCCTGAGGATCCAACGCCGCGAGTTGCCACTGCGGTTGCGGCCCTCACCCATCTGAAAGTGGACCTTGGTGGCGAGGACGACGTCGTCACGGCGCCCCCGCAGCGCCTTCCCCACAATCTCCTCGGACTCACCCTGTCCGTACATGTCGGCGGTGTCGACGAAGTTGATCCCTTGGTCGAGGGCGGCGTGGATGATGCGGACACAATCGTCGTGGTCGGAGTTGCAGCCATCCTGGAACATCATGGTCCCGAGGCAGTGGACACTGACCTCGATACCGGTTCTCCCGAGGGTGCGATAGCGCATGGTGATGCTCCCTTACTCGTTCAACCGATAACGCGGAGCGACGGAAGCGTCGATCGCACGAGGCACCCTAGGAACTAGACCCGGCTCTAGATCAACCCCATTACCCTGACCGGCATGGCTGAGATCACGACAAGTCTGAGCATCGGACAAGTCGCCGAACGCACCGGTTTGAGCGTTCACGCGCTGCGCTTCTACGAGCGCGAGGGCCTCTTCGTCAACGCCGTGCGACGCGGACCTGGCGGACGCCGCGTCTACAGCGAGGATGACGTGGACTGGCTGACCGTCTGCATCATTCTCCGCGCCTCAGGCATGCCCCTGCCCGCGCTCCGCCGATACGCCGACCTCGTCAGAGAAGGCGCCGGCAACGAGGAAGAACGGCTCACGCTCATGCGCGAGCACCACGAGCACGTCACCGCCCAGATCGGCAGGCTCTCCGAATCCCTGGACCTGATCAGGTTCAAGGTCGGGGTGTACGAGGACCTTGTCGACCAAGGCAGCGGCGCCGCCCGCCAATGTCACGCGCCATCCGCTTCGGCCGACGAAGCACGCACGCCATAAGGCGCCACGGAGGCTCGGCGAGCACCTGGGTGAGCACGATCGGAAGTAACCGCGGTACTCCGCTGCTGTACGGCACCAAAAAGCCCCCGCCAGATTTCCCCGGCGGGGGCTTTGAGCTGCGGTGGACCTGAGGGGATTTGAACCCCTGACCCCCTCGATGCGAACGAGGTGCGCTACCAGTCTGCGCCACAGGCCCTTGCAACGAGTGAAACTCTAGCATCCCCTCCGGGGTGCTTGGTAATCCGTTCCCCGCTGGTCAGTGAAGGGGCCGTCACTCGTTGGCAGCACGCGGCCGGTCCTCGTCGGCGTACTGGTCGAAGAGGGGGGTGCGGCCGCGGTCGCGGGTGCCGCGGGGTGGGGCGGCGACCGGGTCCGGGGCCGGGGCGGGGTCGTGGGCGGAGGCGGGGTCGACGGTGCTGGAGCGGGCGGAGCTCCAGGCGTCGGGGGCGGCCAGGTCGACGCTGCCGGTGGCGCGCGGGGCGACCGGGGCGGTGACGTAGGTGGGCAGCGGGACGGGCACCGGCTCCCAGCCCTCCCCGGCGGCCGGGCCCCGCTCGCGCTCACGCTCCTGGTCCACCCACTCGGCGTGATCGGTCTGCTCCACCAGCGCGCGGCGCCCGGCCGCGTGCGGCGAGGGCGCCTTTGCGGGGGCGGGCTCGGCCTCTGAGGGTGCGGGAGGGTCGGCGGGGCAGTCCTCTGCGGACGGGCCCTCGGCGGGCGGATGGGCCCGCGGACGGCGCTCGCGCAGCCGCTGCGCGGCCTGCTCGGCGTGGCGCTGGTCCATGGTGAAGGCGAAGCGGCGGCGCTCCTGGGCGCGGAGGTAGGCGATATAGGCGCTGAGCAGTATGGCCGGGATGCCCGGGGCCCACAGGAAGGCGAGACCGCCGACGGCCGCGACGATCGCGCCGAGGGTGAAGACGACGAAGAGGATCACGGTGGTGCGGCGGCGGCGCGCGAGCACTCGCGCGCGCCGCCCGCGGTCCAGCGCGCTCCAGCCACCGCCGCCCGCGCCGCGCGCACCGCTC
>NZ_JACVYG010000190.1:0-1425 GCF_014712245.1 Streptomyces sp. 5-10
CTGAGTTCTTGTAGATATTCGGTTCTTTGTCTGTTTGATGGCAGTGCATCCAATGTCGCAACAATAAAAAAGATTTTAAGTACAATACAGTATAACAACATGTTGATATTAGGTGTAAAATTAGAATTAATTGACTTAGAAGCATTTGCGGTGGACAATTCCAGGGCCGGATTCGTCGTATTCTTGTTTGGAGATCCACATTTGTTGGAAAGTGGACAGGGAGGCCAAGATGGATCCTCCGATCCAGACGGAGTATTTCCTTTCTGGGGGAGCGATGATCTTGATCTTGATGGTTGATGGAGCGAGGGCGGTGATTTCCTTCTGCATACGGTCAGCAATACCAGGGTACATGGTGGTACCACCAGAGAGTACGGTGTTGGCGTACAAGTCCTTACGGATGTCAACGTCGCACTTCATGATGGAGTTGTAGACGGTTTCGTNCAGCAATACCAGGGTACATGGTGGTACCACCGGAGAGTACGGTGTTGGCGTACAAGTCCTTACGGATGTCAACGTCGCACTTCATGATGGAGTTGTAGACGGTTTCGTGGATACCCACAGATTCCATACCCAAGAATGAGGGTTGGAAGAGAGCTTCAGGGCAACGGAATCTTTCGTTACCGATGGTGATGACCTGACCGTCAGGAAGTTCATAGGATTTTTCCAAGGAGGTGGAGGCAGCAGCGGTGGCCATTTCTTGTTCGAAGTCCAGGGCAACATAGCAAAGTTTTTCCTTGATGTCACGAACGATTTCCCTTTCAGCGGTGGTGGTGAATGAGTAACCCCTTTCAGTAAGGATCTTCATGAGGTAGTCGGTCAAGTCACGACCAGCCAAGTCCAAACGGAGGATGGCATGGGGGAGAGCGTAACCTTCATAGATTGGTACAGTGTGAGATACACCATCTCCAGAGTCCAAGACAATACCAGTGGTACGACCGGAAGCGTACAGAGAAAGTACAGCTTGGATGGCAACATACATGGCAGGGGTGTTGAAGGTTTCAAACATGATTTGGGTCATCTTTTCCCTGTTAGCCTTGGGGTTCAATGGAGCTTCAGTAAGGAGGACGGGGTGTTCTTCTGGGGCTACACGGAGTTCATTGTAGAAGGTGTGATGCCAGATCTTTTCCATATCATCCCAGTTGGTGATGATACCGTGTTCAATGGGGTATTTCAATGTGAGGATACCTCTTTTGCTTTGGGCTTCATCTCCTACGTATGAGTCCTTTTGTCCCATACCGACCATGACACCCTGATGCCTGGGGCGACCCACGATGGATGGGAATACGGCACGTGGGGCATCGTCCCCAGCGAAACCGGCTTTGCACATACCGGAACCATTGTCAACGACAAGAGCCGCAACATCGTCGTCACACATTTTGTTTGAGTTTTTAGTTACACTGATGCACAGACAGAAAAGAACTCGAA
>NZ_JACVYG010000191.1:0-1339 GCF_014712245.1 Streptomyces sp. 5-10
GGTAGCCACGGGCGAGTCCGGCACCGGCCACGTACAGTTCGCCCGTCACGCCTGGTGGTACTGGCTGCAGATTCGGATCCAGTACGAACAGTGTGGTGTCTGAGATGGGCTGGCCGATGGGGATGCCGGCGGGGTTGTGGGTGTCTGTGGGGGTGATTTGTCGGGTGGTGGTGAAGGTGGTGTTTTCTGTGGGGCCGTAGCCGTTGATGAGTCGGGTTTGTGGCAGGTGTTCGAGTATGGTGCGGCATTGTGGTGGGGACAGTACGTCTCCGCCGGTGACGATGGTGTGTAGTCCTGTTAGTGCTTCGATGTCGGTGTCGACCAGGTGGTGGAGTAGGCCGGCGGCCACGCACAGGACGCTGACCTGGTGGGTGGTCAGGAAGTGGCGCAGGGTGGTGGTGGAGGGTATGCCGGGGGGTGCGATGGCCAGTGTGGCGCCGTTGAGCAGGGCTCCCCAGATCTCGAAGGTGGCGGCGTCGAAGGAGATGGAGGAGATGTGGGCGACGATGTCATCGGGGTGTAGTGGGGCGAAGGTGGCGGGGTTGACCAGGCGGTCGATGGCTCGGTGGGGGATGGTGACGCCCTTAGGGGTGCCGGTGGAGCCTGATGTGAACATCACGTAGGCGGGGTGGTCGGGCAGGAGTGGGCTGGTCCGGTCGGTGTCGGTCAGCGGACTGTCTTCGGATTGCGCCACAGCTGCTTGGACTGTGGGGTCGTCCAGGACGATCCATTCCACCGGCCCTCGGCCTGGGCTCGGCTCCCATGAGGTGGAGTGCTTTCGCAGTCGGTCGGTGAGTGTGGTCGTGCTCACCACCGCGGTGGGGGCGACGTCGGTCAGTGTGGAGGTGATCCGTGTGGGTGGGTAGTCGGGGTCGATGGGCACATAGGCGCCGCCTGCTTTGAGTACGGCCAGCAGTACGNCGTGGCCGACCACCGCCACCGCGTCGGGTGTTCGCGCCACGTGGGCGGCGAACAGCTCCGGCAACGTCACCTCCGGCACCCCACGTGCGGTGTTGTTCCAGGTGCGCAGAACGGTGTGGCGCAACTCAGGATCGAGGAGGTCGATCTGCCGCACGGGCAGGGCGGGGTCGGTGGCGACCGCCTCCAAGGTCCGCACCAGCTGTTGAGCGAGGCGCTCGGCGGTGGCTGCGTCGAACAGGTCGGTGGCGTAGACGATCCCGCCGTTCAAGCCCGCGGGGCGGCCGGCTTCGTCGAAGTGTTCCTGGATCTGGATGTCCAGGTCGAATTTGGCCGGCACCTCACCGACATCGGCCGGCGCCGCCTGGAGTCCGGGCAGTTCGACCACGACCTCGGGGGTGTTCTGGACCGCCAGCATCAC
>NZ_JACVYG010000192.1:0-1295 GCF_014712245.1 Streptomyces sp. 5-10
GGTGATGGTGTCGGTGCGGGCGGCTGAGGCGGATGTGCTTCGGTTGCTGGCCGGTCGTGAGGCTGAGGTGAGTGTGGCGGCGGTCAATGGGCCGCGTTCGACCGTGATTTCTGGTGCGGAAGAAGCTGTGGTGGAGGTCGTCGGGCTGCTGGAGGCTGAGGGCGTCAAGACCAAGCGGTTGCGCGTCTCGCATGCGTTCCATTCGCCGTTGATGGAGCCGATGCTGGCGGAGTTCCGGCAGGTGGCCGAGGGGTTGTCGTACGCGCCCGCGCGTATCCCCGTTGTGTCGAACGTGACGGGTCTGGTCGCGGATGCCGAGGNCGAGACGGTGCGTTTCGCGGACGGTGTGCGGTGCCTGGCCGGGCAAGGCGTGGGCACCTACCTGGAGTTGGGCCCCGACGGGGTCCTCTCCGGCATGGGGCAGGAGTGTGTGCCGGACGCCGCCTTCGCCCCCGTTCTCCGCAGCGGTTGGGACGAGACCGCCTCGGTCATGGAGGGGCTGGCCCAGATCCATGTGCGGGGTCGTTCCGTGGACTGGGCCGCGCTGCTCACACCGGCGCGCCCCCGGACCGTCGAACTGCCCACGTATCCCTTCCAGCGGGAACACTTCTGGCTGGAGTCGTCCGCCACCACGGCTGAGACGGGCCCCATGGACGCGGTGGACGCCGACTTCTGGGACGCCGTGGAGCGTGAGGATCTGCCCGCGCTCACCGACACGCTGGCGGTCGTGGACGAGAACGGCGCCGGTGAATCGCTGGCGGCGGTGCTGCCGGTGCTGTCGTCGTGGCGTCGCCGTGGACGTGAGCGCGCCACGGTGGACGGGTGGCGCTACCGCGTTTCCTGGTCGCCGGTGTCCGACGCGGCGGGGACGGTAACGGGTCCGTGGCTGGTGGCGGTCCCCGCGGGGACGGCCGCCGACCCGTGGGTGTCGGCGTGTGTGGACGCGCTTGCCGTACGCGGTGCACGGCCGGTCGTGGTCGAGCTGGGGCCCGATGACGCCGACCGTGAGCTGGTGGCGGCTCGACTGCGTGAGGCTCTGGCCGGGCCTGAAGCGGCCGATGCCACAGGCGTGTTGTCCCTGCTGGCACTGGCCGAGGGCCGACACGGTCAGCACCGGTCGGTGCCCCTGGGCGTGGCATTGACGCTGTCGCTGGTGCAGGCGGTGGGCGATGCGGGCCTGGCCGCTCCCATGTGGTGTGCGACGCGCGGTGCGGTCGCGGTCGTTGGTTCCGAGGGCGTGCGCGCGGTGGAGCAGGCGGCGGTGTGGGGGCTGGGCCGGGTCGCCGGTCTGGAGG
>NZ_JACVYG010000193.1:0-1263 GCF_014712245.1 Streptomyces sp. 5-10
AGGAACCACAACCGGCTCTGCGCGAACGACAGCGGCAACCGCTCCGGCCGCCGATCACACCGCACGAGCCCGGGCCGCTCCCGGCCCGCCTGACCCGCGCCCCTGGCCACCCGACGCGCCAGCCCGGCCACTGTCGGGGCCTCGCACACCGCCCCCACCGGCAGCTCCACCCCCAGCTCAGACCGCACCCGCGACACCAACCGCGTCGCCAACAACGAATGCCCACCCAGATCGAAGAAACCCTCCTCGACCCCCACCCGCTCCACGCCCAGCACCTCGGCGAACAACCGACACAGCAGCTCCTCGGCCCCATCCCTGGGCGCGGTGTACCCCGAACCACCACCCCCGTGCGGAGCAGGCAAGGCCCGCCGATCCAGCTTCCCGTTCGCCGTCACGGGCAGCCGATCCAGCACCACCCACGCACCCGGCACCATGAACTCCGGCAACCGCCCCCGCACAAACTCCCGCACCACCGCCACATCACACCCAGCCCCAGGCCCGGCAGGCACCACATACGCCACCAAACGCCGATCCCCCGGACGATCCTCCCGCACCACCACCGCCACCTGCCCCACCGACGGATGCGCACCCACCGCACCCTCCACCTCACCCAACTCGATACGGAAACCCCGCACCTTCACCTGATCGTCCGCCCGNACCCGCGTGCTGTCCGTGCCACGGCCGATCGGTACCACCCCGGCGGCCGATCCACCCCTCACCACCCGGTGGTAGGTGGCGATCATCGTGGTCTCGGTGGGGCCGTAGGCGTTCACCACGGCGATGTCGGGGCAGGTGTCGATCACCCGCCGGACCGCTGCGGGGGAGGCTGCCTCGCCCCCCGTCCACACCTCCTCAACGGCCGCGAAGAAGTCGGGAGACTCATCGGCGAGACTGTTGAACAGCGCTGTGGTCGCGAAGACACCTGTGACGCCATGCTCGGCGATCACCTTGGCCATGGAGGCGGTGTCGAGCGGGCCATCGGGCATCAGAACGAGCTTGCCGCCGCGCAGCAGGGGGACCCAGAGCTCGTAGGTGGACGCGTCGAAGGCGAGGGGGGAGTGCACCAGCACGCAGCCGTGTGCGCTGCCGTCGAACGCCTGGTCGCGGGCCAGCGCCACCAGGGCCTGTTGTGTGATCACCACGCCCTTGGGGGTGCCGGTCGAGCCGGAGGTGTACATCACATACGCCGGATGCGACGGACGCAGCGGCGCCAGACGATCCGCGTCGGTCACCTCCCCAACTGGACAACCCGCCACCTCACAC
>NZ_JACVYG010000194.1:0-1218 GCF_014712245.1 Streptomyces sp. 5-10
GGTTGGTGCGGGGGCGGTGACGGTGGGGTCGTTGCGTCGGGGTGAGGGTGGGCTGGAGAGGTTTGCCTGTTCGTTGGCCGAGGCGTATGTGGCGGGTGCGTCGGTCGATTGGTCCGTGTTCTGCACCGAGCGGCCCGGCGAACGGGTCGACCTGCCCACCTACGCCTTCCAGCACCAGCGCTACTGGCTCGAAGCACGCACGGACGTCGGGGACGTCGCCGCCGCTGGGCTCGACGCGGCTGAGCACCTCCTCCTCGGCGCGGCGGTGACGCTCGCGGATTCGGACGGCGTCGTCCTCACCGGCCTGCTGTCCCCGGCGACGCAGCGGTGGATGGCCGACCACCGGGTGGGCGAGACGAACGTCCTGCCCGGGGCCGCGTTCGTCGAACTCGCGCTGCGCGCCGGAGACCAGGTCGGCTGCGGTGTCCTCGCCGAACTCACCGTCGAGACGCCACTGCCGCTTCCCTCCCGAGGCGGCGTGCGCGTGCAGGTGACCGTGTCGGCGCCCGACGGCAGCGGCCGCCGCCCGATCTCGGTCCACTCCCGCCCGGACGGCGAGGCTCCGTGGACGCTGCATGCGTCCGGCACCCTGGCCGCCAGCGGAGCACGACCGCCCGCCGACACCGACCTGGCCGCCTGGCCGCCGCCGGACGTCGAACCCCTCGACGTCAGCACCGCCTACCCGGCCCTCGCCGACGCGGGGCTCGTGTACGGCCCCGCGTTTCAGGGACTCAAGGCGGCCTGGCAGTCCGGCGGCGACCTCTACGCCGAGGTGGAGCTCCCACCGGACGAGCGCGACCAGGTGGGCAGGCTCGGCCTGCATCCCGCCCTGCTCGACGCCGCATTCCACGCCGCCGTGTTCGCGGGCGTGTTCGGCGACGAGGCCGCCCTGCCGCACGCCTGGACGGACGTGGTGCTGCACGCCGTCGGCGCCGCGTCCCTCCGCGTACACCTCCGGGCCGGGGAAGCGGGCGGAGTGTCCCTGCACGCCGCGGACCCGGCCGGGCAGCCGGTCCTGACGGCGCGCTCGGTCACCGCCGCGCCCGCCCACCTCGACCGGCGAGCGGACCCTGCGGGCCCGGCCCCCCACGACTCGCTGTTCCGGCTGGAGTGGCGGCCCGTCTCCGTGTCTGCGCCGTCATCGCTGGACTGGAAGAGCTGGGAGGAGGTCTCCGAGGTTGGATCCGCCCCCGGTGTGGTGGTGCTGAGGGTCGGTGG
>NZ_JACVYG010000195.1:0-1213 GCF_014712245.1 Streptomyces sp. 5-10
TGATGGTGTCGGTGCGGGCGGCTGAGGCGGACGTACTGCCGTTGCTGGCCGGTCGTGAGGCTGAGGTGAGTGTGGCGGCGGTCAATGGGCCGCGTTCGACCGTGATTTCCGGTGCGGAAGAAGCTGTGGTGGAGGTCGTCGGGCTGCTGGAGGCCGAGGGCGTCAAGACCAAGCGGTTGCGCGTCTCGCATGCGTTCCATTCGCCGTTGATGGAGCCGATGCTGGCGGAGTTCCGGCAGGTGGCCGAGGGGTTGTCGTACGCGCCCGCGCGTATCCCCGTTGTGTCGAACGTGACGGGTCTGGTCGCGGATGCCGAGGCGCTGTGCTCCGCCGAGTACTGGGTGCGGCACGTCCGTGAGGCCGTGCGGTTCGCGGACGGGGTGCGGAGTCTGGCGGACGCGGGAGTCACCACCTGCCTGGAGCTGGGCCCGGACGGGGTGCTCTCCGGGATGGGGCAGGAGTGCGTGTNGCCTGGAGCTGGGCCCGGACGGGGTGCTCTCCGGGATGGGGCAGGAGTGCGTGTCCGACGTGGTCTTCGCGTCGGTGCTGCGCGATGGCCGGGACGACGTCCCTTCGCTGCAGGAGGCGCTCGCCGAGATCTATGTACGAGGGCGGCAGGTCGACTGGTCAGCCCTGTTGGCGCCGGCCCGCCCCCGCCGCGTGGAGTTGCCGACGTATGCGTTCCAGCGGGAGCGCTTCTGGCTGGAGCCGGTCCGTACCGGCATGGCCCCGGCGATGACCCAGGCGGCTGATCGCCGGCGCTATCAAGCGTCGTGGGCGCCCGTTTCGGACGTGGTGGGCGCTGCGCTGACGGGCCCGTGGTTGGTGGCGGTCCCGGCGGGATTGGCCGGGGACGAGTGGGTTGCGGGCTGTGTGGCCGCGTTGGCTGGGCGAGGTGCACGGCCTGTCGTGGTCGAGCTTGGGCAGGGCGACGCCGACCGCGCGGTGATGGCGGACCGGCTGCGCCGGGCCCTGGACGAGGCCGAAGTCTCCGACACCACGGGCGTGGTGTCGCTGCTGGCGCTGGCGGAGGGGCGGCACGGTGAGCACGGGGCGGTGCCGTTGGGCCTGGCGCTGACGTCGTCCCTGCTCCAGGGGATCGAGGATGCGGGTGTGGGCGGCCGTGTGTGGTGTGTGACGCGGGGTGCGGTGGCGGTGGGCGGCGCGGAGAGCCCGTTGAGTGTGGAGCAGGCGGCGGTGTGGGGGCTGGGCC
>NZ_JACVYG010000196.1:0-1145 GCF_014712245.1 Streptomyces sp. 5-10
CAACGCCAGATACCGGCCGCAACGGCGACGGGACTGTTCGAAGCCCAGGCAGCGCGCACCCCAGAAGCGACGGCCGTAGTGGATGACGGGGTGGAGATCGCGTACGCGGAGCTGGACGCGCGCGCGAACCGGCTGGCGCACTATCTCCGCTCCCAGGGCGTACGCGCCGAGTCCTTGGTCGGGGTGTGCATGCCACGGGGCGTGGACATGGTTGTGGCCGTCCTGGGTGTGTGGAAGGCAGGGGCGGCCTATCTGCCACTCGACCCGGAGTATCCGACGGAGCGGCTGGCATTCATGCTGGCCGACAGCGGGACGGGCGTCGTCCTCGGCCTGGACGAACTGACGCGGGAGCTTGCCTCGCCCAGCCTTCGGCTGCTGAATCTGGACGATCCGGAAACGACAGCGGCATTGGCGGCCGCGCCCACGACCTCGCCCGGGGTCATGTCGCGGCCCGACGAGTTGGCGTACGTGATCTACACGTCGGGGACGACGGGACGCCCCAAGGGCGTCGCTGTCACCCACGCCGGTCTCCCGAGCCTGGCCGAGGGACACGTCCGTCATCTTGGAGTCGGACCTGACAGCCGTATCGGCCAGTTCGCGTCGCTGAGCTTTGACGGATTCGCCTGGGAATGCTGCATGGCGCTGCTGACCGGGGCCACCCTGGTGGTCATCCCCGCGGATCAGAGGGCCGGTGAAGCCCTCGCGACGTTCTTGACGAAGCAGGTGGTTTCACACGTGGCTTTGCCACCGTCCGTGCTGGCGACTCAGGCGGACGGCTCGCTCGGGTCGGACCTCACCCTGGTCGTGGCCGGCGAGGCGTGCCCGCGAGAACTGTTCGTGCGCTGGGCTCCCGTCGTGAGGATGTTCAACTCGTATGGCCCGACGGAGACCACGGTCGACGCCACCCTGTGGCGCTGCGATCCACGGGCCGGGAGCGTCGCCATCGGGTCTCCCGTGGTGAACACCCGTGTCTTCGTCTTGGATGATCGGCTTCGGCCGGTGGCGGTGGGTGTTGTGGGTGAGTTGTATGTGGCCGGTGTCGGGTTGGCGCGTGGTTATCTTGGTCGTGGTGGTGTGACGGGTGAGCGGTTTGTGGCGTGTCCGTTTGGGGTGGTGCCGGGTGAGCGGATGTACCGGACCGGGGA
>NZ_JACVYG010000197.1:0-1130 GCF_014712245.1 Streptomyces sp. 5-10
CCCACCACACCCACCGGCACCAAACCCAACCCACCATCCACCACATACGTCCGCATACCGGCGATCGGCCCACCGATCGGGGGCGCCTCCGGACCGGAGAGCTGCCCCGTGGCCGTCACGTACACCGTGACCTCGGTGGGGCCGTAGGCGTTCACCATCCGCCGCCCGACGGACCACCGCTGGACCAGCTCCCCCGGACATGGCTCAATGCCGATGATCAAGGTGCGGAGGTCGGGGAAGGCGCCATCGGGAATGCTGCCCAGCACGGTCGGCGACATCACGGCGTGGCTGATGCGCTGATCCCGCAGTACGACGGCCAGGTCCTCGCCCACCAACATCCGGGCGGGCGGAACGATCAGCGTGGCCCCGGTGGCGACGGCCATGACCAGCTCCATCATGGACACATCGAAACCGGGTGAGGCCAGTTGCAGGACCCGGCTGCCCTCGCCCACGTCGAACCGGTCGGCCTGTGTCAGCGCCAGGCTCGCGATTCCGGCATGCGGCACGGCGACTCCCTTGGGGGTGCCGGTGGAGCCGGAGGTGTAGATGAGATAGGCCGGGTGCAGGGGATGCAGAGGGTGCANATAGGCCGGGTGCAGGGGATGCAGAGGGTGCACACGGTCCGCATCGGTGACGTCGGAGCCGGACAGGGCGGCGATGGTGTCAGCGGTGTCCGGATCGTCGGGCAGCACCGTAGGAACCTCGTCGCAGCCCAGCTCGCCGAGGGTACGGCTGGTCGTCACCACCGCGAGAGGACGCGCGTCGCGCAGCATAAAGCCGATACGGGACGGCGGGTACGCCGTGTCGATCGGCAGATAGGTGGCGCCCGACTTGAGCACCGCCAGAACCGCGATGACCATGTCGAGCGAGCGGGGCATCGCCACGGCCACCACCGCTTCCGGCCCCGCTCCACGCCCGATCAGATACCGGGCCAGCCGATTCGCCCGTGCCTCGGCCTCCTCGTAGGTGAGGCACTCGTCACCCCATTCCACGGCGGGTGCGTGGGGGGTGTGGGCGGCTTGGGCGGTCAGGAGGGCGGGAAGGGTGGTGGTCGCGGGTGCGGGGTGGGTGGCGGTGGAGTTGCCTTGGCGGAGGAGGGTGGCGCGCTCGGCGGTGGTCAGCAGGTCGAT
>NZ_JACVYG010000198.1:0-1063 GCF_014712245.1 Streptomyces sp. 5-10
CTGCGCCCGAAGGTGGACGCGGCCTGGAACCTGCATGAGCTGACCCGCGAGCTGGACCTGTCGGCGTTCGTGCTCTTCTCCTCGGCCGCCGGTGTGTTCGGCAACGCGGGGCAGGGCAACTACGCCGCCGCCAACGCCTACCTGGACGCCCTCGCCCAGCACCGTACGGCGCTCGGCCTGCCCGCCACCTCGCTGGCCTGGGGCCTGTGGGCCGACTCCAGTGCGATGACCGGTGAGCTGGACGACGCGGATGTGTCCCGGATGAGCCGGGGTGGCGTGGTGGCGCTCTCGGCCACCGAAGGTCTGGAGCTGTTCGACGCCGCGGGCCGCCTCGGCGAGGCGGTGCTGGTGCCGATGTCGCTGGACATGGCCGCGCTCCGGGCGCAGGCGGGCAGCGGTGCGCTGGCGCCGCTGTTCCGGGGTCTGGTGCGGGTTCCGGCGCGGCGTGCGGCGGAGGGCGTGGCGGCGTCGGGTGTGCTGGCGCGGCGGCTCGCCGGGCTGGACGAGGCCCAGCAGCTCGATGTGCTGCTGGACCTGGTGCGTACGAACGTCGCGACGGTGCTCGGGTACGCCGGTCCGGAGACGGTCGAGCCCGACCGCTCCTTCCGTGAGCTGGGCTTTGACTCGCTGACGGCGGTGGAGTTGCGGAACGCGCTGGGTGCGGTGAGTGAGCTGCGGCTGCCCGCGACGCTGGTGTTCGACTATCCGACGCCTGCGGTGTTGGCGGAGTTCCTGCGTGCGGAGGTTGTGGGGGCCGCGGCCGCGGTGGCGGGTCCGGTGGTGGTGTCGGCCGCTGATGATGAGCCGATTGCGATCGTGGGTCTGGGTTGCCGTTATCCGGGTGGGGTGGAGACTCCGGAGGATCTGTGGCGGTTGGTCATGGAGGGCCGGGACGCGATCTCGGAGTTCCCGACCGATCGTGGCTGGGACCTCGCGGCGCTCTACCACGAGGACCCGGACCACAGCGGAACGAGCTACGCCCGCGAGGGCGGCTTCGTGGCGGACGCCGGCCACTTCGACCCGGGCTTTTTCGGGATCTCGCCGCGTGAGGCGCTGGCGATGG
>NZ_JACVYG010000199.1:0-1028 GCF_014712245.1 Streptomyces sp. 5-10
CCATGCCGGTGTCGGTGTCCCAAAGACCCCAGGCGAGCGCTTGCGCGGGAAGCCCATTGGCACGGCGGTGCGCGGCCAGGGCGTCCAGGAAACTGTTCGCCGCAGCATAGTTCCCCTGACCCGGCGCACCCAGGACACCCGCACCCGCCGAGAACAACACGAACGCCGACAGATCCATGTCCCTGGTCAACTCATGCAGATTCAGCGCCCCGTCCACCTTCGCACGGAACACCGCATCCAACCGCTCCGGCGTGAGCGAACCAATCACACCGTCATCCAGCACACCCGCCGCGTGAACCACACCCCGCACCGGAAACTCCGCCAGAACCTCCGCCAACGCACCCCGGTCCGCCACATCACACGCGACAACCGACACCACAGCACCCAACCCGGCCAACTCATCCCGCACCCCGGACGCACCCGCAGCCTCCACCCCCCTGCGACTGACAAGCACCACACTCCTCACACCATGAACCACCACCAGATGCCGCGCCACCAGCGCACCCAACGCACCCGTACCACCCGTCACCAACACCGCACCCGAATCATCAAACACCGACCCACCCACACCCACCGACCCACCCGACACCCGCACAAGACGCCCCACACGCACAACACCACCCCGAACCACCACCTGCGACTCACCACAAGCCACCACAAGCGGAACATCACCCACCTCCGCATCCGCCAAAATCACACCCGCACCCGGATTCTCCGACTGCGCCGAACGCACCAACCCCCACACCGCAGCAGCACCCAAATCCACCACATCCCCACCACCCACCGACACCGCACCACACGTCAACACCACCAACCGCGAACCCACAAAACGATCACCCGCCAACCACGACCGCAACACCCCCAACACACGGCCCGACAACGTACGCACATCCCCCCCACCGACCCTCAGCACCACCACACCGGGGGCGGATCCAACCTCGGAGACCTCCTCCCAGCTCTTCCAGTCCAGCGATGACGGCGCAGACACGGAGACGGGCCGCCACTCCAGCCGGAACAGCGAGTCGTGG